>JAESPE010000125.1 GCA_016756835.1 gamma proteobacterium endosymbiont of Lamellibrachia anaximandri | reverse complement strand
ACTTGTTTCAGCAGGAGTCCTCTTCACTCAGTCTCGCTAAGAAAAAGAGAAAAGCTGCGTGGAATGACCGTTACCGCACTAAGGTGGTGTTTTCAAGCTGATTTTAATGCGGTGGCCCTGCATCACTTCCCCTCTTGCTTCATGAAACCGATGGCATGGGGTATGATTGCCCGATTTCGCATTTTTCACGGACACCAATAACTACATGGTCACCAACATATTCAAGAAGGTTTTCGGCAGCCGTAATGATCGCCTGGTCAAGCGGATGAGCAAGAATGTCACCAAGATTAGTGCGCTGGAAGCGGATATGGAGGCGCTTTCGGACGAAGCGCTGAGTGCCAAAACCCAGGAGTTTCGTGAACGCCTGGAGAAGGAAGAGTCTCTCGACTCACTTCTGAGTGAGGCCTTTGCCGTTGTGCGTGAGGCGGGGCGCCGGGTGATGCAGATGCGCCACTTCGATGTGCAGCTGATCGGCGGCATGGTGCTCAATCAGGGTAAGATCGCCGAGATGCGGACCGGTGAGGGCAAGACCTTGGTCGCCACCCTGGCAGTCTATCTCAATGCCTTGCCCGCCAAGGGCGTGCATGTGGTGACGGTGAACGACTACCTGGCCCGTCGCGACGCGGCCTGGATGGCCAGGATTTACCACTTTCTGGGGCTGAGTACGGGTGTCATCAACTCCTCCGGAGGAGGGGGGCCTGATAGCGCGTCCTACCTCTACGATCCCGAACACTCTGGTTCCACGGGAGGTTTTCTACACCTGCGCCCCGTTGAGCGTAAAGCGGCTTATGCCGCTGACGTGACCTACGGCACCAACAATGAATTCGGTTTCGACTATCTGCGTGACAATATGGCGTTCAGCGGAGAGCAAAGGGTACAGCGTCCGCCTTTCTATGCCATCGTGGACGAGGTGGATTCCATCCTCATTGATGAGGCGCGAACACCGCTGATTATCTCCGGTCCCACCGACGACAGTTCCGATCTTTACCAGGCGATCGATAAGATCATTCCGCGGCTGACACGGCAGGATCCCATCACCAACGACGAGGGGCAGCCGGATTTTGGCCCCGGCGACTTTTCGGTGGATGAGAAGGCGCGCCAGACCTACCTCAGCGAAGAGGGGCATCAGCATGTGGAGGATATGCTGACTGAGGCCGGGCTGCTGGCAGAGGGCGCAAGCCTTTATGATTCAGCCAATATCATGCTGATGCACCATGTGAATGCGGCGCTGCGTGCCCATGCCCTGTTCCAGAAGGACGTGGAGTATATCGTCAAGGATGGGCAGATCGTTATTGTTGACGAATTTACCGGTCGTACCATGCATGGCCGCCGCTGGTCTGATGGGCTGCACCAGGCAGTCGAGGCCAAAGAAGGCGTGGAGATTCAGCATGAGAATCAGACGCTTGCCTCAATCACCTTCCAGAACTATTTCCGTCTCTACGAGAAACTGTCGGGTATGACGGGTACGGCCGATACCGAGGCCTTCGAGTTTCAGCAGATCTATGGATTGGAGGTCGTGGTCATCCCCACCAACATGCCCATGATCCGCGACGACAAGGGTGACCTGATCTTTCTTACGCCGGATGAGAAGTATCAGGCGATCCTCGAAGATGTGCAGGATTGCGTGAAGCGGGGCCAGCCGGTGCTGGTGGGTACCGCCTCTATCGAGACCTCGGAACTGGTCTCCAATCTACTTCAGCAGGCCAGTGTCAATCATAAGGTACTGAACGCCAAGCACCACGAGCAGGAGGCCGAGATTGTGGCTCAGGCCGGCGTGCCGGGAGCAGTGACCATCGCCACCAACATGGCGGGCCGTGGTACAGATATCGTGTTGGGCGGCAATCTTGAGACTCAGTTGGCCGTGTTGGGGGAAGACCCGGACAAGGCAAAAGTCGATGAGATGTCTGAGGCGTGGGGGTTGGTACACAAACAGATCCTTGAGTCTGGGGGTCTGCACGTGGTGGGTACCGAACGCCATGAGTCCCGCCGTATCGACAACCAGTTGCGGGGCCGCTCCGGCCGCCAGGGTGATCCTGGCTCCAGCCGCTTCTATCTTTCGCTGGACGACAGCCTGATGCGCATATTCGCCTCAGACAAGGTAGGCGGCATCATGAAAAAGCTGGGCATGGAGAAGGGCGAGGCGATCGAGCATCCCTGGGTGACCAAGGCGATCGAAAATGCGCAGCGCAAGGTTGAGGGACGCAACTTCGATATCCGCAAACAGCTGCTCGAATACGATGATGTGGCCAGTGACCAGCGCAAGGTGGTCTATCAGCAGCGTAACGAACTGATGGAGACGGAGGACATCTCCGAGACCATTACCAGTCTGCGCACCGACGTGGTGGATGATGTCATGCACCGGTATATCCCCCGAGAGAGTCTTGATGAGCAGTGGGATGTGCCGGGGCTGAGTCAGGCATTGGCTGATGAGTTTAGTGGAGAGTGGCCGATCCAGCAGTGGCTGGATGATGACCATGATCTGCACGAAGAGACTCTCCTCGCGCGTATCGAGGAGACGCTCAAAGCTGAGTATCAGAAGAAAGAGGGTTTCGTCGGTGCCGAGGGGATGCGTCAGTTCGAGAAGGGCGTGATGCTGCAGACTCTCGACGGTATCTGGAAAGAGCACCTGGCGGCGATGGACTATCTGCGTCAGGGTATTCACCTGCGTGGTTATGCGCAGAAAAATCCCAAGCAGGAGTACAAACGCGAAGCCTTCGAGATGTTTTCCAACATGCTGGACGGCATCAAAACTGAAGTCGTGGGCGTCCTCTCCAAGGTACAGGTACAGATGCCGGAAGAGATGGCGCTGCAGGACCACTCTCAGCAGGGCAGCGACTTTGAGTTCAAGCATGAAGAGTTTCGTGGACTGACCGAAGAGGAACAGGCTGCACCGCAACAGGCAGCTGCCGCAGAGGAAGAGCATCAGCCGTTTGTGCGTGAAGGACGCAAGATCGGGCGCAATGAACCCTGTCCATGTGGTTCCGGTAAGAAATACAAGCAGTGTCATGGGCGCATCGCCTGATCATGGGGGATGACGTCTACTCTGTCCCCGGCATTCGCCTGGGGGTGGCGGCAGCGGGCATCAAGTATCCCGGCAGGGATGATCTGCTCGTTATAGAGTTGCCGGAAGAAGGAAGTTGTGCAGGCGTCTTCACTCGTAACGCATTTTGCGCAGCCCCGGTGCATGTGGCCAAACAGCATATGGGTGCAGAAGCCCCTCGTTATCTGCTGATCAATTCCGGAAATGCCAATGCCGGCACCGGCGAGCGGGGTTTGTTGGATGCGCAACGCTCCTGTGCGGCGTTGGCTGAGGTTACCGGCTGTAAGGCTGCCCAGGTTCTGCCATTCTCCACCGGTGTGATTGGTGAAAATCTGCCGGTCGATTGCATCGAACAGGCGTTGCCGAAAGCGATTGAGTCGTTGGATGAGGCGTCGTGGGAGGCGGCTGCGGCGGCGATTATGACCACCGACACCCGCCCCAAAGTAGTATCCCGACAGTTCGACCTGGCGGGGGAGAGCATCACCGTGACCGGAATTGCCAAGGGCTCCGGTATGATCCGACCCGACATGGCCACCATGCTGGCCTATCTGGGAACCGACCTTGCGGTGGATGCCGCTTTGTTGCAGCAGTGCCTGCGTGATGCGGTCCAGCCCTCCTTCAATAGCATTACCGTGGATGGGGATACCTCCACCAATGACGCCTGCATGCTGCTGGCCAGTGGCATGGCCGGGGTTGAATTAGTGTCTGATGCCGGCTCTGAGGCATACCGGAAACTGAGTCAGACGGTCACCGAAGTCTGCATGTCTCTCGCGCGGGAGATAGTGCGGGACGGCGAGGGCGCAACCAAACTGGTCGAAGTGCTGGTGCAATCCGCAACCAGTGAGCGGGAGGCGAGATCGGTTGCCTATACCATCGCTCACTCCCCTCTGGTCAAGACTGCGCTTTTTGCCTCCGATCCCAACTGGGGGCGTATTCTCGCCGCAGTGGGGCGGGCTGGTCTGGAAGATTTGGCCATTGACCAGGTGGAGCTCTGGCTCGACGACGTATGTATCGTTCGGAACGGAGGACGTGCCGCAGACTATACCGAAGCGGCGGGACAGCAGGTGATGGATCGTGCCGAATTTACCATCGGCGTGAAACTGGGCCGTGGTCATGCCGCAGCACGGATTCTGACTTGCGATCTCTCCTACGACTACGTCAAGATCAACGCTGAATACCGAACCTGATGGATTGATGCTGATCCACGTCGCCGCCGCAGCTATCGAGGATGACCAGGGACGGATATTGATCGCCCGGCGTCCGGAGCATGTTCATCAGGGTGGACTCTGGGAGTTCCCCGGCGGCAAACTGGAAGCGGGTGAGTCGCCGCTGCAGGCGCTGGAGCGGGAACTGCTGGAGGAACTCGACGTCCGGCCGCTGCGCACTGAACCACTGATTCGCATTACCCATCACTATGAAAATCGTTCCGTGCTCCTGGATGTGCATCGAGTGAGCGCCATTGCGGGAACGCCCAGGGGTGTCGAGGGCCAGCCGCTTCGTTGGTGCAGACCCCAGGAGATGCGCCCGGAGGTTTTTCCTGCGGCGGATCGGCCGGTCATTACGGCGCTTCAGTTGCCTTCTCTCTATCTCATCACCGGCGCAGACTCATCACGGCCGGAACAGTTTCTGCGGCGCCTTGAGCATGTTTTGCAACAGGGCGTGCGTATCGTCCAGTTGCGCGCCCATGAACTATCCGATCAGGAATACCGGGAGCTGGTTGATGCAGCCAGGAAAACGACTGGAAATGTGGGTGCCCACCTCATTCTGAATCGTCCGGACAGCGTCCTGGACTGGGCCGGGTTGGCGGATGGTCTGCATCTCAATCGACATACATTGATGTCACTGCAACGACGTCCTGCCAACGCAGACCTGGTAGGAGCTTCCTGTCATGATCCGGAGGAACTCGCTCGCGCTGTCGACTTGGGGCTGGACTACGCGCTACTGTCTCCCGTGCTGCCGACGGCCAGCCATCCTGATGCGGAGCCTTTGGGGTGGGAACGGTTTGAGGCGTGGGTTGATCAAGCCAATCTTCCAGTCTATGCGCTGGGGGGGATGCGGTTGGAAGCGATGGTTGAGGCAAGGCGGCGTGGCGCCCAAGGTATTGCGGCTATCCGTGGATTGTGGCCGGAAAACTGAAAAGTCCTGGGACTCAGTCCTTGAAACCATACTCCTTGATCAACTGCCGCACGGTATCGATCGCCTCAGGGGCGCTGTTCAGGAAGCTAAAACCAGAATCATAGAACGACTGATTGACAGCGTTGCTACTCCAGCAGCAGGCTGCCCGGAAATCGATCTTTTGCGGGTTACCTTCGAGATCCGGCAGACGGATCTCCATTGAAAACTCTTTGTTTTTGGGGATCGGCTGGTCGCTGAGCAGCATCAATCCCTCGCTGGAGATGTCGACAACATGCCCAAGCAGCTGTTCGTAATCGGTATCCCAGACACGCAGATAGTAGATGAGATGGCGCCGTTTGATCTGGCGGCGGTCATCTTCTGCCTTTTGTCTGTCCTCATCGTGTTGAAAGGGTTTCTTGATATACATACTGAATTTACTGCTCCTTGCCTGCTCCTGGGTTGCCTGCTGTCTGTTTCCCGCATTGGACGGACAGCGGCAGCAATCTATGTTAGCTTTCGGCAGATGGAGGTTTTTCTTGATCAATCTGAAAGAAAAACATCTCTTTATTGAGAATGAATAGGGAATAAAACAGATGTTGTCTCGCCTTTTTTCCAGGGAGTTGCTGCGCAATTCGGAGTACCAGTCGGCCTGGGTGAGGCTGGCGATCTGGGGCTTCAGTGTCGGTTATATCGGGCTTGGCGCCTGGACCAACTACTATGCGGTCGATGTCGGGCAGTACTACCTCTTTTTCGGTTTTTTTATTCTGGTTTTTCTGGGTCTGCTGGTCAGTATCTACTATGTGCCGGAGATGCCGGCGCGTCGTTACGTCACTGTTGTTTCCGATATCGTTGCCGTCAGTCTGGCAATATTTCTCACCAACGAGGCGATCAGCCCCTTCTATCTGCTCTACATCTGGATATTCGTCTCCTACGGTACCCGCTATGGCAAGCGGCTGTTGAAGGTAGCCTCCATCCTTAGCGTCTTCGCCTACAATGTTGTGTTGATCGCTCTGGATGAGTGGCAGCAGCACACCTTCGAGGCCTTTTTCTTCCTGTTGCTGCTGGTGGTGCTGCCGATGTACCAATACTCCCTGCTGCGCAAGCTGCATGAGGCGCGGCAGGAGGCGGAACAGGCAAACAAGGCACGGGGGGATTTTCTTGCCACCATGACCCATGAACTGCGTACCCCGTTGATTGGGGTGATAGGTATGTCGCGGTTGATGCAGTCCACCCGGCTGGATTCAGAGCAGCGGGAGTATCTGCACTCAATCAAGGCCTCTGCTCATCTGTTGCGGGCATTGATTGGGGATATTCTCGATTTTTCCAAGATCGATGCTAACAAACTGGAGCTGGAAAGCAGTGCTTTTGAAGTCCGGGAGCTGCTGCGTGGTGTCACTTCAACCCTGGCAACAGAGGCGCAGGAGAAGCAGGTTGAGTTGATCTGTCAGGTGGATGCGCGGCTACCCAGAGAGTTGTTGGGAGATGAACTGCGGCTCTCTCAGATTCTCTTTAATCTGGTGGGTAATGCGATCAAGTTCACCGATGAGGGAGAGGTGATCCTGCGTGTCTTGCTGGCGCCGGGAGACGATAAGGTAACGGTGCCGCATGTTCTGCTTGAGGTGGAGGACACCGGGACCGGCATCCCGGCTGAGAAGCTGGAGAATATATTCGAGATGTTCTGGCAGGCGGATGTGTCGACCAGTCGTCGCTTCGGTGGTACAGGCCTCGGAACCACGGTGGCTCGTGATCTGGCGCGCCTGATGGGGGGTGATATCGGGGTTAGAAGTCGATTGGGTGAGGGAACCTGTTTTTGGGTAAAACTTCCCCTGCTGCCGAAGGACGGCAGCAAAATGGGGGTTAAACCCCCCATATTGTCCGGCCGCCGCTGTCTACTGCTTGAGGCCAATGATACGGGGAGGGCCGTATACAGTGAGGTGGTGACGGCGTTGGGCATGGAGGTAACAGCGGTCTCCAGCGTGGATTCACTGGCGCAGATACCGAAGCAGGCCTGGGAGCTGATTCTACTCTGTGACTCGGTCAATGGTATAGATCCAGAGAACGTGCTGAACCAGCTTGATGATTATGTGAGCGGACAACCTCCGGTGCTGTTTGCCGGCTATCGAGGGCGCAAAGTGGACCTGCCGGCACGGGCGACCCCGGTATTGTTGAAGCCCTTTCTTGTCGATCAGCTTGCACAAGCCGCAGTGCGGGCGCTGCGCGGGGAGAGTGCGAATGGTGAGGATGAGGCGGCATTGCCCAGGCGTGGGGGTCAGCGTGCTGAAGACAGCGGTGTGAATGTCCTGTTGGCGGAAGATAATTCGATTGCTGCAAAGGTGCTGACGACGCTGCTGGTTCAGAAGGGGCACCGGGTGATTCATGCCATTGATGGAAGACAGGCGCTGGAGGCGGCGACGGGTAACGAATTTCATCTGGCCTTTATCGATCTTCGTATGCCGCATCTGGATGGTTTTGATTTCACCCGCCTCTACCGTGAGCAGGAGCCTGAGGGACTGCACATGCCGATTCTGGCGCTCACTGCCAATGCCGCAGAGGATGTTATCGAACAGTGTCACGAGGTCGGGATGGATGGTTTTATCAATAAACCGGTAGAGCCGGAACAGCTGGATTTGGTGATCTCCAGATATGTGCAGACGCAGGAATATGAGTAAGTGTTATGAGTGATCTGGTTGAACGGGCGGCACTCTACGCCACCCAGGCTCATGCGCGTATCGATCAACGGCGTAAATATTCCAACCAACCCTACGATGTCCATCTGCGGGCGGTGGCTGAGATCGTGTCGGAAGTCACCGATGATGAACACATGATTGCAGCGGCCTGGTTGCATGACACGGTAGAGGATACCACTGCCACGGTGCGCGATATTGAAACGGCCTTTGGTCCCGATGTGGCGGCCCTGGTATCGGATCTGACGGACATCAGTCGTGCCAGTGACGGCAACCGGGCGGTGCGTAAGGCGATTGATCGGGATCATACGGCAAAGGCATCGGTTCGGGCGAAGACCGTCAAGCTGGCGGATCTTACCGATAACTGCCGGGATATCTGCAAGCATGATCCCCGTTTTGGGCGTGTCTACCTGGCGGAGATGGCGGCGCTGCTCGAAGTTCTTGAAGAGGGCGATGAGCGGTTGAAAAAGCAGGCCCGTAAAGTCTGGGCGCGCTGTCAAGAGAAGATTGGCCAGGATTCCGCCGCAGTGTCAAACTCAATAGCGGCGCCTATACGTACCGGTTTTGGAGAGAATTTTGAACAGAGACGTGCCCTGCGGCTGTTTACCAAGTCGTTCTCTGCGCGGGATATTGCCGAGCCCCTGGCTTCATTCGATGCGGAAACACCGGCAAAATCTGTGCGCAAGATATTGCAGAAAAATGGCTGGTCGGTAGTCGGGCTGCGGGATGACGGATTGGTCAGCGGATATATTCATGAAGAGGATCTGCTCTCCGGCTTTTGCAGGGATCACCACCGGTCATTTGCCCGGGGACAGGTGCTGCGTGAGACTGCATCACTTTCCGATGTGATACATGTCCTGACCCGGCATGAGAGCTGCTTCGTCTCCATGGTGGGCGGCGTTTCCGGCATTATTTTGCGCGAGCATATACAGAAACCGATTGTGCGCATGTGGCTGTTTGGCATGGTCACCATCATAGAGATGAATCTGGTGGAAAGGATCGAGAGAATTTTTCCGGAGGATCTTTGGCGTGAGCAGTTGAGCGAGTCACGCCTGGCGAAGGCGCTTAAGATGCAGCAGGAGCGCACCCGCAGAGGCCAGTCCGGCCGTCTTCTGGACTGCCTGCAATTTTCCGACAAGGCCAAGATCCTGATCAATGATGACAGTCAACTGCAATCCCTTGGATTCGACAGCCGCCGCACGGCCAAGAATGTGGTCAAGGAGTTGGAGTCACTGCGTAACAACCTGGCCCACTCCCAGGATATCGTTGCGCACAACTGGCCACAGATCGCGCGAATGACGCAGCGGATCGAGGAGTTGATTCTTTGGGATGGTGAAGAAACGACGCCATAGGTAGCAAGTTTGACTATCTGCGCATGAAAGATAGCTCATTTACGGGTAACTTCAGGGCTTAGGCTGGTTAGGACAGATTCGTCTTGCTTGTGTTGGTTTTTAGCTTTGATTAACCTCGTTGGCCATTATTATAAAAAAAGGGAAAGGCATGTCTGCGAAAGTACCAGGACGTTCAAGCGCTGCCAGCCATGGAGAGCGAAGCGAAGGCTGGTAGTCCCCGGTAGCCGCGAGGCCGCACTGCTTACCCGGCGTGCCTTGCGCCAGAGGGGAAGCAAAGTAGGCATCCGAGCGCG
>JAESPE010000124.1 GCA_016756835.1 gamma proteobacterium endosymbiont of Lamellibrachia anaximandri | reverse complement strand
CGTACGGATTTCGGACCTACCATGCTGCTGAAATTGCTTTATATCACGCGCTTGGGGCGTTACCCGTACCGGAAACTACCCACGAATTTTTCTGAGGAGGCAATTTTATTTATTGCAAATTCGACTTCGATCCCGAAAATAAAAATATAGCGCTCAATGCCGACAACCAACTACAGGAACTGTACCCTCTGCCGCGTCATGCGCGGTTTTGCCTTTGGCGGATTGGGGGCAGCGGTTGCCGGTTATGGCGCGATCTGGTTTGGCGCGGAGGTGCAGGATGCAGTGCTCTATGCGCTCTTCGGTGCGATAGCGCTGACCGCGTATATGAATCGCAAACGGCCTGAACAAAAGTAGAACATACGGAGAGATCACGTGAATCAGCTACCCCACTTTCCCCACATGATTGCAGGTCATATTGAGCCGGCAGGTTCCCTGGAGATCACTGCCCCCTACGATCAGTCACCTATTGCCACCATCGACACGCTGGATGAAAAGGGCGTCGATCAGGCGCTGACCAAGGCCCACGCCCTGTTTCAGAACCGGGATGGATGGCTGACGGCTGCCGAGCGCATCATTATCCTGAGACGTGCCGGCGAGATAATGCAGGAGCGGGCCGAGCAACTGGCGTTGGAGGCAGCTCGGGAAGGCGGCAAACCACTGCTGGATTCCAGGGTCGAGGTAGCCCGCGCCATCGACGGCATGCAGATATGTATCGAGACCCTGCGCACCGAGGGTGGCGAGGAGATACCGATGGGGGTGAACGCTGCTTCCCTGGGACATCTCGCATTTACCCGTCGTGAACCGATCGGTGTGGTGGTGGCGTTGAGCGCGTTCAACCATCCGTTGAACCTGATCGTGCATCAGGTGGGACCGGCGGTGGCCACTGGCTGTCCTGTGATCGTGAAACCGGCGGCGGATACGCCACTCTCCTGTATGCACTTCATCGAGATCCTGCTGGAAGCGGGACTGCCCGAGGGATGGGTACAAGGTTTGGTGACAAGTGACCATAAGGTGGCTACCAAGTTGGTGACCGATCCTCGGGTCGATTTCTTCTCCTTCATCGGTAGCGCAAAGGTGGGCTGGTGGCTGCGTTCACAGCTCTATCCCGGCACTCGCTGTGCGCTGGAGCACGGGGGAGTGGCGCCTGTAATCGTCGATGCGGATGCGGATCTTGAAGATGCCATGCCGCTGCTGGCCAAGGGGGGGTTCTACCATGCCGGCCAGGTCTGCGTCTCTGTCCAGCGCGTGTTCGCCCAGCAATCGATAGTGCGGCAACTTGCAGAGGGACTGGCGAAAGAGGGCTCTGCTATGACTGTGGGTGATCCGGTGCAGGAGGCAACAGCCATCGGGCCTTTGATCCGCCCCCGTGAAGTGGAGCGCATCCATGAGTGGGTGACTGAAGCCGTGCAGGGAGGGGCGGAACTGCTCTGCGGCGGCGAGCCGATCTCAGAGACCTGTTATCCCGCCACTGTGCTGCTCAATCCTCCAGCCGATGCGAAAGTCAGCACGCTGGAGGTCTTTGGCCCCGTGATCTGCGTCTACAGTTACGACGACCTCGATGAAGCCCTCGAACGGGCAAATTCGCTACCCTATGCTTTTCAATCCGCAATCTTCACCAAAAGCCTTGAGACCTCGCTGCGGGCCTACCGCCGCCTCAACGCCTCTGCCGTGATGGTCAATCAGTTTACTGCCTTTCGTGTTGACTGGATGCCGTTTGCGGGTCTGCGGCAGTCGGGGATGGGGGTTGGCGGCATCCCCCACTCCATGCGGGATATGCAGGTGGAGAAGATGATGGTGATTCGTTCAACGGAAATCTGAGTGATTCCTGATTTCGCGCAATAGCCAGTTGATGCAAACGGGTTTAATCTTTAAGTAGAGACAGCCTGGATCAGGCCGTATCGATACGGCCTGGTCGATGATAGAAGGCAATCGCACAATTAAAATAAAATAGAGGAGTTTGTTATGTCGATGACTTGGGTAGTTGCAGCAGATGCGAGCCGTGCCAGAATTTTTTCAGTAGAAAAGTCCGCCGGGTCTTTGCAGGAGATCCAGACATTGAGCCACCCTGAGGCACGTCTGCACGAAGGTGACCTTATTTCTGACAAACCTGAAGGAGAGCCGGATGAACACAAGCAGGACGGTGCCGATCGTTTTGCCGCACATGTCTGTGCCACCCTTGAGGCAGGACGTAAAGCCGGTGAGTTTCGCAAGCTCTATCTGCTGGCTGCCCCCGCTTTTCTCGGCATGCTGCGCAAGCATGAAAGCGACTCTCTGAAACAGCTGATTCTCGGCGAGGTTGATAAAAACCTCGCGGCAATGGATCCGGCACAGATCAGGAAACATCTGCCCGAATATCTCTGACGATGGATATCAAGTCCCTTGATGTTTCCCTTCTCTATCATGCATGTGATCTTGGCGGGCTTGATTTCAGCACCACTGAAACCCTTGAGATCCTCCCTGAAATCATCGGGCAGGAGCGGGTATTGGAGTCCCTCCGTTTTGGCGTGGGCATTTCTCACGAGGGCTACAACCTCTACGTCATGGGTTCCACCGGCGTGGGGCGTCACCGGGTCGTTACCGACACCCTGAACAGGCTCAGTCAGCCTGCCGGCAAACGTTCACTCGACTGGTGTTACGTCGCCAACTTTGATGATTCCAATCAACCGCAGACCCTTTGCTTGCCTCCAGGTATGGGCAGGATGCTGCGCCAGGATATGGAGATTCTGGTGGGCGACCTGTTGGGTGCAATTCCGGCGGCACTGCAGAGCAAAGAGTTTCGTCACCGAGCCGATGAGATCACCGCTTCGTTGCAGGAGCAGGAAAAGAAGATAGCTGCGGATTTTGGTGACAGGACCCGGCAGCAGGGCATTGCCTTACTCCACTCGCCCAACGGCTACTCGCTGGTGCCGTTGAAGGGCGACAAGATCCTCAGTGCCGAGGCGTTTCGGGAATTGCCGGAGGAGCAACGCTCGAAGATAGAGTCCAAAATTGAGGCGTTTCACCGGGAGCTCAGGGATACCCTGGGGCAGATTCCTCTATGGCAACGCGAGATGCGCGTACGTTACAAGGCGCTGGAGCAGGAGGTGGCTGAACTGGTCGTCAATCGGTTGGTGGGTGAACTGACCCGCAAATATGTGGAACAGGCGGAGCTGGTCAGCTATCTCGATCAGGTCAGGTCGGACGTACTCGACAACCTCGAACGCTTTCGCAATAACGAAGATGAAGCGGGAAACCTTATTGAGGCGGATGATCCCCGTTTTACGCGTTACAGGATCAATCTGTTGGTGGACAACAGGGATGGGCCGGCGGTGCCGATCATCTACGAACCCAACCCCACCTATCAGAATCTATTGGGCAGAGTGGAACACCGGGCCCGCATGGGTACGCTGGCCACCGATTTTACCCTCATCAAACCTGGTGCGCTGCACCGGGCCAACGACGGGTTTCTGGTGCTGGACGCCGAAAAGTTGCTGTCGAACGGGTTTGCCTGGGATGCCCTGAAGCGCACACTGAACTCTCGTGAGGTTCGTATTGAACCGCTGGAGCGGCAACTCAGCATGCTCAGCACGATCACCCTGGAACCCGATCCTATCCCGATTGATCTTAAAGTGGTGCTGATCGGTGATCGTCAGATATACCATCTGTTGAAGGCCTACGATTCTGACTTCGGCACACTCTTCAAGGTGGTGGCTGATTTTTCCGAGTCACTGCCACGGGAAAACGGTAACGATGAGATGTTTGCGCGGCTCATTGCGACGTTACAGCGACAGGAGGGGTTGCATCCCGTTACCAAGGCCGCGGTTCAGCGCCTCATCGAAGAGGCCGCCAGAAATGCCGGGAACGGTGAAAAGTTGTCGTTGCACATCGGCAGTCTGCTGGATCTGCTTAAAGAATCGGATTACAGGGCAGAAGCGCTCGACAGTGAATCGATCGGAGCCGAGCACGTGCAATGGGCCATACAGCAGCAGTTGCGCCGGGTGAGCCAATATTGTGAATTGATGCAGCAGGAGATCCTGAATGGCACCCTGATGATCGATACTGACGGCATTCAATTGGGGCGGGTGAATGGTCTCGCTGTGGTTCAGGTGGGTGATCACGCGTTTGGCCTGCCAAATCGAATCAGCGCCACTGCACGAATCGGCAGCGGTGAAGTCATCGACATCGAGCGGGAAGTGGATCAGGGCGGTCCCATTCACAGCAAAGGCGTCTTCATCCTGGCGGCCTACCTCAATCGCCGCTACGCGCGTTACCAGCCGCTCTCCGTGGCCGCCACCCTGGTTTTCGAACAGACCTATGGAGAAGTGGAGGGAGACAGCGCCTCCGCCGGTGAACTCTGTGCGCTTTTATCCGTACTGGGGGATATTCCAATCCGCCAGTCTTTGGCGATTACCGGTTCCGTCAATCAGCACGGTGAGATGCAGCCGATTGGCGGCGTTTGCGAGAAGATCGAGGGTTTTTTCGATATCTGTGACAAACGGGGTCTGGATGGTACACAGGGCGTCATTATTCCTGAGACGAATGTGCGTGATCTGATGTTGAAGCGCGCCGTTGTCGAGGCGGCAGAAGCGGGGCAATTCCATGTGTATGCCGTAAAGCATGTGGAGCAGGCGCTGGAGTTGCTGACGGGATTACCCGCCGGAGTGGCGGATGATCAGGGGATCTATTCAGAGGAGACACTCAACGGCAAGGTTCAGGCGCGGCTGGCTGAGTGGTTTGCCTTGAAGTTGTCCTTGTCCGGGCACACGGTTGGGGGGTGAGCGATTTTGTGCCGATACCGGGTTAAGCGACTGACGTTACCTGACAGATCAGTTGTCCCTTGGCGACTCTTGCCTTGACCGTATCACCCACTGCCACCTCATTGGCTGCGTGGATGATATGCCCGTCCTTCCCGCTGGAGACGATGGCGTAACCCCGTTCCAGGGTATTCAATGGACTCAGGGTGTGCAGATCCCTTGCCAGTTGGCTCAAACGGTTGTGTTGTCCGGCGATCCTCCCTTCGATTTGCCGGTGCAATCGTGACTGCAATGTCTTGTGGCTGAACTTCAGACGTTCGATCTGCCGTTCCGGTGACTGGGCCAGAAGACGGGTCTGCAGGCTCTGCAGACGGCTCTGTTGCCGCTCTGCCAGTTGTCTTTGGATCTGATGCAGCCGTTGAGTCAGTTCATCCAAACGCTGGCTGCGCTGTTGTAGCTGCTGCCCGATATGCTGGCGCTCCAGCCGCCCCGACAGACTGCGCAGCCGTATCTGAAGATTCGTGAACTGCTGCTGCCAGCGTAGGGTCATCTGCTGCTGGAGACGCTGCAGTCGGAGCCGCCAGGCTGCTTGATCCGGGCTGACCAGTTCGGCGGCAGCCGAGGGTGTAGCGGCCCGCTGATCGGCGACGAAGTCGGCAATCGTGAAGTCGATCTCGTGGCCGATGCCGGTGACCAGTGGAATCCTGGAGGCATAGACCGCGCGGGCCACCTGCTCATCGTTGAAGGCTTGCAGATCCTCAAGGGAACCGCCTCCACGGCTAAGGATCAGCAGGTCGCACTCGGCCCGGCGGTTGGCGAGTTCGATTTTGCGGATGATCTGCGCCGGAGCCTCTCTGCCCTGTACCGCTACCGGGTAGATGACCACCGGTATCGCCGGAAAGCGTCGTTGCAGCACGGTCAACAGATCGCGCACGGCGGCCCCGGAAGGCGAGGTGATGAGGCCGATCTGTCCCGGCAGGCTGGGAATAGGCTGTTTGTGGCGGCTGTCGAAGAGCCCCTCATCTGCCAGCTTCTGCTTGAGTTGGTCGAAGGCGAGCCGCAGCGCCCCTTCACCAGAGGGTTCCATGTGCTCCACGATGAGCTGGAATTCCCCTCTTGCCTCGTAGAGACTGATGCGGGCACGGATCAGCACCTGCTGCCCGTTCTCCGGTTGAAAACGCAGACGCTGTCGTTTCATGCGGAACATGGCGCAGCGTACCTGGGCTGCCTCGTCCTTCAGGGAGAAGTAGATATGTCCGGAGGCCGGTTTTGCGAGGTTGGATATCTCACCCTCGATCCAGAGCAGCGGGAAGCTGCCTTCCAGCACAGCACGGCTCTCCCGGACAAGACGGGAGATGGAATAGATGTCGCGTTGATTATTGAGTTCTGGCTGCATTGCTACCTCGCGGCGCTCTCCAACTGGACCGGGATGGGTTTTTGCCAGCCGAAAATCCCGGATTTCAGAGGAAAAATCATCCGATAGCCGAATTTTTCCGCTATTTTTATCATTCGTCAGGCTATCCAGTTTACCGGTCTGGCGTCAAATTCTATAATGCCCTGCTAAGTTCACCCCACCCGGAAACGAAAACTATGCGTGTTATCGAGGAAGCCCTTACTTTTGACGATGTTTTGCTGGTGCCGGCGCACTCCACCATCCTGCCCAAGGACGTGGAATTGCGCACCAAGCTTACCCGCGAGATCGAGCTCAGCATCCCACTGGTCTCTGCGGCGATGGACACGGTTACCGAAGCCAAGTTCGCCATTGCATTGGCGCTGGAGGGCGGCATCGGTATCGTGCACAAAAATATGACGCCGGAGCAGCAGGCCCAGGAGGTCGCAAGCGTCAAGAAGTATGAGAGTGGGGTTATCCGCGAGCCGATCACCGTTGGGCCTAATATCAGTATTGGCGAGGTCGTGGAGTTGACCCGGGCCAACAATATCTCCGGGGTGCCGGTGGTGGATGGTGATGACCTGGTCGGCATCGTAACCAGCCGTGATCTGCGCTTCGAGCGCAAGATGGATGATCCGGTACGCAATATCATGACCCGCAAGGAGAACCTCGTTACGGTAAAAGAGGGTGCCGACCGGGACGAGGTACTCAACCTGCTGCACAAATACCGTATCGAGAAGGTGCTGGTGGTGAACGACCATTTCAAGCTGCGCGGCATGATCACCGTGAAGGATATCCAAAAAGCGAAAGACAATCCCAATGCCTGCCGTGACGATCAGGAGCGCCTGCGGGTGGGCGCTGCGGTCGGGGTAGGTGCCGGCACCGAGGAGCGTGTCGAACTGCTGGCTGCGGCCGGAGTCGATGTCATCGTGGTGGATACCGCTCATGGTCACTCTCAAGGCGTGCTCGACCGGGTGGCCTGGGTGAAAAAGCACTATCCACAAGTACAGGTGATCGGCGGCAATATCGCCACAGCAGCTGCGGCTCGTGCCTTGGTGGATGCCGGTGCAGATGCGGTGAAGGTCGGTATCGGTCCCGGTTCGATCTGCACCACCCGCATCGTTGCCGGTGTGGGGGTACCCCAGGTGACGGCTGTATCAAATGTCGCCAAAGCACTGGAGGGCACTGGTGTGCCGCTGATTGCGGATGGCGGCCTGCGCTATTCCGGTGATATTGCCAAGGTATTGGCAGCCGGTGCCTATTCGGTGATGATTGGTGGCATGTTTGCGGGCACCGATGAGTCCCCTGGAGATGTGGAGATCTTCCAGGGGCGTTCCTACAAATCCTATCGCGGCATGGGTTCCCTGGGCGCCATGTCGGGCAAGCAGGGTTCAAGCGACCGTTATTTCCAGGAAGGTACCCAGGACAAGGAGAAACTGGTGCCGGAGGGTATTGAGGGGCGGGTGCCTTATAAAGGGACTGCCTTGAGCATCATCTACCAGATTATCGGTGGTATCCGCTCCAGCATGGGTTATACCGGTTGCGCCACCATCGACGAGATGCGCACCAAGCCGGAGTTCGTGCGGGTGACCAATGCAGGCATGACCGAGTCTCATGTGCATGACGTTACCATCACCAAGGAAGCGCCGAACTACCGGCGCGATTGATCTGCGTCTTTCTAAACGCTATTTGCAACCCGTAGGAGCGGCGTCTCGCCGCGAATTAGCCCAAATTCGGGGCAATCGCGGCGAGGCGCCGCTCCTACGGCACTTTCAGGATTATCGTCATGACCACTGACATCCATGCCCATCGAATCCTTATCCTCGACTTTGGCTCCCAGTACACCCAACTTATCGCCCGACGTGTGCGTGAAGCGGGAGTCTACTGCGAGATATATCCCTATGACAATGCGGATGAGGGGCTAGCCGGGGAGAAACCCGCAGGAGTGATCCTCTCAGGCGGGCCGGAAACGACCACTGCTGACGAGTCGCCCCGCGCACCCCAGGAGATATTCGAACTGGGCGTGCCGGTATTGGGCATCTGTTACGGCATGCAGACCATGGCGGCCCAGCTGGGTGGCAGCGTAACCCCTTCCGACAAACATGAATATGGTTATGCCCAGGTGCGTGCACGGGGGCACTCAAAACTCTTGCGGGATATCGAGGATCACACCAGCGAAGAGGGTTATGGTCTGCTGGACGTCTGGATGAGTCACGGTGACCGGGTCGATACGTTGCCGAACGGTTTCCATGTCATCTGTGAGACCGGCAACGCACCGCTGGCCGGTATGGCGGACGAGACGCGTGGCTTCTACGGCCTGCAGTTTCACCCGGAAGTGACCCATACGCATCAGGGCAAGCGCATCATCGACAAATTTCTGTTCGAGATCTGTGGCTGCGAGACGCTTTGGACCTCAGGGCAGATCATCGAAGAGAACATCAACCATGCCCGGAAACGGGTGGGTGACAAACAGGTTGTGTTGGGACTCTCCGGCGGCGTCGACTCTTCTGTGGTGGCGGCGCTGTTACACAAAGCCATCGGTGATCAGCTGACCTGTGTCTTTGTCGACAATGGTCTGCTGCGGTTGCACGAAGGTGATCAGGTCATGGCGACCTTCGCCGAACACATGGGTGTGACGGTGATCAGGGTCAATGCGGAGGATCGCTTCCTCAAGGCGTTGAAAGGGGTCTCTGATCCTGAACAGAAACGCAAGATTATCGGCAATCTTTTTATCGACATATTCGAAGAGGAGGCGAGCAAACTGGGTGAGGTCGAGTTCCTCGCCCAGGGAACCATCTATCCTGATGTGATCGAGTCCGCTGGCGCAAAATCGGGCAAGGCGCATGTCATCAAGTCCCACCACAATGTGGGTGGTCTGCCTGACTACATGAAGCTGGAACTGATCGAGCCTCTGCGTGAACTCTTCAAGGACGAAGTGCGTAAGATCGGTGTGGAACTCGGCCTGCCCTACGAGATGATCTACCGCCATCCCTTCCCGGGACCAGGACTCGGTGTGCGCATTCTCGGTGAGGTGAAGAAAGAGTATGCGGACCTGCTGCGCCAGGCGGATCACATCTACATTGAAGAACTCTACAAGCATAAGTTGTATGACGAAGTGAGTCAGGCGTTTACCGTCTTTATTCCGGTGAAGTCCGTCGGCGTCGTGGGTGATACGCGGCGTTATGAGTATGTGGTTTCACTGCGGGCGGTGAAAACCGTGGATTTCATGACAGCCAAGTTTGCTCATCTGCCCTACGATTTTCTGGAAGAGGTTTCCCGGCGCATCATCAACGAGGTGCAGGGGATTGCGCGGGTGGCCTATGATATTTCGAGTAAGCCGCCGGCGACGATTGAGTGGGAGTGACTGGAATTTATAACAAATTGAAAAATAACAATAAAAGTAATCAGATTCCTGATTACCCCTGAGGCTCAGCTATTGAGCCACTGGGTGGCACATACTGGATCTGAAGCCACATGAGGAGAGCAGCATGGCCAGAAATCAGGTTCAATTCCAGAAAGGAC
>JAESPE010000123.1 GCA_016756835.1 gamma proteobacterium endosymbiont of Lamellibrachia anaximandri | reverse complement strand
GTCGCGTAGTGCCAGTGACCGGGACGGCCGGGGCACAAACAGGCTGTCGAAGGCCGAGTCGATTTTGGGGACTGGGATGTCCCAAAATCTTTCACGAGGTCGAAGACTCACTTGGAGAAAACAAACCCCACTCGCATGGCTACAGCGAATACATCAACCTTGCTATCCAGAAATTTGGTAGCACAAGGAACGCTCAGCGAAATATTAGCCATCTCAATACCGTACGTTTTGGAGAGAACTATCTGCTCGCCTCATTGCCACCAATCTGGAATAGTTCCGCAGTTCGACCACCCTTGCAGGTCGAAACAATCTTCGACCGTTGGCTGAATCGTAACAAGCGTATCTACCAACTCACCAAGACCCTCCGAGGCTTCCTGGCCAAGGTTCAGCCGGTAAACAACATCAATATCCGTGACAAACGTGCGGAACTGGTCGCATCCATCGTTGATGAGGTCATTCAGCTTGCCGCCCAGCTACGTGAGTCGTCTCCGGGATGGAGTCTGCATGAAGAGTGCCGTCTGAATCCTGACGAGTGTTATTGGCTCGACCCATATCGTGGCCTTGATGACAAGGAATTTGCCGCAGAGCGTTCCAAAAGCAACTGGCGGGAAGCCATTTATGATCGTTTGGGTAACTGGTTGAACGCCCGCCTGAATACCGACAAAACCCCCATGAGCGATGCGGAACATGCAGAGTGGCGTAGCGTATTAAAAGCCGAATTACGCATGTTGCGAGAGGAGCTGGACTACCATGAGTAATACCGCTGCTCTACTGCTTGTACCCCATTTACAGGTGCAAAATACCAACGCAATTTCCGGCCCATTCACTTGGGGATTTCCGTCGCCAACCGCATTCACCGGTTTTGTTCACGCACTGGAGCGTCGACTCAGCAAAGAATTTGATCTGGAATTCGGCGGGATCGGCATTGTCTGCCATCACTTTGAACCGCAGATCTCGCAGCCAGCCAACCGGCGGCATCAGGTTTTTTGTCTGACACGAAACCCGCTCAACCGGAGCGGAGCGACCGCTGCACTGGTTGAAGAGGCTCGCGCCCACATGGAGATTAGCCTGGTGATCGAAGTACTCACCGAGCTGGATAGCGACGATCAGACTGAGCTGACAGAATGCCTGCTAACCACCATCCACGCCATGCGTCTGGCGGGTGGCAGCATCCTGCCCCGCTATGGTAAACGCCATCAACCCGAGTGGTTTGATTGGTGGGACGACGATGCAGACAACATTACCGCATTTCGAAAACTCCGCAACCGCCTGTTACCCGGCTTCGCACTGATCCAACGTGAAGACCTGTTGGCGGAGCATTTACAAGAGATGCGCGTACAAAATGCCGGCAGCAATGCGCTCGATGCACTGATCGACCTGTCCCGTTTGAATATGGAGCCGAGCGGGCCTGATCCAAAAAAACCGAGTGAAACCTTGTGGAAAGCTCGTAGCAAGCCTGGCTGGCTGGTCCCCGTTCCAGTCGGTTACGCCGCGCTCTCGCCCCTCTATCTGCCCGGCGAAGTCAGCAATGCCCGTGATGAGCAGACCCATTTTCGATTTGTTGAAAGCCTCTACTCATTGGGGCAATGGATCAGTCCTCATCGACTGACAGAACTCAAGCAACTGCTTTGGCGGCACGAAGCCGATATCGAAACAGGCATCTATCGCTGCGCCAATCAATACGCCAACACCCTAAACAACGCATAAGGAAATAGCACCATGGCCAAGAATGAACTAAAAACCGCCTCCGTACTTGCCTTCGAACGCAAACTGGACCCATCTGACGCGATGTTTTGCGCAGGCCGGTGGGATGATCAGGCCAATGCCGGCAGCTGGCCAGCCATCAAGATCAATGAGAAATCCGTACGTGGCACCATCTCAAACCGCCTGAAAACCAAGGATCAGGACCCAGCAAAACTGGATGCATCCATTCAAAACCCCAACCTGCAGACTGTTGATTTTGCCACCCTACCTAGCGATGCAGACACATTACAAGTTCGCTTTACCCTGCGAGTGCTTGGTGGCGCGGGCACACCTTCCGCCTGCAACAACGCCGACTATCAGAACAAACTGTCCGGTACACTTCAGCAGTATAAGGATGAACTCGGTTTTACCGATCTGGCACAACGGTATGCATACAATCTCGCCAATGGCCGTTTTTTATGGCGCAATCGCATGGGTGCCGAACAGATTGAGATTGACATCCGACACCTGCAACAGGGAGAGGCCATCAACAATTGGAAGTTTGATGCCACAAGCCTCTCCTTGCGCAGCTTCGACGCACCTTCAGAAGCTGCCAATGCGTTGACCGAGCTGGCCGATGTCATCAAGCACGGGCTGGACGGCGATGAATTTGTCCTGCTGGAAATCACCGCCTATGCTCGAATGGGCGATGGCCAGGAAGTCTATCCATCACAGGAACTTATCCTCGATAAAGGCGACAAAAAAGGTCAGAAAAGCAAAACCCTCTACCAGGTAGATAGGGTTGCCGCCATGCACAGCCAAAAAATCGGTAATGCTCTGCGCACCATCGACACCTGGTACCCCAATCCAGAGGGAGAAGAGCTAGGCCCCATCGCCGTGGAACCTTATGGTTCCGTCACCTCCCAAGGCCGCGCCTACCGCCAGCCAAAGCAGAAGATGGATTTCTACAGCTTACTCGATCGATGGGTACTCAAAGATGAGGCTCCTGCTCCAGAACAACAACACTACGTCATGGCCAATCTTATCCGTGGCGGCGTGTTTGGCGAAAAGGACTGAGTCATGGACCATTATCTGGAAATCCGACTGCTGCCCGATCCTGAATTCATTCCCTCGGTGCTGATGAACGCCCTGTTTGCCAAATTGCACCGGGCACTGGTCGAACTGGACAACGATGCCATCGGACTTAGCTTTCCTGATATGCAGCAAGAGCAACCGGCCCTTGGCGACCGACTACGTCTGCACAGTAAGGTGGACGATCTGCAAAGCCTAATGACCATGAACTGGCTCACCGGCATGCGTGACCATATCACTACACACGGACCCAACCCCATACCAAAAAAAGTTGGCTATCGTGTAGTCCGGCGGGTGCAGGCTAAGAGTAACCCCGACCGTATTCGCCGGCGTCTTATTAAACGCAAAGGTATCACTGAAGTAGAAGCGCGTTGTGCCGTACCTGACAGCGCGGCAAAAAAACTAAAGTTGCCCTTCGTTACGATAAAAAGTCAAAGTACTGGGCAGGAATTCCGGCTATTTATCGAACACCAACCTGTCCGAAACGAATCGGTAGTTGGCGAGTTTAGTTGCTACGGACTTAGTCCTACAGCCACAGTGCCATGGTTCTGACCCTTTTTTTCAACCCGAAGGGAGTGGGTTGATAATCAAAGACTTAGCGCCCACCTGAAAAAAAGGACAAATCAGGCTATGTCACAATAAGCTCTTTAACAATAAGGAATTTATCAATAAGATCTATAGTTCACTGCCGAACAGGCAGCTCAGAAAACCAAAGAGCGTTGCCAGGGCAACGAGATAGATGTTCACTGCCGAACAGGCAGCTCAGAAAACCAGAAGTAACAGTAAAAGAAACAACCCCATGTTCACTGCCGAACAGGCAGCTCAGAAATCGACAGCCTCTGCTGCGCTATACCAAGTCTCGTTCACTGCCGAACAGGCAGCTCAGAAATAGCTGCAACGTAACTCCGTGGCGTTTTTTCGCGTTCACTGCCGAACAGGCAGCTCAGAAAACTGTGTAGCCAACAGGCAACAAGCAATGTACGTTCACTGCCGAACAGGCAGCTCAGAAATGACCAGAACTTACGTTATTAAAAATGCCAGCGTTCACTGCCGAACAGGCAGCTCAGAAAAGACAGTACCACTAGTTGTACTGGATCTATTCGTTCACTGCCGAACAGGCAGCTCAGAAAAATGATCGGCGAGGACGGCGAACCCGTCGAGATGTTCACTGCCGAACAGGCAGCTCAGAAATTGGCAACACCACCACACATGCGGCGGCTCATGTTCACTGCCGAACAGGCAGCTCAGAAATAGCGGAACTTGTTTTGAAAAGGCATACATCCGTTCACTGCCGAACAGGCAGCTCAGAAATTCAGCCATTGTGCATAAATTCGCGGGTGGTGGTTCACTGCCGAACAGGCAGCTCAGAAATGGTGAGCACTACCGACTGGCGGCGATGGACAGTTCACTGCCGAACAGGCAGCTCAGAAAATCCATCTCGCTCGGTACGCGAAAATCAAGATGTTCACTGCCGAACAGGCAGCTCAGAAATCGATACGCGGCATGTTTTCCAGGCGTTTACGGTTCACTGCCGAACAGGCAGCTCAGAAAACGCATCAGACAGAACCCCAACAGCCGAAACCGTTCACTGCCGAACAGGCAGCTCAGAAATACTGTTCAATATGCTGATTCGGCTGAGGCATGTTCACTGCCGAACAGGCAGCTCAGAAAAACTGGAAGCAGGGATACTTTGTTAATCAGCCGTTCACTGCCGAACAGGCAGCTCAGAAATGGACAAAAGCGGATATTGAAATGCTTCAGCGGTTCACTGCCGAACAGGCAGCTCAGAAAACGACTCGCCATAAGCCGGAGCCAATCGGCCTGTTCACTGCCGAACAGGCAGCTCAGAAATGGCTCTGAAATCGCATCCACGCGGTAATTGGGTTCACTGCCGAACAGGCAGCTCAGAAATCTGAGTTATTCCCAAGATTGGAGGTTCTTCCGTTCACTGCCGAACAGGCAGCTCAGAAAGTATCAGCACATGTAGCGATCTCCCTTGAGCCGTTCACTGCCGAACAGGCAGCTCAGAAATTATGCCCGCAATCACCATACCCATTGATATGGTTCACTGCCGAACAGGCAGCTCAGAAACAGGGCGTAAAAACGGGTACGCTTTTGAGCCTGTTCACTGCCGAACAGGCAGCTCAGAAATAGCGGAACCTGTTTTGAAAATGCGTAGAATCGTTCACTGCCGAACAGGCAGCTCAGAAATGAGCCAGGGGGCCCGCGACGTTGATGTTTCCCGTTCACTGCCGAACAGGCAGCTCAGAAAACAAATACCCATCCGAAGGCCGCCACCCGGCGGTTCACTGCCGAACAGGCAGCTCAGAAACCCCTGGCGTCGCCGTACTCGCGCATCATCTCAGTTCACTGCCGAACAGGCAGCTCAGAAAGCAGAAGAGATCGCAAGACCTGACGCATACATGTTCACTGCCGAACAGGCAGCTCAGAAAAAGGCCAGTCGATCAACCAATGGTCCCGGTTCGTTCACTGCCGAACAGGCAGCTCAGAAATGATGCGAGAGCGTGATAAGCGCTCCCTTGAGGTTCACTGCCGAACAGGCAGCTCAGAAAGATGCGAGAGCGTGATAAGCGCTCCCTTGAGCGTTCACTGCCGAACAGGCAGCTCAGAAAATCAACGCCTTGTCGATCGATAGCTGCGGTATGTTCACTGCCGAACAGGCAGCTCAGAAAACCAAAGTGGCGGAGGCATTCAGCACGGGGGCGTTCACTGCCGAACAGGCAGCTCAGAAATCAAGAACATCACGACTGAGGTCTCCCACGTAGTTCACTGCCGAACAGGCAGCTCAGAAAAGTTTACAGATGAAGCGGCGCTGACAACGAATTAATTTAGCGGTTCTCACCCTATGTTTCTTTAGCTTCATTATTATAGATCTTGTAATAATTGCATTTGGTACAAGCATCTATCTTGCCTTCAACTAATGCTCGATATTGCACAAACATATCACTATGGTCGTAACATGAAGTGCCCTCAATTTCCCAGCATTGTTGGTCATCAACTGTGCGTCTTACACAATCCATCTCTTCGCAACATAAAAACTCGTAACATTTTTCCATGTCAAATAACCAAAAGTTAAATGAGAAAGTACTTATTCTATACTCAAATAGTTAGAGATCTATAGAAATATTGACGCACGCGCAGCCAATGAAAAGTATTAATGACAAATCTGACTGATAAAATATTTTTCAGTCTGTTCCAGCTAGCGTTTTCGATGATTTTTTTTCGTTGTATTTCTGCGCCGAGACCGGCCTGTTTTTTGTAGTTTGGCTGATCTGAGGCTGGGACGTTTGCCACTCCTGCCTTTGCTGTTTTCGTCTCTTCCCCCATCTTTTGGCTGCCAGCTCGGCACCAGGTGCCGCTTGCCGTTGCCGATCAGGTCTGCCCGTCCCATGCTTTTCAGCGTTTCCCGCAATAGTGGCCAGTTTTTTGGATCGTGGTAGCGTAGAAAGGCTTTGTGCAGACGGCGTTGTTTCAGGCCTGTGGCGACAGGGACGTGGGGAGAGTTCCGGCGAACCTTCTTCAGTGGATTTCGGCCGGTATGATACATGGCCGAGGCAATGGCCAGGGGGGTCGGCAGGAAGGCCTGCACCTGATCCGGCCGAAATCCGTTTTGTTTCAGCCAGAGCGCGAGGTTGAGCATATCTTTGTCGGATGTGCCTGGGTGCGCGGCGATGAAATATGGGATCAGGTATTGCTCTTTTCCCGCCTCGGCAGAGTATTTGTCGAACAGCTTTTTGAATTTGTCGTAGCTGCCGATCCCTGGTTTCATCATGTGTTCAAGTGGGCCGGATTCAGTGTGTTCCGGGGCGATCTTCAGATACCCGCCGATATGGTGAGTGACGAGTTCCCTGACGTACTCCGGTGAGCGCACAGCCAGGTCGTAACGCAGGCCGGATGCGATGAATACCCGTTTGATGCCGGGCAGTTTGCGGGCGCGCCGGTAGAGCCTGACCAGTGGCCGGTGGTCGGTGCCCATGTTTGGACAGATGTCCGGGTAGACGCAGGAGAGGCGCCGGCAGGCAGCTTCGATCTTTTCGTCTCTGCAACTGAGCCGGTACATGTTGGCGGTGGGCCCGCCCAGATCGGAGATGTTGCCGGTAAAACCAGGAACCTGGTCGCGAATCGTCTCCACCTCGCGGATGATGGAGTCTTCCGAGCGGCTCTGGATGATGCGTCCCTCGTGCTCGGTGATTGAGCAGAAGGTGCAGCCGCCGAAACAGCCGCGCATGATGTTGATGGAGAAACGGATCATCTCCCAGGCGGGGTTCTTTGCCACCCCGTAGGCAGGATGGGGTTTGCGGGTGTAGGGCAGTTCGTAGATCCGGTCGAGTTCTGCGGTGGTTAGCGGGATCGGCGGGGGATTGAGCCAGACATCCCGTTTGCCGTGCCGTTGCACCAGTGCGCGGGCGTTACCGGGGTTGGTCTCCAGGTGGAATACACGGGAGGCGTGGGCATAGATTACTTCATCCTCGACAACCTGATCGTAGGAGGGGAGTCGCACCAGGGTCTTCTCCCGATCGAGCTTGCGGGGACGATTGTGGGGTATGACTACCCGAGGCTGTGGGCAGTCAGGTGCAGCCTGATATGGGTCGGGATGGAAGGCTTTGGGACCGGGTGTGTCGAGTTCAGTTGAGTCGATGACCGTCCGGTCAGCCGGAATCTGTTGTGACATGAATCCGGTACCGCGAATATCCGTGATCTCGCTGATCATCTCCCCTGCCGCCAGCCGATGAGCTACCTCCACCAGCGCCCGTTCCGCGTTGCCGTAGATGAGCAGGTCTGCCTTGGAGTCGGGCAGAATGGAACGGCGTACTTTGTCCGACCAATAGTCGTAGTGGGCGATGCGGCGCAGACTGGCTTCGATACCGCCGATAATGATCGGCACGCCCTTGAGCGCCTCACGGGCACGCTGGGCGTAGACGATTACTGAGCGATCCGGGCGTTTGCCGCCCTCGCCATCCGGTGTGTAAGCGTCGTCGCTGCGGATGCGCCGGTCTGAAGTGTAGCGGTTGACCATCGAATCCATATTTCCGGCAGTGATGCCGAAAAAAAGGTTGGGCCGTCCCAATCTCAAAAAGTCTTCGCTGTTGCGCCAATCCGGTTGGGAGATGATGCCGACACGAAAACCCTGGGCCTCCAGCAGTCTGCCCACCAGCGCCATGCCGAAACTGGGGTGGTCCACATAGGCATCGCCGGTGACGATGATAATGTCGCAACTGTCCCAACCCAGGTCGTCCATCTCCTCCCGGGACATGGGTAGAACCGGTGAGATGCCGAAGCGTTTAGCCCAATAGGGCCGGTAGGAAAAGATGTCTGGTGCGGTTTGCATGAGGCGATGATGGACATGGTAGAAGAATTAGATGTTAACGCAACCAGCCCTGAAACCAGAAACGAGGGTTCCAGGCAGCATGTCCCTCGGAACGCTCATGGCTGTTTAGCCACGCCTCCTCCACTTCTGACAGAAATGAAACCTCGGGGAATATGCCTTGCGCCACACCTGCGATGGAAAGCAGCATAACAAACAATAAAGCCCACTTCGCGGTGCTACTGGCTGATCTGTCTGGTGCGATCTGTAAAGGTTGCCGTATGCCGTACATCCAACCGATAACCAGGCACATCATTATCTGGCTTATTGGCATGGTGAGTACACCACTGATTAGTGAGTGAAATGCAGCGGCAAGCAGCGATGCGGTCAGCGAAAGATGGACCGGGTTTTCCGTGATTCGTTTTACCCAGCTGGTGAAGTTGGTGATAGCCAGAAGAGAGACCATCAGCAGTACTGGAATTCCCCATTCAGAGGCGATTTGCAGCATGCTGTTATGCGGGTGTGCTGCATAGGGGTTACGGAAATATGCGTAGTGCAAGGGGCCTGCGCCCAGAAGCGGGTTGTCCTTGATGAGTTGGACTGCCTGCTCCCACAACGCCATTCGGCTGATGAGACTCTGGGAAAAGGCGGAAAAGTTGTCGTAGCGGAGTTCCGGTGCAAAGAACACGATGAAGATAAAGATGCCGGCCAGCAGGGCGTAAAATTGTACGAGAAGCCATTCTCTGCTTCTGCCGCGAAAAATAATTGCGATCCCCATCCATCCAATGAGTTGACCCAGCAGACTCCCTTTGGACCCATTGGCAATGGCGATAGCCCACCAGGTCCCGGCGATCAGTAGTGTGGATAAAAAGATCAGTTTGCGCCTGGTCGGCGTGCTTTCCCGCGCAAGGAGTATTGGCAGGGTTATCAGAGGAAGCGTCCAGGTTTGGAATTGGCAAAGAAAGCGGCTGTTTTCAAAAATTGGATGGAAATAGAAAATCCTTTCCTGAACAGCGTAACTGATCATTGCTTTGATAAATTCGCCTTCATAGATGATCACGGCGAGCACAATGATGAGAACCAGTATCTTGTCGTATGAATCGCCGAAATGCTGCCTTTGGACTGCAATAAACAGCGTAAAGAAGAAAAGAAGGACAACATGGCTAAGGGAGAGAAAAGCGTCTTGGGGGATGGGTGCAACGATGGAAGAGATTGCGCCGAAAATGAGAATGCCGGTGATCAGCAGTTTTGTTTGACGGGTTAGCTGGGAGAAGAGGGTAAGCCAAAATTGGCGCTGCTTGTGGGAAAAAAGCAATAACAGGCATATTCCCAGGAGTAAGACTATTTCCAGAATCCGTTTGGTGTCGTAGAGGTTGTATCCCGAGAGGATCAGTTTGGAGAGCCGGCCATTTAGCGCAAACGCAAAAAAAATAGCCAATGGAGCCGAGATAATCTCAGCGCCGGAAGTGCGTATTATTGCCATTGTCAAGTGAGTCTTCGACCTCGTGAAAGATTTTGGGACATCCCAGTCCCCAAAATCGACTCGGCCTTCGACAGCCTGTTTGTGCCCCGGCCGTCCCG
>JAESPE010000122.1 GCA_016756835.1 gamma proteobacterium endosymbiont of Lamellibrachia anaximandri | reverse complement strand
CGGGACGGCCGGGGCACAAACAGGCTGTCGAAGGCCGAGTCGATTTTGGGGACTGGGATGTCCCAAAATCTTTCACGAGGTCGAAGACTCACTTGCTTTACCTGCAACTCCCCTGCCATGCTTCGATAGTCCAGCTGTAGGTGAGGGTTATGCCCCTGTCTGTCGAGCCATGCCAGCAGGCTCTGGGTAAAATGGGTGTTATCCACGGTTCGGAGCAAGCCGCCGGGGAGGGCGGCCACCCGTCCTGCTGCCGTCTGCCTGACGGCCAGCAGAGGATCGCCATTGGGGGTGGCAAGATAGGTGGTGGAGTCGGGTTTGGTACGGGTTACCTGGTAGCCGTTGACGGGTAGCCAGGCCGTCTCCTTCGGGATGGAAAATGGCATCGGCGCCACGGATTGGGTTTTTACCGCCGTCGGCTGCCAACTCTGCCGTTGCTGCTCCAACTCGTGCCGCATGAAGCGGGGTAGCTCCGCAGTTTCGGCAACCTGCAGGACCTGTCCACCAGTGGCGGCAGCGAGTTGCTGCAGCACCGACAGATCTGCGTCCTCACCGACTGCAAGGGCGATCAACTTGATGCCGGCGGTTTGCATTTTTCCAATCAGCGGTTCGATGGTTTCCCCTTGAACGAATCCGTCGGTGACCAGTATCAGAAAGCGTTTTTCCGGCGTTGCAGTCGCCAGTTGCCCGATAGCGGTTGTGAGAGCAGGTGTCAGTCTGGTACCGCCGGAGGGGTTTACTTTCCACCTTTGACTCAGGGTTGATCGCGGGTCGGCATGGGCCTGTAACGGCAATAACGGCTGGACATCACGATCGAACGCGATCAGCCCGATATGATCTCCGGCGCGCATCGATCCGGCACTCTCCGCCACTGCCCGAAACGCGGTGGCAAGACGGCTCTGGGGGAGGGTTGCTGAGTCCATACTGCCCGATTTGTCCACCAGAAAGAGAAATGCCGCAGCCGCCTCAGGACGGGCGGATTCCGCTTCGACAGGCAGCAGCCGCTCCAGTGCGGAGTGACGATATGCACCATTGCCGAAGGCGTTGGGACCGCCGAGTACAATGAGCCCCACTCCCTGCTGTTCCACCGCCCTGGTGAGCGCAGTCACGGTTTCCGGCTCTAATTCGTCGGCGGGAATATCGTCAATCAAGACGAGAGAGGTGTCTTTGAAGCTATTCGGTTGGGAATTCAGCTGTCGTGGTGACAGTCGTGTGATTTCCCAGCCGCTCTGCTGTAGTTGCTGCACAGGCAGGGAGGGGGGTTGATGGGAGATATAGAGTAGTTGATGTTCTTGTACGACCTCAAAATAGCGCTGTCTGGAATCCAATGGATTCCCATTCGGATCCAAAATCGCCAACTCCAGCAGATGTGGCCCAGTGGTTGGCGCACTGAGTTGCAGATGATGGACGGCGCTTGATCGCGCTGTAGAGCGCAATGGTGTCTCTGTCAGATGATGCCCATCAAGTTTGGTGATCAGTTGGTTCTCTCCAGCAGTGGGGGATGTTATGGCGATGCTGACGGGAAACGTCATCGCCGGTTTTACCTTCTCCGGAAGATTGATCGACTCGATAACCGGGTGGCCAGCGGCGTACCGCGCCGGAGGTGTGGACCAGAAGAGTGCGATGTTACCCTCGGCATCGGGAAGTGCGGGTGGTGACGTGTCACTGTTTTCACGGCCGTCGCTGAACAGCAGAATGGCGCTCCTGTGGCTGGGAACAAGCTGATTGGTGGCCTGCCTCAGCGCTGTTCCAATCGCGCTGGCATTGTTGTCGAGGGAGAGGGTTCTGGGCGGTGCCGGTTGCTGGAGTTGTTGTTGCAGCTCGCTGTCGGATATCGGCTTCCAGGTGATCTCCGTCTGCGGCCGGTCGGCAAAACGAATCAGACTGAGGCGGCTGTTGGCGGGAAGATCGGCCAGCAGGGGCCTGAGTCCCTGCCAACTTTGGTCCGAAAATTGCCGTCCGACACTCTCGGATTCGTCCATCACTACCAGCAGATCCAGAGGCTCGTCGGCGGGTAGCAGATCGGGGTTCCACCAGGCGAACAACAGAAATAACGCGACAAGTGGGTAGCCGAAAAGGGGGAACAATCTATGGAAGACGCCCTCTCTCATCCACCGCTCCTGCGTTGTGGCCGGAAGCCCCACAGCATGTCGATCAGCAATAGTACAAGGGCTGCAATAATTGGCAGGCTGGTGATGGATACCTGCTGTTTGGAGAGATCAGCAGCGGGCCTGTTTGAGATTTCCGGCAGGGCGAGCGGCGTGATCCGGGATGCATTCGGGTCACGGGAGGTGGAGACCAGGCTTTCAGCGAGGGGACGTTGCAGCAGGCGCTCGATCAGTGCTGACAACAGAAGCGGGTATTCCGGGCTGTGCGCGAAACCGGGTTGCTGGAGATCGAGATAGACGTCGATAGTATGCGTAGGTGTACGGGTTTCCCGGATCAGGGAGTGGCCGTCGGCGCTCAGCAGCGTGACTCCTGAAGATGTTGCTTCACCCTCTTCCCGGCTGAAAGTTAAGCCTCGGTGGATCGATAGATGTTGAACCCCCGCTTTTACATGCCAGTGCCCCGGTGAATGGGTCGTTTGATGCCCCCCGCCGCTGTGTAGTCGGAGCAGGGGTGTGTCGGCAGAGGTCTGGATGTTGTCACAGTCGATGTAAATGCCGGGGTTGCGCTCGGACTGTTCAAGCCCTGGATGGGACTGCAGAAAAGCAGACAGATAGAGGCCGCACTCTCCCGTTACCTTGACGGCAATCGGTTTCAAGGCGCTGGAGAGTGGGAGCCGGAGTTCATTATCCAGGGGCAGTGAATCGCCTGCTGCATGAAGTCTGGCAGTAAGGTCGGCCGGGTAACTGAAGTCTGTCTCAAAATCCAGCAGCTTGCGCTCTCCGGGCGGGAGTTTGACCAACCAGCTCTCTATTTCACGGCCTCGCTGGATCAGGATCAATCTGGCGCTCATTTCAGGCTCACCGCTGTTCCACAGTTCTACCAGCCCCTGCGCAGCAAAGGGGGTATCCGGTGAGGGGCGAATGGCCAGGTGAGTCAACGATAGATTGCCGGTGGTGCTGCCGGTCTGGATGATCTCTGAAAGCGGTGCGTTTTTCATCCAATGGTTGAGCTGGACATCTGCGCCATCCGTTAAAAGGATATGTCGGTTGTCCTGGTGCATCAACGCAGGTGCTGGCGGGTGGGGTTCTCCCCGGGGATCGTTGCCCCACTGTTCGAGTTCACTGATCCAATTGCTATCGGACTGGGGGTTTATTATCCGGGTGACTGTGGGATTGCCCAGTGAGTGGAGGATCAATGAGGAGGGACGCTCCTTCTCCACTCGTTGGATGAGCCTGTCGATGCCCCGCTGTAACCGTGTTTTCCCTCCTTCCTGAGTGAACTGACTCAGAGAATCATCGAACCAGACTTCTATCGGCATTCCGCTTATTGTTTCCCGATAGGGATCGCTCAGTGCCAAGATCAGGAGAGTGGCAATCACCGCCCGCAGACGCCATCTCGGATCGGGCTTGGTGGGGGCGTTCCCGGCCGTACCCTCGGTCTGGATACGTCGCCAGAGGAAGAGTGCGGCAGTAGGTCGAATGTGGCCCTGCCGCTGAAAGCGGTGTAGCCAGCGCAGCAGCGGCAGGCCACTCAGCAGGAGGAGCCAGAGCGGTGCGCCCAGGCCGATCACGAGGTTCTGCCTCTGGCGTGGAAATGGTGGGTCAGTACCGATTTCCAGGGGATGTCCGGTGTGGCATGGGAGAACTGAATATGGCGGCGGTGGCAATAGTTTTCGAGGGAGGCAGAGAAGGCGTCCAGCGTCAGCTTGAAATGTTCCCGGTCGGTTTCGGTAGGCGTGACGGCAAGTGTTTCGCCGCTCTCCACATCCATGAGTGTCATCTCGTCGCCACCGTCAGGGAAGTCGTTGTCAGCCCGAACCTGGAGGGCGTGGATTCGGTCCCCAAGCAGTCTGAGCCTGTCCAGGCCGGGGCGCATGCCATCCTCCACCAGAAAATCGCTGATGACGAACACTGGGCTGCGGCGTTTGATATGGGAGATGCAGGCGCGCAGATCCGACCCACCACCGGATGTCAGGGGCATGGTTTTCCGCAGGGTTTGCAGTACGCGGGCGTAGTGGTTGGATCCTCGTCCAAGCGGAACCCGCTGATCGACCTGGTCGCTGAAGAGCAGGATTGCGACCCGGTGATCCAGGTGGATCAGCAGATAGGCCAGCGCGGCGGCACATTGAACCGCCAGCGCCCATTTATCCCCCGATCCCATGGATGCGCTGCGGTCGAGGCAGATGGTCCAGTCAGCAGCCGCCTCGTCCCAGTAGCGACGAATCTTCGGATGGCGGCTGCGGGCGGTGGCGCGCCAGTCGATATCGCGCAGGTCATCACCGGGGACGAACTCCCGATGATCCAGAAACTCTACTCCGAATCCGGCCCGCATGCGGTTGGGCCGGTGGCCCGGGGCCAGCAGCAGGCGGGTATTGAACAGATGATCGGCGATCCGGGTCAACTGACCCAGTTCCTGCTCGTTCAGGGCCTCTAGGGGGTGCATCAGATCCGGCTCCGCCACTCCTGGATGATCTGACGCAGGATGCTGTCGCTGTTGATGCCGTCCAGTTCACTCTCAATAGTGAGCAACACTCGATGGCGCAGCACCGGCAGCGCCATCCTGGCCAGATCGTCAAAATCGACCTGTAGGCGACCCTGTAACAGCGCGTGGATTCGGGCGGTTTTGAGCAGCGCCTGCAGACCCCGTGGGCTGGCGCCATAGCGAAAGTGGCTGGTGCCGCCTGATGTGTCGGGATGGGTGGCGAGCAGTAGGGTTACCGCTGCCTGTTTGATTCTGTCGGCGATCACGATCTCCCGGCCGGTTGCCATGATCGAAACCAGCCGTTCCAGATCCAGTACCGGTTGCAGATGCTCTGACGGTTCGTCGTCAAGGGAGATATCGAGCATGGAGAGCAGGGCCGCTTCGCTGGGAAACTCGACGTTGAGCTTCACCAGAAAACGGTCGAGCTGGGCCTCCGGCAGCGGATAGGTGCCTTCAATCTCGATAGGGTTTTGGGTTGCCATTACCCAGAACGGCGAGGGCAGGGGATGGGTGATGCCGGCGTGGGTGACCTGATGTTCCTGCATCGCCTCAAGCAGTGCGGCTTGGGTCTTCGGGGTGGCGCGGTTGACCTCGTCCACCAGTACCAGCGGGGCGAAGATCGGGCCGCGCTGAAAATCGAGCCGCTGTTCGCCTTGGGGATCTCGGATCAGGATCTCACTGCCGGTGATATCCGCAGGCATCAGATCCGGCGTGCACTGCACCCGTGAGAATTTGAGACCGGTGGCCCCGGCCAGCGCCTTGGCCAGATGGGTCTTTCCCAGCCCGGGCAGTCCCTCAAGCAGGATGTGTCCCCCCGAGATGAAGGCGATGAGCAGACGATCGATCAGTCCCTCCTGTCCTACGATGGTGCTTTCCAGTGCCTGCTTCAGACTTCTGAGGTCGTCATGGGCGTCCTGGAAGTCGGATTCGGTAAGTTCACGGCTTGCTTTCATCGAATTGACTCAACTGTTTGAAATAGCGGTCTACCAGCACACGCTGGTCTGGCGTCATGGAGGTGGATAGTGTTTGTTCGGCGGCGTTGCCGGTGGTAACCCGGTCGGCTGATGATAACCCTGTTTCCGATGGCTGGTGGGTAGTTGTCAGATGCTGACCCGTGTGCCGGTTGAATGCCTGGCTCTTGTGGTCAGAATCCAGGGAGATATCCTGGTAGCGCTGCTGTGTGAATGGTGCTGCCTGGCCGGTTGTCTGATCCGTTGTGACGGAAGCATCCAGGCCGGAGGCTGTTCCGCTATGTCGTTCGGCGGATTCTCCAGGGTTCTCCCCGACTTCGCTGACAACGATATTCCGGGCTGCCGGATTTTCCCGGTTTTTTTCGTTCGCGCCGTGCGCCATCGGGGATTCGCTTCCCTCCTCCGGGGGGTGTTTGCCCGAAGGACTCCCTGTCTGCTCCTCTTCAGGGTGAGCGCCTTCTGCCTTGGCGCGCTGCGTGGCAGCCTGTAGTGTCACAGCCTTTTTTTCTGCCAAAAGTACTTCATTGATGGCAGCCACAGGGTCGATTGTTTCCGAGTCCTTTGATAGCTGCTGTTTTGCGTCGTCACTGCTTCCGCTTTCCAATGCTTTCTGGGTTACCTTGCCCGGCAGCAGAAGCAGGAAACTGCCGAGAATCGCCAGGGTGATTCCAAGCAGGAGAGATGGACCGGGACGTTGTTTGGGTTTTGATCTTAACTGTTCCTGCCAGCGGGGAAGTTCTGCGGCGGCACGGGCGAGCAGTAATTTTTGTGTGCTGGAGGGAATTTGCCGAAAAGCGGTGATCTCCCAAGCCGAGAGGAAAAGTGCATGGGCTTTGAGTTGGGTATCCGCTGCTGTAGCGCCTTCAGCCGTCGTGGGCATCTGCCGGATAGCCGTCACTGATAGATAGAGGGCGGGAGGCAGCAGGGCAAGGGTGAAAAACAATGGGCTATTCAACTGAAGCCATCCTTGGTGGATGAGTCCGCTGGAGAAGAGGATGATGACCAGCCAGCCGAGCGGCAGCGCTGTCCGTGCCAGCAATTGTGCCGACCAGAGCCGCCGCTGTTGCCGTCGAACCAGTCTTGGCAGCGTCTTGAATAGTGTTTCACTCACAGTCCGGCCCACCCCCACCAGACTTGACGGAACTGCCAGAGCGGAATGAGCAGTGTAATCTGCAGTGCACCGATCATTCCTTCTCTGATCGCTGGATTTGGCAGGATGTGACTCAGACCCTGCCGGATACCGAATGCGGTCAACCCGGTGAGAGTGACCACAAGTGATCCCAGCGCAGCGGGGATGATCTCCAGGCTGCCGCTGAGCCAACTCAAGGTCAATAGTGGTAGTGGGAAAAAGAGTATCAACACCACCGCCATGATGTCGTTTTGCCGCGAACTTTCGACAGGTTTAAAGAAGAGCATTATCACGCCAATGATCTGCCCAATGAGCGTGACATGGACTGCCTGATCGAACAGTGTCGTCACCCCGGCAGCAGCCCAGTCATTGAGTTCCAGTTGTGCCGTCAGCCAGAGCGTGAGTGGCAGCAGGTAGGCCAGACTGCTTAAAGTGGCGAGCCGGATCAGGTTCATGATCGACCCCCGGTGGAGGAGCGGATTACCAGCCAGCCTGTGGTCGAAGTGGTTGAAGAGGCGAATCCTCCCCACCCCTGGGAAATTGGGATCAGCAGTGCTGCACTGTTGAATGAGAGCCGTCGGCTGAGTAGTCGCTCGGCAGGGGTTGAGGGCCTCTCTCCCTGCAGTTCGGGATGCCACGTTTCATCAGGTGAAAGTGCGGGCAGTGCATAGCTGTGGCGTTTCCAGAGCAGCCGTCCGGCTGGGGTGGTGTCGGTTCCAGTATTGCGGACTATCGGCTGACCATTGTCCAGTAGCAACGAGAACCGGTGGGGTTGCCGGACGATGCCGTCCAGACGATAACGTACCGGTTCAAACAACATCGTGTCGCTGGTCAGATGATAGAGATCGTTCTCCTCTCTGCGTTCGATCGGTGTGGATGTCTGTTGGTCCTCAAGACGTGTTATCACCATATCAGTGGTAAATGTCGTCTCCTGAAAACCCCTGCGGTCACCACCGCTGTATTGGATTGCCGCCAGCCTGGCGATAGGGTCCCCTGTCTCCGCTTCGGCCCAGAGAGTAAGCTGCTGCCCCCCTGCGCCGTACCAGACCACCAGACCTGTAGCAGCAGTCAGAAGCGGGAGTGCCAACAGCAGAGCAGGGCGTTCGAGCAGACTGCTCAACAGCACCATGAGCAGAAGATAACCAAAAAGGTATAACGGCACCGCCAGGTGGGGCTGACTAGTGGTGAGCAATGCCAGGGTTTTGCTCTCGGGTAGTCTTGGCGGACGCAGTTCATCGAGTTGCTGCAGTAGTTGGGGAATCTCCGACAGTTGGTCGTAACTGCGGATAAGCTGTCCAGCGCAACCGGCTGATCTGCCCAGGCGTTCAATCACTGATGAAGATGCCTTGTCCAGCAGCAGGATGCCGCATCCCGCCAGATATTGACCCAAGGCCTCCGACTGTCGCTGCTCAAGGGCAGCCAGGCTTTCCAGGTCGGTGATGACCGATTGGACAGCGCCATATCCCTGAGTGGTATGAGGAAACCCGGCGGAAGAGAGCATCACGATAGCACTCTCTTCTGCTGTTTTCAGCTGAGCGGTGGACCGCTTCCGCTCCCCCGGTGCAATAGAAACCAGGGTGATAGGTAATCTGGTGGCCGTAAGGGTGATGGAGTGAGTGAGTGTTTTTTTACTTGGTGCTGTCAGGGTGATGGTAACCGAACCATCCTTTTTGGGTTTGATGCCGAGCCAGAGTTTTTTTCTGGCGTGTTCGTTTAATTGCAGATGATGGATTGTTCTGCCGTTGGCATCCGAGATTGAGAGATCGGCTCTTGCGGCATGAGATGAGACGATCTCCACCCCGATTTCGGTGGTTGTCCCTGGCTGGAATTTCCCCAGCAAACCTGCATGCACGCGCATATCGGGAGAAGATCCTGCTGTTGTTTGAATAGCAGACAACAGCAGGATCAGCAGGATTGAGACGCGAGAAAGGAGGGTCAGGGTAGGTTCCTTTGAATAAGTCTGATTAATTACCTCATTGTCATCTCGACCGGAGGGAGAGATATCAAAACCCCGAAGCCATGAATGATTTGTGAGGTATTGGATTTCTCGCTACGCTCGAAATGACAATGAGTCATAGGCATCTTTTAACGGATAACATGATTCAGGGAGATGACGGCCCAGGCGGTCACCAGGTTTTTGTTGCCTTCCCACCAGCGTGGAGAGTCCAGGTTGACCCAGGAGCCGTCTTTGTCCTGCAGGCCGAGCAGTTTTTCGGTCAGGTCGTTGCGCCAATTATGTTTGATGCCGTTGCTGTCCGTGACCTCGGCCTCACCGAAGGCATACATGCTCTTTGCGAAGGCGTTGTAGTAGTAGAACAGTCCCTGGTTTTTCTTCGCGCCGGGATTCTCATCCAGAGTGTAGTTGGCACGGATCCAGTTAAAGGCCGACTGAACCCTGGGGTCATTCTTGTCGACACCGGCAAACAGCAGACTGATGAGTCCGGCATGGGTCATGCTGCCGTAGGAGACGGCATCCCCATGTGGGCTGTAGTCGGGCATATAGGCGAAGCCGCCGTCATTCTTTGCCCATTTGAGATCGTTGGTTTCACTGTTGTTCTGGGAGCGGCTGACAAAGACCAGCGCCTTCTCCCAAACCGGATCGTTGGGATCGAGACTGGTGGCCTTCAGCGCTTCGATGGCAAGGTATTCATTGGAGAGGTCAGGGCGTTCGTCACCACCGTAACCGATGCCGCCGTAGTACTTGTGATCCTTTTTATAACCGTCTTTCTCATCCAGCTGCAGCCCTTTCAGAAACTTCTGACCGTTTTCGATGGTCTGTCTGTATTTTGGGTTGCCGGTGGCTTGTAGCGCGGTGATGGCAACTGCCGTGTTGTAGTTGCGGTTGTTGATGGACTCACTGATGGAACCATCTTCTTTTACATGAGAAAGCAGGAACTCAACAGGCTTGGTGATGAAGGGACCGTCATCCTCGGTATATTTGCGGCGGCTCTCCAGGTAGGCCCGCAGCGCCAGTGAGGTGATGCCGACTGAGCCCGACCAGGAGCCGTTTTCGTCCTGCTGTTCCCGCAGATAACGCAGGCCGTTATCGGTGGCGCGCTTGGCTTTACTCTTCAGTCCCGAATCCATGCTGGCATCCGTGGCGGAGACGCTGAAAGCCAACAGGAAGGTGAGCAGAAATGTCAGTGTCTTGGTTATCAATTTCATGGGTAATGTCTCTCCATCAATCGCTGCCAGCCATGGAGAGCGAAGCGAAGGCTGGTAGTCCCCGGTAGCCGCGAGGCCGCACTGCTTACCCGGCGTGCCTTGCGCCAGAGGGGAAGCA
>JAESPE010000121.1 GCA_016756835.1 gamma proteobacterium endosymbiont of Lamellibrachia anaximandri | reverse complement strand
TTGTTTCAGCAGGAGTCCTCTTCACTCAGTCTCGCTAAGAAAAAGAGAAAAGCTGCGTGGAATGACCGTTACCGCACTAAGGTGGTGTTTTCAAGCTGATTTTAATGCGGTGGCCCTGGCCTGGGTTCGGGTCATCCAACAATGGATCTGCAGGTGTGCCATATTTCGGTGATATCTACTGGAACATAGAGAACAGTTACAGTCCGTCGTACCCGGGGGAAGTGTTTCTGGATGATCAGGTGTTCTATGATTGGGTCGATGATCAAATCCTGACACCGCCGGATGACGTCTCCATGGCAATGGGTTGGGAATTCACCCTTGCTGACACAGAGCAGATGCTCATCGAGCTGGTGCTGAGCGACACTGCACCTTTGAGCGGTTTTTATCTCTCGCAATCGGATGATACTTCCCCGGATCAGATCTTTTTCTCCGGATCTCTGATTAGGTCATCGATTCCAGCTCCAGAGCCTTCGGCTCTCCTGTTGTTTGGCGCCGGTCTTCTTGGGTTGGGCAGCATTCGCCGCCGCAAGCATACCGCCTGAACCCTCTTTCGAGGTCCCCCTTGCACGGAGCGGCAAACGCCGCTCCGTCGTTGATTTCCAGCCAGATTACTCGTCGCTACAACTGCAAAAAGAGGACTCTTCGGTGAAAAATGCCAGACTCCCCGTCATCTGCTTTTTGGCCTTTTTCCTTTCTGCCTGCGGGGAGGAGCCATCAGAGGATACTTCTCAGCTACCTGCAGAGCCCGCTGCACAGAGGGTACGAAATGTGTCGGATCCTGCGATGGAGAAGGCGAGAGAGGAAAGAGAGGATTCTGCCGGGCAGGCAGCGGAGGTTGAGGTAGAACCTGCTGTCCCCACAGAACCGATAAAGTTCACTGTCGATACGGAAGGACGCAGGGTCTTCCTGCCTGGAAAGGGCTGGCTGTCGTCGTCGGCGTTCTGGGATATCTACTACAATCGTCCCGGGGAGCTGCCGGGTGATATCGATCACCAGGCACTGCATTCGCTTCGCGCTGCAGAACAAGCGGAATAGCTCAACAGGTGCGGTGCCCGCCGCTCTAATATTGGCCTGCCCTTCAAGGGAACCCCATTCTTTTGTAAGGAATTCCGACACCATTGGCTGGAATCTCCTGCTTAATCGGAAAAAAACTTCAAATGCACATAATCGATTGAAAAATAAATAAAAAAATATTTCTTTGTGCCGGGGTTAATACTTCTTTATTGATGCATGCCAACAGATTGTGTTTTTTATCCTGTCCGATTAGTCATCTAACGATTAATAGTGTGTGGAAAACTGTAATTTTTTCCGACACTCTTTCTTTTCCTCTAATTCCTCGATTAATTTACATACAAAAACAAGGTGTTATCCAGGGCTGTCTTTCTCAGGCTGAGACTGGAATGGGATTCGTTGCCCTTACCTGAAAAATAGGTGAGTCTCTTTTTTGTCGGCGAACGATTGAGAGACTACTTCCTAACCATCAGAAAAGCCTACAAAAAACAATGTTATTGGCTGTGTCTATATCAGTCAGCCAAGATTCTATGGTTGGCGGCACAATGTTTGCCTATAAACCTATAGAGGGCGGTGAATAGTTGAGTGAGTGAGCCGTAATGTCTTCCTCGCTGAAAAAAAGATAGGGAAAATAGTAGAAAAGGAGTTCTCAGTGGGCGGCTCCTCCGTTTTTGCTCGGCAGGATCGAGCAAGTGCTGGATTGGCACATGGGGAGGTAATATCTGATGAGTGTTGTGTACGGCGACTGTGTATCGGACACTAATTCTGCGCTGCCCGATGTCGTTCAGCTGAATCCTTTCAGCTGAATCGCTGCTTCGAGTTGAGGGCTTGAGCAGTGCGGCGCCTACAGAAAAGTGGGCAGGACTGGCGTAAAGACGCCGGAGGTTCCGTCCGGAGAATCACATCGAACTCTCTGGGGGCGGTGTATCTGTTTATCTTTTTTCTCCTCACCTGCTTCATCGTCTCCCCTGCCTTCTCCGCTTTCACCGACCAAACCGCGTTACGCCTGCCTGCGGCAACGGACAACAGTTACAGCCAAACTGTCGCTGATATTGATGGTGACGGTGACTCCGATCTTCTTGTAAACAACAGTGGCCAGAGCCGTCTGCTTATCAACGATGGTAGCGGTGTTTTTGACGACCAGACCGGTGCCCGCCTGCCTGTCCTTGACAATACCCTGATAGACGCCGATTTCGGCGACGTGGATGGAGACAACGACCTGGATCTGGCACTGGCCAGCGTCTTTGGACAAAACAGGGTTTTCATCAATAACGGCGCAGGGATATTCTCCGATGAGAGCCTCTCACGCCTGCCCTTCGATTCCGCACAGAGCATGGCAGTCAAGCTTCGGGATCTGGATGGGGATAACGATCTGGATATGGTGGTGGCCAACAGGGATGGCCGGAATCGGATCCTGATCAATGACGGTAGCGGGAATTTTGCCGATGAATCCACGCTACGGCTTCCCACAGACACTGATCCCAGTTTTGACCTGGAGGTCGCGGATCTGAACGGGGATGGCACGCCAGACCTCCTGATCGCGAATCAGGGCACCCAAAATCGTTTGTTGGTGAATAATGGGTTAGGGGTTTTCAGTGATGAGACCGCCCTCCGCCTGCCCGGGTCACCGGCAACGAGTCTCGATGCTCTGATTACCGATATCGATGCCGACGGGGATCCGGATTTGGTTCTCGCCAGCGGGGGAGAAGGTCTTCGCCTGCTGATTAACAACGGTAGTGGTATTTTCAGCGATGAGAGCGGCGCGCGTCTGCCCGCTTTGATCGACTATGTGGTCAAGGTCAATGTGGCCGACGTCGATTACGATGGTGATGACGACCTGATCCTGGCCAACCTGGGCCAGGATCGTCTGCTTTTGAACGATGGTGTCGGCGTGTTCAGCGACGGTACCGGCGCACAACTGCCGGTTGATACCAGTCGTACCTTCAGTCTGCTGCCCCAGGATGTGGAAAACGATTTCGACGCCGATCTGCAACAGGCCATACCTCAGGGTCAGAACCGTCTGCTCATCAATGAGATCCCCTTCCCGCGGACCCGCATCACCATTTCCCCGGACTATATCGAGGCGGGCGATACGGTAACCGTTACCGAGCAGACCTTCGATGAGGACGGCGTTGTCTCGGTTGTCCTCACCATCAATGGGGTACCGGTACCGCTGGTTGGTGGGGTCGGCACCTATGTGCCCCCCACCGCTGGGGATTACACCGCCCTGGTCACATCCGAGGATTCGTTGGGCAATGTCGGCACCCGCAGCAGGCAATTCACGGTCCTGACACCGGATACCACAGACCCGACGGTCTCGACGACCGCCACGCCCGCCATGGTACTGCAGGGGCAGCCCGTGGCGGTTCACGTCGAGGCGACGGATGATCGTGGCGTGGTCGATCTTGGCCTGAACGTGGATGGGACACCCCAGCCCATCGATATCAATGGCGATGCAACTTATGTGAGCATCGTCATCGGTCTCCACAACGCAGTGGGTACGGCCCAGGATGCGGCCGGCAACGAGGGCACCGATACTGCGGTCATCAATGTCGAAGCCGATGCCGAGGCGCCCACGGTAGGCGTAACCGCACTGCCCGATCCGGTTGACCTGCTCAATCCGGTCACCATCAGTGTCAATGCTACTGACAATGTTGCAGTCAGCGAGCGCACCGCAAAGGTAACCGGACCCGGCGACCCCGGCGGGCTCGATTTGGCGTTGGATGCCGCCGGTGAGGCAACCTATATTGCCTACCAGCCAGGCACCTATGTAGTGGATGCCAGTGCCAGTGATCCTGCCGGGAATGTCTCAACCAGCAGCACCAGCTTCGAGGCGGTGGGCGTACCTGATGCTACGCCGCCCACGGTCACTCTGACCATCGATCCCTACACAGTGGCCTTGGGTGACCCGGTCACGCTCACGGTTATCGCTACGGATGATGTGGGTGTTGCAGAGAGAACCCTTGAGATCAACGGGACACCGGTTCCACTGGATGCCGGTGGCAGCGCCGTCTACACACCACCAGTGTTAGGTACATATAACGCTGTGGCTATGGCACGGGATGCCACGGGTAATGAATCGACGGTCATGGACTCATTCCAGGCGGTGGATCCGGCCTCGGATACCACGGCGCCGGTAGTGACGATCAGCTCGCCTGCCGAGGATGAGCCGCTCAGTGGATTCGTCAACATCGACGGTACGGTCGAAGACGATACGCTGGTGGAGTACACGCTGGCCTGGGCTCCGTTGGATAGTTCTGACTTTACCCACTTCCACACGGGTTATAGCACGGTCACCGATGGTAACCTCGGTGTGCTCGATACCACCTTGATGGAGGCGGGCTTCTATCTGGTCAGGCTCACAGCGATCGACATCAACGGACTGACCAGCACTCTGCTGCATGAGCTCAACGTCACTGCAGAGTTCCAACTTGGTCTCTTCTCGGTCAACTACCAGGACAAGAACCTCACTGTGGGGCGCTTCCCGATTACGGTGAACCGAACCTACGACAGCCGCCGCCGCAACATCCCGGGCGATTTTGGTTACGGCTGGTATCTGACGCTGACTCAGGCCGAGCTGGTTGCCAACCGGCCGGCGGGTGAAGCGTGGAACCAAAGCAGCGGTGGTGGATGGTTCCCCACCTACTATCTGACGCCGACCCGGCCGCATCTGGTCACGATCAAGTTCGGTGAGGACGAGAAATATCAGTTCAGTGCTCGTCCGAACCCGGATCAGCAGCAGCTGGTGCCCATTGAGTTCCTGAACAGCATGAACTATGAGGCAGTTGGGGATGCTAGGGGTACGCTGGTTGCCGGTGGTACGACCCCTGATCTGGTGATCGGAGGTCTTGGGCCGGTTGAGATATACGACTTCAATCTTGATATCTACAATCCGACTATCTTCACCTATACGGCGCCTGACGGTTTTGTTTACCAGTTCCAGAGCGAGAACAATGCATCGGTTAACTACAAACTCACCAGCGTCACCGATCCCGCCGGTCTGACCGTAACCATTACCGACAACGGCTTCATCCGCTCCGATGGACTTAGCGTCAGCTTCGTGCGGGATGCCCAGGGCCGTATTACCGCTATAAACGATCCAAACGGTAACAGCATTGCCTACGAGTATGATGCCGCTGGCGATCTGCTGGCACAGACCGATGGCGAGAATAACCGCAGCGAATATGCCTACGACAGCCAACACTATCTGACCGAGATCATCGATCCGCTGGGACGCACTACTCAACGTCAGGAATACGATGCGAACGGTAGACTGATTGCCATCACTGACGGCAACGGTAACCGGGTCGAGATGGAATATGATATCGACAACAATACCCAGATCCTGCGCGACCGTCGGGGCAATCCGACCATCTACGAATATGACAGCCGGGGCAATGTCACCCATGAGACCAACTTCCCGGTGATCAACGGTGCAACGCAGGCGGTGGAGACAGTGCGTGCCTATGATGCCGATAGCCAGATAACCTCCGAAACCCTGCCGGACGGTACGCTGAACACCTTCACCTATGACGTGCGCGGCAATATCACCAGTGAGGTGCGCGATAGCGGCGGTCTCAATCTGACCCACAGCTACACCTATGACGATGCTGGTAGAATGCTGATTCATAACGACGCACGGGGTAACGAAAAGAACTGGGTCTATGATGCCCAGGGCAAGCTCATCACCCGCTCAGACCGTATCGGATACACTTGGCTCAACACCTACGACGGTGCCGGCAACCGGATCAGGGAGACCGGTCCGCTGGGCAACTACACGCTGATTGAATACAGCGCCCAGGGTGGCGTGACCGCCAAAGAGCGCTATGACAGCAGCGATGTCAGGCTGCGGCGCATGGAATATGCCTATGATGCCAACGGCAACAAGCTGAGCCAGACGGTTATTGTCAGCGTTGGTGGAACGCCCACTGCCGCTACCACCACCTATACCTACAATGCCAATTCGCAGCTGCTCACCCAGACTGATCCGCTCGGTCATGTGACGCAGATGGAATACGATGCTGTCGGCAACCGGATCACAGAGATCGATGGCCTCGGCGAGCGCACAGAATATACCTACAACGTACTCGGCAAGGTGACACGTATCGATTACCCGGACGGCACGGCATCGGTCTACGGCTACGATGTTGATTACAACCGCGATGCGGTGACTGACCTCAACGGCAACACCGTCACCTATCTGTACGATGCAGCCAACCGCATCATCCATGTGGGCTGTCCGGACGGCTCGGATCGAGTCAAACACTATGACAGTGCGGGTAACCTGGTCGCCGAGATAGATGAGGCTGGGAATCGCACCGATCATGCTTACGACAGTACCGGTCGACGTAGCAGCACAACTCAGCCGCTTGTGTACGATGCAGTGGCGGGCGCCAATGCCCAGCCGGTGACGGCCTATGAATATGACGCCAACGGGAACCGTACTGCCGTGGTGGATGCTAACGGCAGCCGCACCGAGTACACATTCGATGAGGAGAACCACAAGACCCTGACCCTCTACCCGGATGGCAATACCGCAACCAGCGCTTATAACCCGACGGGCAAGGAGACAAGTTCTACCGATCCGATGGGTTTGACCACCGAGTATGAATACGATGCCCTGGACCGTCTGCTGAAGAGTTCGCTGCCGCCGCCAGTGGCAGGCGATCCCAGATCCGATACCCTGTTCGGCTTCAACGAGGCGGGCAACCTGGTCAGCCAGACAGACGCCAATGGTCATACGACGCTTTATACCTATGATCTGGCAGGCAACCGGACATCACGCACGCTGCCGGGCGGAGAGTCTGAGAGTTTCACCTATGACGCAGCAAACCGTCTCGTCGGGCATACCGATTTCAACGGCAATCTGACTGCCTTCGGCAACGATGAACGAGGGCGCAGAACCACAACCCTCTACCACGATGGCAGCAGCCTGCTGGTCACTTACAACGGCATGGGGGAGAGGCTCAGCGTGGTGGATAGCCGCGGTGCCACCAGCTATGACTACGACCCCCGCAACCGCCTGGTGCGCCGGGCCGATCCTGATGGACTGACGCTCGACTATGTCTACACAGTCATCAATCGCCTCGCCAGTGTCACCACGTCGGGTGGCCGCACCACGAGTCACAGCTACGATGCACTGGGCCGCCTGCTCAGCACCACTGCCGCAGACAGTGGCGAAACCAGTTTCGGCTACGATACCGTGGGCAACCTGGTGCTGTTGGAACAGGCCAACGGGACCAGCACGGAATATGCCTATAACAGTCGCAATCAGCTGACATCGCTGCACAATCGCTACAGCGACAACAACATCATCTCGGCCTATGTCTACACCTTGGATGGCAACGGACTGCGGACACGGATCGATGAGTTGATGGGCAACGCCGTGGACTATGTCTACGACGACAACAGCCGTTTGATTCGTGAGACCCGAGTCGGTGCCAACGCCTACGATCACCAATACAGCTATGATGCCGTCGGCAACCGGACAGCAGTAGATAAAGATGGGTCAGTCACCGCTTATACCTATGATATCAACGACCGTATGACCAGCGCCGGCGCCGCCACCTACAGCTATGATGCAAACGGCAACCTCATCAGTACCAGTGAAGCCGGCGATACAAGCAGCTTCGAATACAACGTAGCGGATCGCATGGTGCGCGCCACCGTACCGGGTGGGGCAGTCACCGATTATGTCTATGACGGCGACGGCATCCGGGTCAGCCGAACCGATGCATCCGGCACCACCCGCTTCCTGGTGGACGGACGCAACCAGACAGGTGTGGCGCAGGTGATCGAGGAGCTGGACGGTGGCGGTGCCCTCCAGGTCAACTACACCTACGGCATGGATCTGTTGAGTCAGGATCGTGGTGGCGCCATCAGTTACTACCATGCGGACGGGCTGGGCAGCGTGCGTGGCCTGACCAATGGTGCCGAGAGCCTCACCGATACCTATCTCTACGATGCCTACGGCAATGAAGTAGCCGCCACCGGCAGTACGGACAACAGTTACCGCTTCGTCGGCGAACAATACGATCCCAATATCGGCTTCTACTACCTGCGGGCGCGCTACTACGATCCGACAAGCGGTCGCTTCATCTCCATGGATCCGGCGTCCGGCGACCCGCAGAGTCCTGTCAGCCTGCATCGCTATCTGTACGCCAACGATAACCCGGTCAACTATGTCGATCCCACCGGTGAGTTCACCCTGGCCGAGATGATGGTCGTGCAAGGGATACGGATGGATTTGATGAAGGCCACGGTGCCGCACCAGGTTCGCTTCTTCCTGCGCGCCACCATGATAGCCGAGTGTATCCTCAAACCCGCCTATACGAAATTCGCCAAGGCAATGGAAATGATGGGCAATAATGTCAACGGCGGTATCTCTCTGATGGTGGCTTCGCGCAAGGAGATTGCCGCAGGCTACAGGGCGATGCTGGCTGCAGGCAAGGATATGTTTAAGTCGATCGTTGATGACCTGAAGCCGGATTGGTACAAGACGGTGGAGGATATCGCCGGCAAAATCGATGCACTGAAGAAAGGCAAGCTGGTCGTTGCCCTTGGGCTTACCGACAAGATCAATGAATTGGTCGAGTATCACAAGAAGGTGGACGAAGCGACCAAGGCGACGGTGACAGCCTATGAGGCGGCAGCAAGAGGAGATGTCTCCGCTGCCTGCGTGGGACTGAAGTCTGTGGATATGATTTGGACCATGACCGAGGTACCTGATCCCTAAATAAGGGCCAGGGTTTCAGGGCCGGGGGCCGAGGACCGAGGACTGGAAAAAGAGATGGGATGTTGCGGATAGCGTGGGTATGAATATGTATCTGTCAATGACACTGTGGAATGCGCGAACCCTGGCTGCCGGCCTGCTGGCGGTAGTAGCGGGTCTGTTGCCGTTCGCAGTGTCGGCAGGCACCCATGATTTCGGCGGTGCAGACGGCAGTTTCGAGACCGGCTTCGCGGGCATGGTAACCGAAGGTGATGTGCGGCTGGTCGACGGCTTTGGATCGTTGCGTCCCACCGAAGGATCCCAGGCTGCGCTGCTCACCAACGAGCCGGATGACGGAAGCACCCCTGGGGATGCGGATGTCAGCCTGCTGAAGATCGAGAACTTCACCATACCTGCAGAGATGGCGGCCCTGCGTCTCGACTACGATTTTCTCTCCGACGAGCCTCGTCCCAGCTTTGCCAACGACCATTTCACCGTTAAACTGGTTCTGGTCAGTAGTGGCGGCGAAGAGACGCTGCTGACGATAGATACCTTTATCCCATCCTATGCGGCGCCCTGGACAGGTTATACCCGCCAGACAGGCCTGCGTACCTTGGTGGCGGATGTTTCCGCCCATGCCGGCAGCACTGATCTGTTCACCCTGGAACTGCGCATCAGCGATACCGGTGACGGCCGGGGCAACTCTGCAATCTTGCTCGACAACCTGCAGTTCACCTCTGCCGCTGAACCTGTCGCCTCGTCCAATGTGGAATATGTTGAAGCCGCTGCGGGAGATGTTATCCACTTTGACGGCGCCGGTTCCACCGACGCGGACGATGCCATCGTCAACTACAGCTGGGATTTCGGCAACGGGGTCACCGGCATCGGGCTGGCAGTTGCTTACGCCTACCCGGACGACGGTATCTACCAGGCCACACTCACCACTACCGACGAAGCAGGCAATAGCAGTACCGACAGCTTTACCGTGGTGGTTGGTGCGCTGAACCACGGCCCCACCATCGTCTCGCCGCCCAATGTCGCCGCAGCGGAGAATGTCGAATATCGCTATCAGATCGTAGTGGATGATCCCGAGTCGGCCTTCGGCGATGTCATGACCTACTCGCTTACTGCCGGACCGGCGGGAATGAGCATTGATGCCGCCGCTGCCAGCCATGGAGAGCGAAGCGAAGGCTGGTAGTCCCCGGTAGCCGCGAGGCCGCACTGCTTACCCGGCGTGCCTTGCGCCAGAGGGGAAGCAAAGTAGGCATCCGAGCGCGGCGTCCA
>JAESPE010000120.1 GCA_016756835.1 gamma proteobacterium endosymbiont of Lamellibrachia anaximandri | reverse complement strand
TGAACTTGTTTCAGCAGGAGTCCTCTTCACTCAGTCTCGCTAAGAAAAAGAGAAAAGCTGCGTGGAATGACCGTTACCGCACTAAGGTGGTGTTTTCAAGCTGATTTTAATGCGGTGGCCCTGGTCATTGGATTAGGTTATTGGTAGGTGATAAGTTGAATATTTCAATTTTCGCTTGGCTTGGAAATGGCATTTATCAGATCCACCACAACCCTGGAATATATTTTTGATAAAACCTCATTCATGGTACGGATCGAGGCGAGCACAGAGGTATTATCAAGCTGGTTTATTTCTGAATAGTCATGGATGAACAGTGGCCGCCTATCACCATCAGAGATTATCTCCATCCGAAGTGTCACGCGCACCTCCACCCCACCATTTTCAAGCAACATACGTTCGAACTTTTTTAATTCAACACGCAAGTGGTAGTCACCAGATGTAGACCTCATGTCGGTTGCTACATGCTGGGCGAGATTAACCTTCCTAAGGTAGGTGACAAATTGCTCACGGATCAGAGAAGCCGGCGAGTCCGTCCAGTGATGATAGTGGTGCTGCATTAGTGCTTCTGGAGAGACTTCATAGCTATACAATAATGCCCGCTCACTCAATATGCCAGATGCCTTAATCCGATCCACAATTAGCGAACAAAATATCTGTGGCTCATCAAATTGATGTTGTGGCTTCGATTCTACAAGACGGTAAAAGTTGTTTTCAGGCACTGGTTTTGTAGAAGCACATCCAGCAGCAATGAGGGCAATGATGCAGCACCCACAGGTTAGAAGTAACCTATTCATTGCTTGATCCAACCTCACGTGGTGGTTTACTCCCCAGAAGCAGTCCCGGGTTATCTCGTATTTCACGACTGAATTCATTCATGTGACGGGAGGAAGCCTCAAGGTTGTGTAATATCGTTTCGGTATAATCTGCGACAGTTTCCAGCGAAGCTTTAAGAGCAAGCACGGATTTTCGAAGGTCGACTCGGTTTTCCGAAACAAAACCCTGAGTCTCTTCCATCAATGAATCCACCGACTTAACTGTTCCGCTGGACTGTTCAAGCAATACATCCACTGCTTTCCTGGTTTGTAATAGTCCTTGGGAAAGTTCCAGAAGATTGGCTGACATCTCTTCGCCATTCTCAACCGCCCGGGTTACCTTCATCTCTACATTTTCATTCAAAATTCGAGGGATACGATCTGCCCCTGTCTGAAGTGTCTCAACCAGCCGACTGAGATCATCAAATATCTGCGGAAGATTACTGTCGACCTGATCACCCATTGCAGAGACAAGGGAATTGATATTGTCGAGCAGGGGTTTCACACTGCCCGAGATCAAGCCACTTGTCTCACTTGCCACACTATTGATGGCCTTGAAGACATCGACCTCCTGGAGCCCCTGTAATTCGGAACCGGTAGCCAGGTATTGGTTGCTATCACCCTCCTCAATATTGATTACGGTTTCTGCCAACAGCCCTTCGGAGTATATTCTGGCGACACTATTTGTCGGAATTTTCCAACCGTCTCGAATCATAATGGTGACGCGATAGTGAGTCTTGCCTTCCTGCTTATAGGGCTCGATTTTAGAAACAGACCCAAGTTTATAGCCTTGGTAAGTGACCGGAGTACCTTCATTCAACCCACCGACGTTAAGATAGTTAGTATAATAATGATCGTTCTCCCCCACTCCTCCCGTCAATCGATAAAGTGCATAGAGCATTAGCGTAAACCCAACCAATACAACAGAGCCCACCATCAGGTAGTTCACGTTATCCCGTTTCATAATCCAGCCAGATCATCCGTTAGTCTTTGTAAATACTCATCCGGGTTGACGATGACATCTTCTGATTTGCGATTCAGCAGATTCTGTACCCGTTTATTATCACTGCTTTTCACCTCGTCCACGGTACCGAGAATGAGTACTTTTCCTTTATCCAGCACCAGTATTCTGTCAGCAATACGAAATGCGCTGTCCAATTCATGGGTTACCACGACAATAGTAACCTTCATGGCATCACGCAACCGCAGTATCAACTCGTCAAGATCGGCTGAGACCACAGGGTCGAGTCCAGCAGACGGTTCATCAAAAAACAGTAAGCTCGGGTCCATAACAATCGCGCGGGCCAGTGCCGCTCGTTTGACCATGCCTCCGGAAAGTTGTGAAGGCATTAACTTTTCAAACCCGGCCAGATTAACCACTTCCAGCTTCATGCGTGCCATTATCCTGATGGTATTCTCATCCAACCGGGTATGTTCACGCAGAGGAAAAGCAACGTTTTCTTCCACGTTCAAAGAGTTAAAGAGTGCACCATTCTGAAACGAAACCCCCATGCGCTGACGTATGGCATGCAGTTGCGGGGCAGAGAGCTTGCTCGGATCTTTTCCAAACAAACGAATAGCGCCTGCAGCGGGTTGGTTCAATGCCAGCATATGGCGGAGTAGTGTTGATTTTCCTGAGCCGCTTCCCCCCATGATGACCATTATTTCACCGGACCGAACCTTAAGGTTTACCTGATCAAGTATTTTACGTGTGCCGTAATAGGTCACAAGATCCTGAACATCGATGACCGACTCATCTTTGGTGGATTCAGATTCCACTACCATACTTTTTACTCATTTCTTTATTCATCTGCTGAGGAAATAGGTAAAGATCATATCTGCCATTACAATCATTGCAATTGATATCACAACTGACCGCGTCGTAGCTTTTCCCAAACCCTCTGCACCACCGCTGACGGAAAAGCCATTGCTACATGCCACCAGTGCGATCAACACACCAAATATCAGACTTTTATACAATCCCTGCATCACATCATAGACGACCAAAACATCAAAGCAGCGATCAATAAATGTTCCCAAACTGAGTTTCAGCACGATACCGGTATAGAGCCCTCCGCCAATCAGTGCAGCAGAGTCCGCCATAATGGTGAGTATCGGCATCATCACTAACATGGAAAAAATGATCGGTGCGACCAGATGTCGGACCGGTTCAATTCCCATCACCCGCAGTGCATCAATTTCCTGTGACATCTGCATGGAGCCGATCCTGGCTGCAATGGCAGAACCAGAACGCCCAGCAACCACAATCGCAGTAATCAACACTCCAAATTCCCGCGTTACTGAATATGCAATTCCTGGGACGACTTGAGATTCTGCATCAAACTCCTGCAAAGTGACTATGCCCTGTATCGCCATCATTACCCCATTGGAGAAAGAGAGCAGAATAACTACCGGGATCGCCAGGACACCAATCTTCATCATCTCTGAAAATATATTACGCAACCGCACCGGTTGCTTGACGAAGGGCCCGACAAGCAGCCAATAGAAACTCTCAACCAGAAGCGAAAAGTGGTAACCAACCTCTTCAATCGCATCTATGGTTTTTTCCCCAATCCTCTCTATAAATTTTCGGGTATTCATTTAAGGATTTTACGATCCACCCTGAAGTAGCGCCTCAATTGAAGTATAGATGGGAAATACCTGATCAAGCCTAGCCAATTTCAAGACATTTAAAGCATTGTCACTGACACCCACTAAAGCAAAATTGAGATTTTTGCTACGGGAGACTTGATAGCCCTCCACCAGGCTGGCCACGCCTGAACTGTCGATATAACTGACCCTGGAGAGGTCAACCAGCAAATGGCGTTGCTTTTGCAAGCAATCCAGTATCACTCTTCTAGCTTCGGGTGAGCAGCTCAGATCAACTTCCCCTTCCAGGTACACCACCAAATAGTCGTTTTTTTCTTCTATTAGATAAGTCATTCTCTTTACCGCTAGAAATATTTGACCATCTCCAGAGTGTTACCCATGGTTTCAGCTTCGATAAATGCCACTTTATCCATAACCTCCTGAATAAAATGCAGTCCCAATCCGCCTGGCCTGATTTGATCCCACTCTCTGGGCTTGAATTTTGAGGTATCCACCTGATTGGCATCATCGCTCAACTGGAATATCAGCGCCTCATCAGTTTTCAGGATTATAAGATGGATCTCTCTGTCCGATTCCAAATGATAGGCATGTTTGATTATATTTGAACACGCCTCATCCACCGCAAGTACTAGTTCCTGTTGCTCTTTGCTGGAAAACCCGGTGGATGCAACTACATCTCTTACCCGTTGACGTAATACCTTCAACTGGTTTGGCGCAGAAAGTACTCGGATATCCACCACTGTTTCGGAAGCGTCCATTACAGCATTAACCCTTCAGCAGAAGGATAGTCATGTCATCATCCACCCTGCCTCCACTGGAGCGGACATCTGTAACAATATGCAGCAGGCGCATTGCAGGTGGTATATCTGAATAGCGGGAAAAGAGCTGAAGTAACCCCTCTCGTTCCAGCCTCTGCTCTCCATTGACCTTCGCCTCCAATAATCCATCTGTATAGAGGTAAAGATGCATATTGGAGGTCAAGCGTAACTCATCGAGTGGAAATCTGGCATCCGGAATGACACCCAGAGGAGGCGCCATCGCGGGGTATTCAGAATCAAACGTACTCCCCCGCATCAAAATGGCAGGGAGATGGCCGGCATTCGCGATTTTTACCACTCGGGACTCTGGATCAAAAACCCCGGCCAGCATGGTGACAAACATACCGTGAATGGAAGTCTCGAGAATCTCCCTGTTAAGCATGGCCAGTAACTTTGAAGGGTCATGAATACTCTTACCCAAACAGTGAAACAGGCTGCTTGCTTTTGCCATAAGCAGTGCTGCATTCATTCCTTTTCCAGAGACATCAGCTATACAAAAAGCCACCTTTCCATTGCGAAGCTTGTAAAAGTCATAGAAATCCCCTGAAACTACTTTTGCAGAGACATTGAGGCCGGCAATCCCCTCCAAATGATCCGATTCATCTGGCAGTAGGCTGCGCTGAACTTCCCTGGCCAAATCGAGTTCCTTGTTCAGTTCAGAAGCAATCTTGTCCCGTTCCTTCAGCGTGTGTTCCAGATGCCAGTTCATCTGTTGGAAGCTCAGGTTCTCCTCAACCAGGTGCAAATTTGCTTCCCCGATCAAATCCTCAAAATCAACCTGCTCGCCTAGATCAAATCTAAAAGCACTGGCAGCTTCATTCATACTCACAGCTACCTGCGCCATGAGGTCATTGCTCTGTTCTGATGAGATTCCGTAGTAATCCAACAGGAGTGAACGGCTCTGCTTTATTGCCTCTCTCCTGTTATCAGATGTGAATACAGCAGACATCCAGTCCGCACACTGGGCCAGTTTACAGAGTTCCACCGATGACTTATCAATTTCGGCTGAAGTTCCCTGATGATGGTAGCCCATTGCAATCGTGAACTCTTCAGGCAATGACCAGGCTTGAGCAAGCTGGAAGCCCACTCGATCATGGGTAGTGTTAAACAGCTGTTGTTCCAAGTCATATCGAGTATCGGGGGTTAACTCGGACAAACGACTCCATTCGTTCGTTACCTTTGGGTTCAGATAGAACATAACCAGCAACCCAAAATCCTGCAGCAGTCCAACGGTAAAACCTGCCTCTTTGTCTTGAGCCGCTTCTGCTGCCAAAATACGGGCGCATACCCCACGCCGCAGTGCCATCTCCCAGAATTCAGCCACAGGAAATGCAGGTAATTGATCCGGTTTCAGCGTCGCTTTCATGGCAATGCATAGGGCAATATTTCTGAGCACTCTATGCCCAATGAGCGTCACAGCTCTGGCAATAGAGGTCACTTCCCCTGAAAAGCCAAAGTAAGCAGTATTCGAAAGGCGTAGAAGTTCTGCTGAAAGCGAAGGGACCTGAGTAACCAGTTCACTAATGCGTGTTGCATCCATCTCGTTCCGGGCACAGGCATGGACGACAGCCAGTACACCCTGAGGTGGCATGGGGAGTTCCGTTATGTCTAAACCATCCAGGGATATCAGATCCAATACAGAGCCCTTTCAATTTGTCGGAACATTAGTTCCCAGGAAACGATCTCAACCTGCACCCGCAAATGGCAACTAGAATTATTCCAGTCAATTGTATGCCTCATTCGAGGCAATACACAAAGACATTGTGACGCGTTCAACAGATGTTAAGATGTCGATATCTCAATACGACTGGTTTTTTGGCCATAGGGGCATGTCCGTTGCATTCTGCACTACGGTACACAACCGTGCTGGACTGATCCCGGCAAAAGTCCGGCAAGCAATAAACCGGGAACAGGATCTCGTAGCGATAGCATTACCGCAGCCCGTTACAACTCTCGACCCCCGCTTGAGAAACCATTCGCCAGGGACAGGACTGAGGCCACCTAACATAGCGTTTTCAGATAATAATCTGGAATTTGCTATCCACACGGAGCTTGCATGAAAGATAGGGAGGTGTCCCACCCTGAGGGGGAAATCGACCATAGCACTCTCCCGACGTGGGAGGACATCCAGCGCGAAGACTTGAAGGGCCACGCCGACGCGCATATTAAGCTTGTCCGCGATGGCAGCTCTGTTCTCCCTGTTGTCTTCCTGCAGCGCCCACTGGATTTCTCGGCCCCCATCGACGAGTCAACCCCATGCACCGTGGTTGTGGACATCCTCTCGGTACTAAACCTGACAGAAATCTTCGGCTGCGTCGTCCCCGTGCTCTGGGACGACGAAGAGGCGCGGTGGGAAACGATCTTCCTGAATCTGTTCCCGATCAACGAACACGGGGCGATCGATCCGGCATCACGCGCGAAAGCTGAGCAGTCACGCGAGATCCTGCGTAGCTTTGGCAAGAAGAGCCGTACCTGCGGGCTCGTCGTATTCGACGGGAATGGGCACGTGATTCTCGCCCGGCACGTACCAATAGAGCGGGAGCAGCGCGAACGCATTTTCGAGATCAACGAAGTTGTCTCTTTCCTGAGCGACTACAACCTTGCGCACGATGGTCCGAGGCTTCGAGCGGCCGAGGACACCTATCGGGAGATCTTCTGCTACGCGATCAAGTTTCCAATTCCGAGCATCATTCCGTCTAACCGATCGCTGTTGTTCAGCGGGGCAAGGATTCGTGAGCTGTGCGTCGACAACGGCCGCCTGATCGACCGAAAGAGCCCTGCCTCTCTCAAGGAGACCGAGCCTCGACACGACCTCTTCATATCCTACTGCCATCTCGATACCGACGCTGCGCATCGCATTGCATCCTGGATCAGGCAGACCTGGCCGGACACGAGGCTCTTCATCTCGGATCCGGACGACGTCCAGCGCGCGGAGGAGGATGCGAACTACTTCTTCAAGGATGCGCGTCATTCGAAAGCACTGCTCTACATCGCAACACCCAACAGCATCGGCCGCCCCGTCGTCAGTCAGGAGATCGGAACCAATGCACATAAACCCATCGTCACGGTCGTCCTCGGCGATCATACGGCGGAGCGTCTCGGCAAGTACCTCACCACAAACCCATTTCTAAGCCTTGATCGAGAATGGACGGTGGAACTTGATAGGGTGGAGAGCTGGCGACGGTGCGCACGGCTTCTGGCGCAGGCCATGGAAATGAATCCAACGGCGTGGATCACTCCGCCCCAGGTCACTGTGCCGCCCGAGGACATCGAAGGCCGCAAGGCCGCCCAGCAAGCCTACAGTATAGATGACTGGGAGCGCACCAAGTCACGACGGAACGAGCAGACCGAGGAGGAGGCCGAGCACATCGTAGACGACTTCCTGAACTTGCTGCTCGAGCAGGGCAGGATCTTGGCGCCTGCCCTGCAAACACCAAGCCCGCACTCCAAGCTCATCCTGCTTCTGGAAACCCTGAGCGAACCCCAACTCTGGCTTCAAATCCCAGACCTGGTGCCGGCACTGGTCGATGACGAACTGATCAGCCACCTGAAGAAGAAACTCGCCCTAAGGCGGCTCAACGAGGAAGAGGCAGCCGCTCTTCTACTCGAGCAGATTCTGTCCGCTGTTCGTGTACAAATCCAGCTATGGGATCACTGCTTGAATCGGAGCTTTTAATCCAGGTAGACTCTGGACGAACGTCCAAATCGGAGGAAAGCGTGATGACACAAACCGTGGAAGAGGCGAACCAGGTTCTGGACCAGCTCATGGACATCGCGTCTACGTCGACGAACTTCGTGGGAATCCACGAGGTTCAAAAAGAGTCGCTTCGCCGCCTCAGTCCGCAATCGAAGCTCATCAATCTGCTTCAGCTTACCTTGAACGACAAGTGGGTCGACATCATGTCGATGGTGCCGGCAATCGTTGACCAGACGCTTCTTGAGTGGATTGACAGGAACGCGGAGCTCGCCGATGCCAATGACGACGGCGCAGCTGTGAAGAGGTTCCAACGCATGAGCCAGCTCGCGAAAGGGATGATGGAGCCCTGAGCGGTAGCGGGTGTGGCTCGTGAAAAAGGTCGAGAATTTCAAGCAGTACGAATTATCGGGAAGGATAACTCAGTCTTCAGACTCATCATTATATTGGTTGTGTTCAGTTGGTGGCCGACTATTGAATATGGCCTCCAAATCTTCGTCGGTCAGCTCTTCAACACGCAACGCACGGCGGCTGTCTCGATGCATCGCCTGGAAGATTTCATAGGGGATCATCACAGCGTGCGGTATACCTTGCCGTTTGATCATGATTGGTTCTGCCACCTCATGTTGTGACAGGAAGTCCGACACCGCGTTTGCATCGATTTCCATCATCATGCCTTCTAACCTCACACCGGTTGCCGGTCCTGATCCTCATCCAGCCTGCGTCAGGCCCCGCTATCCTGCGCCAACCTTTCGATTTCAGACCTGTCCAGCACCTGTTCATCCGCCAGCCTGTCGGCAATCCGTTTGAGCAGAGACTTCGATCGACCCATTTCATCGAGCAGATCCGTGTAAAGATCCATGACTTTCCTGTCAATGTGCTGCTCGTGTTCCTGCGCAGCTTCCTGTGTAAGATCGAAACGGAATACAATGTCTTTCAGCTCACCCAATCCGGAGTACTTATTGATGTAGTGCAGCATACTTACAGCTTGAGACAGATCACTTTTCGAATCATATTTACCTGCCATATCCGATACATCGTTTGTGCCGAACATCACCTCCTCTGCGGCTCGTCCCGCAAGCAGGATCCGTATCTCGTGCAGATAATCCTCACTTGTCATGGACACGCGTTCATCGTCAAATGCCGCAGTATAACCAATGCGTCCGTCACTTCGAGGGGCGATGGATACGTAACTGATTTCCTTACCCTTGTTTTTACCCAGCAGCCGCATAACGACGTGACCGGCTTCGTGTACAGCAAGGCGCTGAATGGTTTTGTTATCAAACGGCTTGGATAGCCCTTCGCTACGAGGGCGACGCATGATCTCTGCCATCAGGTCATCCTGACGGATGATATCCTTGCGCTTGCGAGCCCGCCGGGCTGCACCGCGTACGAAAAATTCGACATCGGCACCTGTCAGACCGAATGATACCCGCGCCAGCGCATCGCAATTGACATCTGTGGCAAGTTTGCCGGCTGTTTTTAGTTCTTTCAGGTGGTAGTTATAGATCCCAACCAGTGCCCGCACCGTCGGATAACCGACGTCCACTACCTGATCGAGCCGCCCGGCCCGTCTGAGTGCCGGGTCAATATTGTCTGCATAATTGGTTGCACCAATGACGATGATATCGCCACGACCCGAGAAACCGTCGAGTTGCTCCAGCATATAATTGATAACCGTGGCCTGGTAGGTTAAGCCGTGACTGTCCAGATTCTCACGGTTGCCGATCGAATCAATCTCATCAATGAACAGGATCGATGGTGCAAAACGCCTGGCCTCTTCAAAGGACTCGCGGATCTGTGCCAAATGCTCACCGAGGCCACTGCCTGATTGCCATTTGGATGCGCTGGCCGCAATAAATTTTATACCGCAGTCCTTTGCAATCGCCATAGCCAGTGTCGTCTTGCCGGTACCGGGTGGACCTGCCAGCAGTATGCCGCGGTCAACATCATTCCAGTCAATGTGATCGTCCAGTGCAAGCTGTATATCCCGTTTCATGTCGAGGGCGATTTCGAGCGCTGCGCCCAAGCCGTGCAGTTCTTCCAGCGAGGGGGCGTCCTCCGCATCCAACCGTGACAGACGTGTCGTGACCCGTGCGTGAATGTAACCAGCTGCATCACTGGCACTATGCCCCAGGCGCAGTGGTGGCTGTATATCGGTGGGCAGCACGAAATTGTGCCAACGCCCATCATCCGCCGAATCCGCAAGTGAGTCTTCGACCTCGTGAAAGATTTTGGGACATCCCAGTCCCCAAAATCGACTCGGCCTTCGACAGCCTGTTTGTGCCCCGGCCGTCCCGGTCACTGGCACT
>JAESPE010000012.1 GCA_016756835.1 gamma proteobacterium endosymbiont of Lamellibrachia anaximandri | reverse complement strand
CTCCGGGACGGCCGGGGCACAAACAGGCTGTCGAAGGCCGAGTCGATTTTGGGGACTGGGATGTCCCAAAATCTTTCACGAGGTCGAAGACTCACTTGACCAGTGTCTGAAAAAAAGCGATGACTGCGATAATGGGGAGCAGATCACGGGTGCTGTCCAGCAGAGAGGTGGCGAGATGCCGGATCAATCGCATAAATTGGGAACCCAGAAATAAATTAGCTAAACCATAACCCAGGATGAGTGCTTTGTTAAGAAATTACCGCTCTTCAAGCCGGATTCCCCAGTCGGATCGGGATTTTTGATCATGAAATGAGCGCGGCTCGTTAAGCTATCGTCAGGAATGCCGCTATAATTACTGAACCAAATTGAATGCTATGGGATAAAGTGCTAATTTCCCAGCATCTTGCATGGTGGAGCGGAGACACTTCTTTAGTAGAATGACCGGATATAGGTGGTTTTGTGAAGACATTCGCAGTCATAACAAGGTTGTTGACATAGTCTCCCAATGTGACTTGGAAGTAAATGGAATCGGCGGGTTGAGATAATCCGCCAAACGGCTGAGGCCATTATCACAATTATTAAAATGCAGCGGCAAGACAACATAATCTCTTTCGGTGATTCTGCAACGCGCAAGCGGCAGATCTCTCTTGATGCGAAGGGTCGCAAGATCGTCGACGCTTGTCGTAAACACGTCGTCAGAACACTCCCCCAATTGATGAGCGGATTGTTCGAAAAGCTCGATGACGCAATGTACGAGCTGGCCGACAAGTCCGGCAATGATTCCGTGCAGACAACCTACTTCGACGCGATGCGTGAGTTGCGTAAGGAGCGGGCTCGGATCGACCGGGTGTTCAGCCGGGAAGTGTTGCAGAAGTTCGACCGTTTCTGGGAGACGGGTGAGGCTCCAGTCAATCAACGGACCTTTGCCGAACTGAGTCGCGACTCCGAGATGTCCCTGCTGGGCGAGGATGAGTTGGAAGACTCTCTGGCCATCACCAACATGATATCCAAAAGCGAGAACCGCTACTCCAGAGAGCTGTATGCCCTGGGGCAGCGTTTTGCTCAGCTGACCGGTGATACGGATGAGGTGAGCGAGCAGCACAATCCACTTGCACCCGGTGTGGTCTGCAATGCCTTCCAGGAGGCGATGCGGAATGTCGAAGTTGATCTGCCGGTCAAGCTGGTCATCTACAAGCTGTTCGATAAGCAGGTCATGCACTTCATCGGCGGACTTTACGACGAGCTTAATCTGGTGCTGGGCAAGGCTGGCGTCATACCCAAACTGACCCAGCAGGTACGGCGTAACCCGGTCTCTCCGGCGGTCAGCCGTGCCCGTCGTGAAGCACAGACCGACGGAAGGGTCGGCGAGGTTGCTGATGAACGGAGTGATCTGCAAACCGAGGTTTTCGAGACGTTGCAGCAGCTTTTGAACCTGCGGCGGGGTGTAGCTCCTGCCGGAGGGTCTGCCGTACCGGGGCGGATGCCGATAGGTGCCGGCGGGGTGCCGATCTCGGTGCCTCTGGTGGAGACGGTCGAGCTGCTCAGTGCGCTCTCTTCTCTGCAGCAATCCAATACAGTAATGGTGCCCCTCGATAACGAGGGAGAAGGCAACCTGCGTGCGCGTCTGGCCAGTGATCTGCGCATGTTGGAAGAGGGTAGAACCCACCGGGCGCTGGGAGAGGCGGACAACGATACGATCGACGTCATCTCCATGCTCTTTGAGTTCATTCTGGACGACCACAGCTTGCCGGATGCCATGAAGGCCCTGCTGAGCCGCCTGCAGATTCCCATGCTCAAGGTCGCCATCATCGACAAGACCTTCTTCAGCAAAAAGGTGCACCCTGCCAGACGGCTGCTGAACAACCTGGCACAGGCGGCGATTGGCTGGAATGATGACGGTGACCGATCGTCCGGCGGTCTGTTTGGCATGATCGAAAGTATCGTTAAGCGTGTATTGACGGATTTCGACGACGATCCTGCTATCTTCACGGTATTGAATGACGATTTCAATGAATGGTGGGAGCGGGAGCAGCGCGGCGCGGATGTGGCGGAACAGCGCACCAATCAGGTAACCCGTGGCAAGGAGCAGTTACGTGCAGCCAAGGCCGCTGTTACAGATGAATTGAACAAACGGCTGCAGTTCCAGAAACAGCTGCCCGATGCGGTAATATCACTATTGCGCGATGGTTGGAAAGACGTACTGCTGCTCAACTATCTGCGGCAGGGGCCAGAGAGTGAAGAGTGGAAGGAGTCCCTGGAGATAGTCGATAAGCTGCTTTGGAGTGTCGCGCCGAAAAAAGAGTATGCGGAGCGGCAGGAGTTGCTGCGTAATATTCCTGAACTTCTGCGGAACCTGCGGGAGAGACTGAACGCGATCTCTTTTGATCAGCACAAAATGGCGCGGCTTTTTAAAGAGCTGCAGAATTGCCATATTGCCTGTCTGCGGGGAAAAAGCCTCTCTGCCGGAGTCGATACGGTTACGGATCTGCATATCAGTTTCCCCGACAGCCAGTTGATCAACCAGTCTTCCTTATTGGTGGATGATCTTGAGCCTGAGACTGCCGTTGTGGCGATCCACGATAAGTTCACCGAACAGGCTGAGTCGTTGGAAATTGGAACCTGGCTTGCGCTGTTTGACGGTGAAGAGAAGAAGCGGGTCAAGTTATCCTGGAAGAGCGATGTCACTGATGTCTTTGTCTTCGTCAACCGCAAAGGGGTCAAGGCCCTTGAGCTGACAGTGGATGGCCTTGCCATGCATCTGCGTGACGGCAGCGCCGAGGTGCTGGACGTTGCGAACGCCCCGATTATGGATCGGGCGCTCGGGGCCATGTTGGATGCACTGAAACATACCGGGACGGCTGCCGGATCGGCCTGACGAAACCTGGAACAACCCCCCTATTGATCGCCGGGTTTTCGGATTAAGTGGATTTAGCCGATAGCCCTCCTGTCGTTGACACTTTCCTTCGCTGCAATTAAGTTCGTTCACTGCACGGCTGTTTCCCCGATACATCCACTCTAAAAGAGATTTAATTCATGAGCGAAAAAATTACCGATTCCGGCTTGAAATATGACGATCTGGTCGAAGGCGACGGAGAAGTGGCTGCCGCAGGCCAGACTGTCTCTGTGCACTATACCGGCTGGCTCACCGATGGCAGCAAATTTGATTCCTCAGTGGATCGTAACGAACCCTTCAGTTTTTCTCTCGGCAGAGGGATGGTCATCCGGGGTTGGGATGAGGGTGTCGCCGGGATGAAGGTGGGCGGCAAGCGCAAACTGACCATTCCGTCGCAGCTTGGATATGGCGCTGCGGTGCGGGTGGTGTGATTCCGCCGAATGCCACCCTGGTCTTTGACGTGGAACTGCTCTCTGTGAACTGACGTGATATTTCCCGCGCCGAAGTTGATAACCCGCCAGGTGCGGGATGCTCTCGACGAGGATATCGGTTCAGGAGACCTCACCGCCGGTCTGCTCAGTGTGGATGCCGTCAGCCGCGTCGAGGTGGTCTGCCGGCAGTCCGCCGTAATCTGTGGAACAGGTTGGTTCGATGAGGTTTTCCGCCAGCTCGATCCGGAGATTGCCATCGAATGGCGTGTTGCAGACGGTGATCGGGTGGAGCTGGATCAACAGCTCTGTACCCTGACGGGGAACAGTCGTGCCCTACTCAGTGGGGAGCGCACCGCGCTGAACTATCTGCAAACCCTTTCCGGAACAGCGACCCGGGCGCGTATCTATGCTGATCGGGTGGCGGGAACCGGCGTGCGAATTCTTGATACCCGCAAGACCCTGCCTGGTCTGCGGCTGCAGCAGAAGTATGCGGTAACCTGCGGTGGCTGTGATAACCACCGCATCGGCCTCTACGACGCGATACTGATCAAGGAGAATCACATTCACGCCGCCGGTTCCATCGCTGCGGCGTTAGACGCGGCTCAGAATTTGGCCCCTGGCGGCGTGGGTATTGAGATTGAAGTGGAGTCGCTGGATGAACTGCGCGAGGCGCTGGAAGCCGGTGCTGAGCGGGTGCTGCTGGATAACTTTTCCCTGGATGGGCTGCGCGAAGCGGTCACCCTTGTTTCAGGCAAAGTGCGGCTGGAGGCCTCGGGTGGCGTCAATCTGGAGACGATCCGGGGGATTGCCGAGACCGGGGTGGATGATATCTCTGTGGGTGATCTGACCAAGGATGTTACGGCTGTGGATCTGTCGATGCTTTTTTACTGATCGGCAACATTGAGTGGGCAGTTGTTCTTGTCATCATCTCAATACGAACGACCCCGCGGCTTCAGGCCCGCTCATCAAACAGGGTGCCGATGGCATCGTCGGCAGTCTTTAGCACCTGGGCCGAGGCTTTGGCCTGGTGCGCCTGCTGGTTCATCTCCACCATCGCCCGGGAGAGGTCGGTGGGACTCTGTTTTTCTGTCTGGTTGACGCTGGCGATCTCCGAGGCGACACGGCGCATGCCCTGGAATCCCCGCTGGATGCCCTGAACGGCCGGTCCCACGATCGAGTTGATTGCCATCTGCTGAACTCTGGTTGCATTTCCTCTAACCGGGTTGTTGGCAGTTATTGTGGAATCTTTAGGCAGACCACCCGGAGTTGTGACGATATCCTCAAAAGCTGAGAAATGCATTCCTGATCAGTCGTTTTTCCGGGAACAGGCGCATCAGGTCCACTCGTGCAGCGGTGGAAAGACCAGTCGCAGACCGACCAGTTGAAAACGCTGCTCAGGCCGGGCGCGATCCCGCAAACTGGGCCGGCGCAGCACGCGCTGAGTGTGCAGACTGCTGCCGCGCTGGGTGAAATGGTGCTCGTCAAAATCAGCTTCGGAGGTCTCCCTTGCAGGGAAGGACTGGAAGTCGGGATAGGGGTGGAAGGGATTGCTGCACCACTCCCAGGCACGCCCCAGGTTTTTTATCACCCCGGTTCGCACAGCAATCTCCCACTGGTATTCGTGTTGCAGAACGGCCCCTTCGAATTTCCCACCCAAAGAGCTGATCCAGTTGGCGTAGGCCTGAGCCTCGTGACGATTGATGCCGGATACCGGTTCATCCGGCGGCAGGTCGCTGGGACCGTTGACACCCATGACGTACCAGTTACCCATTGTGTCCTGGCACCAGTATTCTGGATGGTTGACTGGGTGTTTTTCCAGCCAGTAACGGCCTGTTTCATCCCAGAGTTCCGGGTTCTGATAGCCTTCGGCTTCCATGAAGGCGAGGAATTCGGCATTGGAGACCGGGTCCAGTGCAATCCGAAAACTGGTGAGTTCCACCGCCTGGGCCGGTAGTTCGTTGTCGTAGGCGGCTGGGAGGTCTCTGGCGCCGACGCGGTAGTGTCCCCGGGAAAGCTCCTTGGTTTCCCAGTGGGGCACGGCAGCCTTGAGTATCTGGGTGACCTGATAGCCGCTGGTGTCGATCTGCAGGCTGCGCTGGTTCAGTAGCAGCAACATCGTTTCATAGCGTTTGGCCTGCTCCTGCAGCAAAAACCACTGCAGCCGTTCATTGGCGAGCAGCGGATGATCCGGCAGAGTGGCTGGATTGGCCAGCCGCATGAGGTGTTCGTCGCGGATCTCGGCAGCCCAGTTGAGCAGGTGATCGGTGGGCGGCAGTTGACTGCACTGCTCCTCGATACTGAGCTTGCCTGGCGTGAACAGGTGGGCGACCCGCTTGCTCAGGTCATCATCACCGGCAACGATCAGACGCAGCCAATGGAGTTCCTGATAGACCGCTTGGCCAAACTGCCAGTTGAGGGAGCCGAGTTCAGGATGGTACTGCTGAGCCGCTTCCTCAGAAGTGAGAGACTCCACAAGTTGTGCCTGCATTTCATGCAGATTGCTCAGGGGGCCGAGAATGGCAGATGAGGTCATGATGGTGCGGCTCTTCGATTGTTGCAGGGCGGCTATGTTAGCCGATGCTGATGATCTGTTCGAGTGCTGAACTGGCAGACACTGTCTGAAAGGCCGGGTCTTTTGCCTGATCCGCTGCGCTTGATCATGCCTACGTTCCGACACGTTAGTGGTTTTACTTGCAGACTAAACGGCTCTTGTCGAACCAGCGTGCGGCGCCGAAACCTCCGACAAAATAGAAACGTACCGGCTGTAGTCGGTAGAAGCGAAAATTCAGCGTTTCGAAGTAGGGGCGTGTGTCGGGAAAGTCGCGGAAATAACGTTCCACCAGGGAGGGTGCCGGTGTTTCGATCTGTGCGGCGCGCGCCAAACAGGAGAGGCGGGCGAGCTTCTGCACATCTCCGTTCCCCTGTTCCATGACGGTAAGACAGCAGGCGCTGACTTCGTCCAGGTTTTTTGTATGCTCCGCCAGGTGCGAGAGCAGTAGAAGCGGATTGCCTTCTCCATCCAGGCAGAATGGCACCACCGAACCGAAGGGAAACCCAGGTTCACCTTTTGATTGGGTGGATAGTACGCCGGAAAAGCTCTCTTTCCAGAGATCGATTGCGGATTGAAGCTGTGTGGCGGATGCTGGTTCGGATGGCATGATAGGTCGTTGGCGGCGAAGTATTTTTCGCATGGTAGGAAAAATAGGGAATAGAATATCCCAAACAGGGATAAGGTCTCCAGGATATAGGGGGCGCTGTGCGGCGGCATCTATGTCCGGTTATCGGTGAACTACTGCTGGACCTCGCCGATCTTCTCCCTCACGGAACGTATTTTCTGCTCCAGACGGTTATCCTTGCCAATTCTGATATCAAATTTCAGTGATGAGTAGATGCGTCTGCAGCCTTGCGCCTCCAGTACCCGGTAGGCCTGCTCGACAAGATCGAGTGCTTCACGAATATCGCCGGTTTCAATGATAGTCCCCATAGCCGTCAGGCGGTAGCTGATGCCGCTCTCGCGAATCATCTTGATGACCTGGCTGACCTCAGTGCTGACGCTTTCACCCCGGTCGGTGGGGAACATGCTGAATTCAAGGAGTACTGACATTGGGTCTACCTCGTTAGGTTTGCTGGGATGGTAGATATAGAGTGACTGTTATTGAATGATTTTGCACGGCCCAAGCTGCTCTTGGCAGGAATATCTAACACACGCTTTTTCCCTCGAATTGCGAATTTTTACACGTCCCAGTTTACAAATATTCACAAGTCGTGGCTTTGTCAGCTTAGGATAATCCCCTATGCTGGCGTTCTTGAGTACCTATATAGATGGGTTTTATCGATTCAGGGTTCTAAATCTCTGCGATGGCTATACTGTTATTTCTGTCTACTGACGGGAGAAGAAGTTATTAAGCCGGGAAAATAATAATTTATCTGACCAATTTCGGGAAATGAGAAATGGAAATATCCGTAGAACAAATTCTTAACGCCTATGTGATCCCCTGGGGAACCAAGATCATCCTGGCGCTGCTGGTCTTCGTCATCGGTCGCTGGGTCGCCCGCCTGTTGGTGCGGGGGCTGGAGAAGGTGATGGTTAAGGGCAAGGTTGATCAGATGCTGATCAGCTTTCTCAGCAATATCGCCTATGCATCGCTGTTGGCAGTCATTGTCATGGCCGCCCTTGAACAGTTGGGGGTCAATACCACTTCCGCGTTGGCCATTCTCGGTGCAGCCGGCCTGGCAGTCGGTCTGGCGCTTAAGGACTCGCTCTCCAGTTTTGCCGCAGGTGTCATGCTCATCATCTTTCGCCCCTTCAAACTTGGCGATCTGATCGAAGCGGGTGGCGAGATGGGTGTGGTAGAGGAGATCCGTATCTTCCATACAATGTTGAAGACCGGTGATAACCGCGAGATCACAATGCCCAACGCGCAGATCTATGGCGGAACGATTGTAAACTACTCTGCCAGGGACACCCGGCGTATCGATCTGGTGATCGGTATCGGTTACGACGACGATATCAAAAAGGCACGTGACCTGATCAACGATATACTTGCAGCAAACGACACAGTGCTGGAGAATCCGGCGCCGACGGTTATGCTGCTGACGTTGAATGACAGCAGTGTCGATTTTGCTGTGCGCCCCTGGGTCAAGTCCTCTGATTATTGGACTACCCGGGCGGATCTGCTGGAGACGATCAAAACCACCTTTGACAAGGAGGGTATCAGTATCCCCTATCCGCAACAGGATATTCATCTGTTTAAAGCAGACGCCGCCGCCTGAGCGGACGTTTATTGAATTAGGAAAAATTGGAGAGAAAAATGGATTCGACAAAGAAGATAACAATGCGCCTTGCGGCAGTGCCGTTCATGCTTTCCGCAGTAGTGGCAACGCCGGCCTACGCGGTTGAGGACGGTTTTATTCACGAGCCGGGCAAGAGCGTCATTCACACCAACTATGGTGAGTGTTGGGAATCCAACCATTATGACGCAGGATTCCCTATCGACCCCGCCTGCTATGGCGATGCAGATGGTGATGGTGTCGTCGATCCCCTGGATGCCTGTCCCGGTACCCCCAAAGGAACCAAGGTTGATGAGAAGGGCTGTGCCCTGATGCAGGACTCCGATGGTGATGGTGTCACTGACGATAAGGATCAATGCCCCGGCACGCCGAAGGGTGTGAAGGTTGATGCGGTTGGATGCGCTTTGGACTCTGACGGTGACGGCGTTGCCGATTATAAGGACAAGTGCCCGGGTACCCCTGCCGGCGCCAGCGTGGATGCCAACGGTTGTGCCTTGGATTCCGACGGTGATGGCGTAGCGGACTATAAGGACAGATGCCCAAGCACCCCCGCAGGTGAAACAGTTGATTCGGCGGGATGCAGTCTTGATTTCACCCTCGTTGGTCATGCGAACTTCAAGCTCAACAGTGCTGAATTGAGTGATAAGGCCAAGATGGCGTTGGATGCAGTCGCGGCTAAGATACTTTCACATTCACGTGGTAGTGCAGTGGAAGTCATCGGACATACCGATAGCACAGGTTCTGCCGAATATAACCAGGTGCTTTCGGAGCGTCGTGCAAGATCTGCTGAGCTCTATCTGGAGAGCAAAGGTGTTCCGGCTGACCAGATTACCTCCAAAGGTATGGGTGAGACTCAGCCTGTGGCCGACAACGGCACGAAGGACGGCCGTTATCAGAACCGGCGTGTCGAGATCGATGTGAAATAAAACACCACTTCAGGATCGATGTGGATGGGCGGCGGTGCCTGGTTGGGGTGCCGCTGCTCTGCGACAGAAGTCTAGACAAAATAATAAGCAAGGAGAAATGTAGTGCGAATTGCTTGTCTTGAAGATGACCCGGTGCAATCTGTTGTGCTGCGTGAATGGATGGAATCGGAAGGGTATGTCTGTCGTACTTTTGCAGATGCGAATGCCTATATCCGGGAGCTGAGGCATGAATCCTACGACCTGTTGATCATGGACTGGGAACTGCCTGATGCCACAGGCATCGAGGTGCTCTCCTGGGTGCGCAAGGAGATGGATTGGAACATACCTGTGCTCTTTGTCACTCACCGGGACAGCGAAGGGGATATTGTCGAAGCACTGGAGCGGGGAGCAGATGACTATCTCGCAAAACCGATCTCGCGTGAAATAACCCTGGCGAGGGTGAAAGCCCTGGCACGCCGTAAAACCGGTCAGACCTCGCGCAATGACGTGCTTGAAATCGGCAATTTCAAACTCATCAGGGATGCCAAGATGATTGTCAGCGGTGAGGTATCCATCGAGTTGACCGAGAAAGAGTTTCAGCTGGCCTGGATTCTCTTTTCCAATGTCGGCCGATTGCTCTCCCGGGACCACCTGCTGGAGACGGTTTGGGGGTTTGGCCCGGGGCTGGTGACCCGCACCGTGGATACTCACATGAGCCGATTGAGGCGTAAACTGAGTCTGGTGCCGGAAAATGGCTGGAGACTCAAGGCGGTCTATCATCAGGGGTATCGTCTGGAACAGCTGCAAAAAAATGACATGGTGCCCGCAGTTACTGTCTGAATTGCATAATTATTCGGCATATTCCATCGGTCAGAAATGGCCGATGGCAGTGTTGAATAGACCTGGAGTGGAACAACCTCTTATTACAACGTTTTTCCGTAGCGCCCAGGCCTTCAATTCCTGCTAAATAATCGTGAAATTGGTGTAGTCAGGCAGAGGGAGTTGTCTGATACGGTTCAATCCGTAAGAATGTAGTCTCCCCTCCACCATTCGGTTGAAATTTCTGTTGGTCTATCACCTCATGAAAGATAGATAGATGTTGCGTTATACCCGTTTTCTTATCGCGATCTCACTATTGATCCTGACCCTTTCTTCAGTTCAGGCTGAGGATTGGATTTATCGCATGAGGGGCGGTGACTCACTCTCGAAAATCAGTGCTCAATACCTGAAAAACGAGATCTCAACCGTTAGGTTGCAGTACTACAATCAGATCGAAAATCCCACGCGGATTCCATTGGGTACTGAAATCAAGGTGCCGCTGGAGTGGCTGAAGCTTACCCCGAGTCCGGCAGAGGTGCTCTCTCTTGAAGGTGAAGTGAGCATTGTTCGTGCGGGGGAGAGTGATCCCATTTTGCTTTCCGAGGTGGACCAGCTACAGATTGGCGATGTGGTTACCACCGGTAGACAGAGCAGCCTTGCACTCAGGTTTGCCGATGGCTCCCGGTTGATGCTTGGCCCTGAGACCAGGATCTCTATGGACACTCTCTCTGCTTTTGGTGAGGCGGGTATGGTCGATACCCGGGTGCGGGTGCAGTACGGACGGGTGGAGAGTGAAGTGGAGCCTTTGCAGGGTACAGGTGCCCGGTTTCAGATCACCACCCCGGCGGCGGTTACCATGGTACGGGGCACCGGCTTCCGTGTCGGTGTCGAGTCCGGGAGCGGCCTGACGCGCAATGAGGTGATGAAGGGCCGGGTGGCTGTTGACGGCGGTGGGGAGAGCCTGGATGTCGATGCAGGGTTCGGCACCATGATCGAACCCGGGAAGCCCCCGCTAAAGCCCCGCCCCCTGCTTACCCCGCCTGATATCCGTAGACTTGGGGTCGAGATGGACCTGCCCGCAGCGCCTCTCCGCTGGTCAGGGCTGGAGGGTGCCGAAGCCTATCGGGTGCAGCTTTTGCGGGGGGAGCCGGGCGCCGGGGTCATCGTGGAGCAGGTGCTTGCAACCCCTGAATTCACCCTGCCGGAATTAGCTCCCGGCAGCTACCGCATTCGTGTGCGGGGTATCGACGAATTGGGATTGGAGGGGCTGAGTGCGGAGCACCGATTTTTGCTGAACGAACCGCCCCCCCTTCCTTCCCCTCCCCCACCACCGGTGAAGGTTGAGGTTCCAGTGATCGAGGCGCCCCAATTCAATGGCCCCTGGATGTGGGTTCGCTGGAACGTTGTCGACAAGGCTTGGGGTTACCGTTTTCTGGTCGCCGCGGATCCCGCGTTGCAGCAGCGCCTGCTGGAGCGGATTGGCACGAATACCGAACGGGTGCTGCCGGTGCCTTGGCCGGGCACCTACTATATCCGTGTGGATGCGCTGATGGAGAGTGAGGACGATGTGCGGCAATCGCAGGTCTATCGCCTCGACCTGCCTTTACCACAGCCTCGCCCATGAGTCGTTCCGCCCAGGTTTTCAGGTTTCCCGAGTGGTCGCTGTTTGCGCTGGTCGGTCTGATCCTGTTGTTGGTCTATAGCAATTGGTTGTGGCGCTGGGATCAACTCATCTACGATATGCAACTCAACCTCTGGCACACTCCGCCGGCTGAGGATGTTGTGATTGTCGCAGTGGATGACAGAAGCCTGGAGGCACTTGGCCGCTGGCCCTGGCCGCGGGATCTGCATGCCCGTCTGATCGATCGTCTGACCGCTGCAGGGGCCAAGGTTATCGCAATGGATATCCTGTTTGCAGAGCGTGACAGGGAGCACCCTGAGAGAGACCGTCTGCTGATTCAATCCACCGCAGCCAGCGGCAGGGTTTTCTTTCCCGTGGTCATGGAAGAGTATCGACAGGGCGGGCAACTGGTGGAGACCTCGCCACTGCCTGAATTGTCCGCGGTGGCTGCCGGCCTCGGGCATGTGCATATGGAACTGGATGCAGACGGGATAGGCCGCAGCATCTACCTCTATGAAGGGGTAGGAGCAGCCTACTGGCCCCATATGATGCTCTCTGTTTTGCAGTGGCTGGATCCTGAGCGTTGGCAGAAGAACAGGGCGGGTCTGCATCAGGCGCAGCGCCAGTCGGCCATGCAGCCAATCTTCCGTGATCAGCACCGATTGATTCCTTTCACCGGCCCGGCCGGACACTACCCCCGTTACTCCTACAGCCAGGTGCTGGCAGGGGATTTTTTGCCCGCTGCTTTTCAGGATCGCGTCGTGTTGGTGGGTGTGACCGCTACCGGTCTGGGAGATGCACTGCCCACACCGGTCTCCGGTCACGGTCAGCCGATGGCCGGGGTGGAGATCAATGCCAATATCCTCGAGGCCCTGCGAACGGACAGGGTTCTCAGTCTGGTGGAGATGCCTTGGAGAGTGTTGATTTCAGGGGTGGTGGTGGCGTTCGTATTTCTTCTCTATGGTTTGGTGCGTCCCCACTGGGCGCCGCTGGTGACCTTGGCACTGCTGTTTTCCCTGTTTGGTCTGGTGTTGCTGGTGCTGCATGTTCTGCGTATCTGGTTTCCGCCCTCGGCGGCGTTATTGGGCCTGGTGTTGAGCTACCCGTTATGGAGTTGGCGCCGTCTGGGGCAGACCATTCGCTATCTGAATCAGGAGATGGAGAAACTGCAACAGGAGTCCCAGCTGATGCCTTCGGCGAAGTCCCTTGAAGATCTGCGTCAGGGGCTGAGGTTTCTCCAGCGGATCACCAAACTGAACGGGTGGATGGTCTGTGACACCAATGGCGCGCCGATGTTTGCCGAGGGCGATTTCCCTGCAACAGAGTCGCTCCCACAGGGAGAGGCTCAATGGCACAGTCCTGGGGTTTGGCGGCGTTTTGGCCCCGATCAGTGGATACGGGTCTCACGAGGTGAGACGAGCTGGATGCTGGGCCTGCGCTGGCCCGCAGATGAGTTTCCGCAGGGAAGAGAGTTGCTGATGCTGGAGGATTTTGCGGCGAAACTCTCTCTGCCTGAAAAATCCCCTCCACGGGGAACGCTGGAGTCTGTTGAACGCCGTATTGAGCAGGTGCGCCATGCCCATGAGCGACTGCACAATCTGCGCTGTTTCATCGAGAATGCGATCAGCCAGATGGACGATGGTCTGCTGGTGGTTGATGCCATGGGGCAGGTGGCAATGGCCAACCCCCGCGCCGCTTTCTATCTTGGTCAGGCGGACGCGGTTTCCCTGGTCGGCATGGATGCTGAAACGCTATTGAGCCAACTGGACATCCAGGGTGGTTACTGCTGGAGTGAACTGATGCAGCGTGTGTTACTGAACGAACAGCCGATCCGTTTCGAGGCGCTGCGTCTGCCGGATACCGAGTTGTTCGTGCAGATGAAACCCCTCGACCAGTCCCTTGCGGGCAGTTTCGGTATGATCGTGACGCTCTCATTTATCGGTGCGCTCAAGCGCACTGAACGGACCCGTGCCAAGATGCTGAGTTTTCTCTCTCACGACATCCGCTCTCCCATTACGTCGGTGCTCTCTCTTACACAGTCCAGGCAGGCAACGGAAGGCACAGCGGAGTCGCTGGCCAAACAGATACGGCCATTGGCGCAGCGTTCACTGCGGCTGGCGGATGATTTTCTGCAATTGGCCCGGGCTGAAGCAGTTGATGCCACGACATTTGCAGATACCGATTTCGTTTCAGTGGTCTATAGTGCTGTCGATGAGATTTTTATCCAGGCGCAGTCGCGTGGTATTCGTATCGACCAGCAGATCGAGTGTGAAGAGGCCTGGCTCAACGGTAATGCCGGGATACTGGAACGTGCCGTGCAGAATCTGCTGGGCAATGCGGTCAAGTTTTCGCCCGAAGATTCGGTGATTACCGTTCACCTGACCTGTCTCGATAGCGAGATAGTCTGTTGTATCAGGGATCAGGGTCCGGGTATTGCAGAAAGCCAGTTGGAAACTATTTTTCTACCTTTTCAGCATGGTGATCAGATTACCGAATACCAGCGCACCGGCGTTGGTCTTGGGTTGAGTTTCGTCAAGGTGGCGGTCGAGAAGCATGGCGGCACTATCGAAGTATGCAACAGTGAAACGGGAGGCGCCGAATTCTGTCTGCGTCTCCCGTTTGACCCGGAGTTGTGATTGTTTGCTCCCGGCAAATCGGGGCATAATGCGCGCTTGAGCTGCCCCGCGGAGAGTGAAATGCCGAAATACCGTTCCCACACCACCACCCATGGACGCAACATGGCCGGTGCCCGCGCCCTGTGGCGGGCTACCGGGATGCAGGACGACGATTTCGAAAAGCCGATCATCGCCATTGCCAACTCCTTTACCCAGTTCGTGCCGGGTCATGTCCATCTGAAAGATATGGGGCAGTTGGTGGCCCGGGAGATCGAAAAGGCCGGTGGTGTTGCGAAGGAGTTCAATACCATCGCGGTGGATGACGGCATCGCCATGGGGCACGGTGGCATGCTCTATTCGCTGCCGTCGCGGGACATCATTGCCGATTCCGTGGAGTATATGGTCAATGCTCACTGCGCGGATGCGCTGGTCTGCATCTCCAATTGCGACAAGATCACCCCCGGTATGCTGATGGCTGCCCTGCGACTCAATATTCCAACGGTTTTTGTCTCCGGTGGACCGATGGAGGCGGGCAAGGTCACCCTCTCCTCCAAAGGAGAGATCAAACTGGACCTGGTGGATGCAATGGTCTCCGCTGCCGATCCCAATGAGAGCGACAGCGACGTGGCGGCCATTGAACGTTCGGCCTGTCCCACCTGCGGCTCCTGTTCCGGCATGTTCACCGCCAACTCCATGAACTGCCTGACCGAGGCCCTGGGCCTGAGTCTGCCGGGCAACGGCTCCCTGGTGGCCACCCATGCGGCGCGCAAGGCATTGTTCCTGGAAGCCGGACGGCTGATTGTCGATCTCTCCCGCCGCTACTATGAGCAGGATGAGGATTCTGTTCTGCCGCGCTCAGTCGCCACATTTGGGGCTTTTGAGAACGCCATGACACTGGATATCGCCATGGGTGGCTCCACCAATACCGTGCTGCATCTGCTGGCGGCGGCCCACGAGGCGGGCGTCGATTTCACCATGCAGGATATCGACCGGCTGTCCCGCAAGGTGCCAAATCTGTGCAAGGTTGCGCCGAGCACCCAGCAGTACCACATGGAGGATGTGCATCGTGCAGGTGGAGTTATCGGGATCCTTGGCGAGCTGGATCGCGCAGGATTGCTGAACCGGGATTGCGGCACCGTCCACAGTGGCAGCATTGCAGACGCCCTCGATCATTGGGACATTCAGCGGACTTCGGACGCTCAGATTCGGGAGCGCTATCTGGCGGGACCTGGTGGCGTTCCGACCCAGGTCGCATTCAGCCAGAATAAAAATTGGCCAAGTCTCGATACCGATCGTGAAAACGGCTGTATTCGGGATTTGGCGCACGCCTACTCTCAAGATGGGGGGCTGGCGGTGTTGTTCGGCAACCTGGCGGAGCAGGGCAGTATTGTGAAAACCGCCGGGGTGGATGAATCGAATCTTACCTTCAGTGGTCCCGCCCGGCTTTTCGAAAGTCAGGATGATGCTGTGGCGGCGATCCTGGGTGACAGGATTAATGCAGGGGATGTGGTGATCATCCGCTATGAAGGTCCCAAAGGGGGACCCGGCATGCAGGAGATGCTCTACCCCACCAGTTATCTGAAATCGAAGGGGTTGGGCAAGGCCTGTGCCCTGATTACCGACGGCCGTTTCTCCGGTGGCACGTCGGGGTTATCTATTGGCCACTGTTCGCCTGAGGCTGCGGAAGGGGGCAATATCGGCCTGGTGCAGGAGGGAGACACCATCGATATCGATATTCCCAATCGTCGCATCAGTGTCGCAGTTTCCGTTGAGATTTTGTCTGCCCGGCGTCAGGAGATGGAGCAGCAGGGCAGTGCCGCCTGGCAGCCGCAAAACAGGCAACGGCCAGTCTCACAGGCGCTACAGGCCTATGCGGCGCTGACTACCAGTGCGGCGCAGGGTGCGGTGCGGGACCTGTCTCAGCTGAAAAAATAGCGCCTGGAGGGCGGGTGGGTCGTACCTGGTTAGGTCGGACTGTTGTGATGGCTCATAATCGTTGAGCCGGTTTTCCTATTAATTGGGGTATTTTGAAAGTGTCATTTGATGTGAAGCAGTGTTACATCTTTTCCCATCTCGATGAGGAGCAGATAGCCCAGGTCGAGGCGATGAGCCAGGTGATCGAACTGGAGGATGGTCAGCACCTGTTTCAGGTGGGTGACAAGGCAGATCGTTTCTATCTGGTGACTCAGGGGCAGATCAAGCTCTACCGTTTGGCTATGAACGGTAATGAGAAGGTCATCGAGATCATCACCCCGGGCCACACATTTGCCGAGGCGCTGATGTTCCAGGAGAGTCCGAACTTCCCGGTCAACGCCACGTCTATTGGTGGCGCTGAACTGCGTTCATTTGACAGCCAGGTCTTCCTCGATATGCTGCGGGAGTCCACCGATACCTGTTTTCGGCTCATGGCAAGCATGAGTCAGCGGCTCAAGCATCTGATCAAGGAGATCGACGATTTGACCTTACAGAGCGCCACCGGGCGGGTGGCAGGGTTTCTCTGGGGTAATTGGGATACGGGAAAACAGAACGGTAACATGATCGATCTGCGAGCCCCCAAGGGGGTGCTTGCCTCACGGCTGTCGGTAAAGCCCGAGACCTTCTCCCGCATCCTGCATAACTTTACCGAGCAGGGGCTGATCAGGGTAAACGGCAGTCACATCGAGATTATCGATGCGGAACGGCTCTTTAAGCACGCCGAATCCGCCGGTGTCTGCGGTGGCAGCCTGGCACCGTGACGGCGACTGTTACAACCGAATTTCAGGGCAGGGTACGTGTGTTCCCGGTGGATAGAGCGCAGTAAAAATTGCTTAATGGCTCAGGTTTGGCAATAGCGTAGCCCTGACCATAACCGATGCCGATTTCTTTCAGCATTGCGAGGGTGATACTGTCCTCGACATATTCGGCAATGGTATCCATGCCCATGATTTGGGCGACTTCATTGATCGCTTTTACCATGGCGAAATCAACGGGATCGCTGGCAATGTCGCGTACAAACTCACCATCTATCTTCAGATAGTCCACCGGCAGGTGTTTCAGGTAGGCGAAGGAGGACATGCCGGTGCCGAAGTCGTCGAGGGCAAAGCGGCAACCCAGGGATTTTATGCGTTCGATGAACTGTTGCGCCCTGGAAAGGTTGGAGATGGTTGCCGTCTCCGTCACCTCAAAAAGGAGCCGGCAGGGATCCACGCCACTGCTTTCAAGCTGAGATTCCAGTACTTTCAGAAAGTCGGGGTCAGTGATCGACTGGGCCGAGAGGTTGATGGAGACAAAGCCGTCATCCAGCGGGGGACAGCTCTCCATCCACTGCAGCGTATCCGAAATGACAAACCGATCCAGATCGATCATCAGACCGTAACGTTCAGCGGCAGGAATAAAGGCGCCAGGCAGCATCATCTGCCCACCCTCCTGTTCCATTCTGAGCAGGATCTCCAGGTGAAAGCTGCTGTTGCTGTTTGAGCGGATGGGTTGGATCTTCTGGCAGTAGAGTAGAAATCGCCCCTCGTCCAGTGCGTGCCGAATGCGGGAAACCCACTGCATTTCGCCATAGCGTTGCTCGATTATCTCATCATCCTCGGAGTATACATGGACCCGGTTGCGGCCCCCCTCCTTTGCCGCGTAACAGGCGCTGTCAGCGGCGCTGAGGATCTGGGTCAGGTCACGATATCTGGCATTGAAGGGAACCACTCCGATACTGACGCCGATGGTGAAAGGCTTATTGCCCCAGGTGAAACGGAAGTTGCGCACTGAAAGGCGTATCTCTTCCGCCAACACAATAGCCTGCTGTTGGGGGCAGTATTCGAGCAGGATGGCGAATTCATCACCGCCCAAACGTGCCACGACGTCGGTGCGGCGGGCGATCTCAAGCAGCATCTGTGTGAGTTGGCGGAGCAATTCATCACCCGCAATATGGCCGCAGGTATCGTTGACCACCTTGAACTGATCCAGATCCAGATACATCAAGACGTGTTCGGCATTATCGGTATGGGCCAGTTCCATCGCCGTCTGTAGCCTGCGTTCGAACTCCAGCCGGTTGATCAGGCCTGTCAGCGCATCATGGGTTGCCTGCCAGGAGATGCGTTTTGCCATGTGCTGAGCATCGGTAATGTCTCTGACTACCAGCACATTTCCGGCGTTCTTGTTTCTTTCACCATTGATTACTGCCACTGATAACTGCACGATTCGCGTGGTCTTGCCGTCGCTTTGGGTGAGAATCAGTGGCCGGTTGTCCAGTTTGGTTATCTCTTCAGTGGTCAGGCACTGGCCCAAAGGGAGGTTGACCGGCGCGCCAGTGGTTTCATCGGACAGATTGAGTATGTCGGCAAGTAGGCAGTCCAGTGCATGTTTAGCCCCCCAGCCGGTCAATTCCTGGGCCGTGTGGTTGAGTGCGGTAACCACGCCTTGGGCATTGGTCGTAATGACGCCCTCGCTGATCGAAGCCAGAGTGGTTTCCGCCAGTACCTTGCGTGCACGCAACTGTTGGGTCTGTGAGGCCACCTCTATTTCCAGCTGATCTTTGGCTGCCAACAGGGCTTGTTCAGCCCGCAGACGGTGCGTTTTTCCCCGCAGGATCAGTCCAACCATGAACATGCTTGAGATGAAGAAGACCAGGAATACCCATGCGGCCTGGGTAATGACCTCTTTTTCAAAGCCGTTGAAGGTTGCCGGAGCACCGATATCCACCAGCTCCCAAAGTGTGCCGGGTACATTTTGCCGAGCCAGAATGCGCCCGGCCATCTCTTCCGTGAGAGTGGGATTCTCCAGTTGCAATTCGTAGCGGTTACCCTCTTCGGTAACCTCGATCAGGTTGGGCTTTTCGGTATTGAGCAGGATTAGTTGGTGCTGATGCCGGTGAGAGATTCGTAACAGATTTTGCAGCAGCGTGGTCTGAAAACTGACAAAAAACACCAGGCCATCCTGTCTGCTGGTGGTGACCATGATATCGAAATGGTACTGATTCGGATTCGGGTGAATCTGAATCAAATCGTCCTTGCCAGCGGCAAAGTCACTGATCTTCAGTTGACACAGTTCGCCAACAGCGCCGCTGAGATCGTCATAAAGCGGAGATCCGTCTCTGTCAGCCAGGGTGAAGGCAAAACCGTCGGGGAAGTAGCTGAGTACGCGTTGGTTGAGCCTCTCCTGTGCTTCCTCATCTTCAGGGTCCGCGTCGATCGCATCTATCAACCCGGACTCATAATTGGAGAAGATGTGTAGTAAACGGCGTTTTTCGCCGATCATGCGGCTGATCTCGTTGGCGGTCATCTTTACTGAGTTGGCAGCAAGATCCATGTGGTGGGCGCGATTGGCCTCTATGCGTTGAATAACGATGCCCGCCAGCAGCAGCGCCAGCAACAGCATGAAGAAAACGACATAGGTGATAGTGAGATTTTTTGAGGTCAGTTTCATCGTTTCGCTGTTCCGGGGTCTTGCAAACTATGGTTTGCCCTGAAACAGCTTGGGCTGAGCTACTCAATGCATTGAGTCGGCAGTAGTTGGACAATCTTTACACTATTTTTATTCTGGGATTCTTGAATTTTAGCGGGATTCGCCCCATCTGTTGGAATATTAAGGTTTTATTGTGGAGTTTTTCTCATGCGTATGGATCGTTTGACCAGCAAGTTTCAGATGGCACTGGCAGATGCCCAGAGCCTGGCTGTCGGCCGTGACCATCAATTTATCGAGCCGGTGCATCTGATGAGTGCCCTGCTGGATCAGGAGGGTGGAACCGTGCGTCACTTGCTGACGCAGGCGGATATCAATGTCAATCAGTTGCGTTCGGACCTCAGTGCCTCATTGGAACGACTGCCTGGCGTACAGGGGGCTGAGGGGGATCTGCATATCTCCAACGATCTTGGACGGCTGTTCAACCAGACCGACAAGCTGGCCCAGCAGCGCAAGGATCAGTACATATCCAGTGAGCTTTTCGTACTCGCGGCTGTTGACGACAAGGGTGAGATCGGCGGGTTGCTGCGCAAGGCGGGTGCCGACAAGGCGCGGCTGGAGCAGGCCATAGAGAAGATGCGGGGAGGTCAGAAGGTGGATGATCCCAATGCGGAGGATCAGCGCCAAGCCCTGCAGAAATACACCATCGACCTCACCGAGCGGGCGGAGCAGGGCAAACTTGATCCCGTGATCGGGCGGGATGATGAGATCCGCCGTACCATCCAGGTGCTGCAGCGCCGCACCAAGAACAACCCTGTGTTGATTGGTGAACCTGGCGTGGGCAAGACCGCCATTGTCGAAGGACTGGCCCAGCGCATCATCAACGGCGAGGTGCCGGAGGGGCTGAAAGGCAAACGGCTGCTCTCCCTGGATATGGGTGCACTGATCGCGGGGGCGAAGTTTCGCGGTGAGTTTGAGGAACGCCTGAAGGCAGTGCTCAATGACCTCTCCAAACAGGAGGGGCAGATCATCCTCTTCATCGATGAGCTGCACACCATGGTGGGTGCCGGCAAGGCTGAAGGTGCTATGGATGCGGGCAATATGCTCAAACCCGCCCTGGCCCGTGGTGAGCTGCACTGCGTCGGCGCTACCACGCTGGACGAATACCGCCAGTATGTGGAGAAGGACGCCGCCCTGGAGCGTCGTTTTCAAAAAGTGCTGGTGGACGAGCCCAGTGTGGAGGACACTATCGCCATCCTGCGTGGGCTCAAGGAGCGCTACGAGGTGCATCATGGCGTGGATGTGACCGACCCGGCCATCGTTGCCGCTGCGACCCTCTCCCACCGCTATATCTCCGACCGGCAGCTGCCGGACAAGGCGATCGACCTTGTGGACGAAGCAGCCTCCCTGATCCGCATGGAGATCGACTCCAAGCCGGAACTGATGGATCGTATGGAGCGGCGCCTCATTCAGCTCAAAATCGAACGTGAGGCGCTCAACAAAGAGACCGATGAGGCTTCGAAAAAACGCCTTGCTCACCTGGAGGAGGAGATCGAACGGCTGGAGCGGGAGTTCTCCGATCTGGAGGAGATCTGGAAATCGGAGAAGGCGGCCTTGCAGGGCACTGCCCACATCAAGGAGTCCCTGGAGCGGGCGCGCCTGGAGCTGGAAACCGCCCGCCGGGCGGGTGATCTGGCGCGCATGTCCGAGGTGCAGTATGGGCGAATCCCCGAACTGGAGAAACAGCTCGATATGGCGGCCCAGGCGGAGATGCAGGAGATGAAACTGCTGCGTAACAAGGTCACCGAAGAGGAGATTGCCGGGGTGGTTTCCAAGTGGACCGGTATCCCGGTCTCCAAGATGCTGGAGGGCGAGCGCGACAAACTGCTGCGGATGGAAGATGAGCTGGGCAGACGGGTCATCGGTCAGGCTGAGGGCGTGCGTGCGGTGAGTGACGCCATTCGTCGCTCCAGGGCTGGACTCTCCGACCCGAGTCAGCCCAACGGTTCGTTTCTCTTTCTCGGACCCACCGGCGTGGGCAAGACCGAGCTGTGCAAGGCGCTGGCGGAGTTCCTCTTCGACACCGAGGAGGCGATGATCCGCATCGATATGTCGGAGTTCATGGAGAAGCACTCGGTGGCGCGGCTCATTGGTGCACCTCCCGGTTATGTGGGTTACGAAGAGGGTGGCTATCTTACCGAGGCGGTACGGCGTCGTCCCTACTCAGTGATTCTGTTGGACGAGGTGGAGAAGGCCCACCCGGACGTCTTCAACGTGTTGTTGCAGGTGCTGGATGACGGCCGTCTGACCGATGGCCAGGGCCGCACAGTCGATTTCCGCAATACCGTCATTGTGATGACCTCCAATCTGGGTTCAGAGATGATTCAGGAACAGAACTCGGAAGCCCAATATGACGAGATGAAGTCGGCGGTCATGGAGGCGGTGCGGCAGAGCTTTCGGCCGGAGTTTATCAACCGGCTGGACGAGATCGTGGTCTTTCATCCATTGGATAGAGCACAGATCAGATCCATTGCCTCGATCCAGATCGGCTATCTGCAACAGCGCCTGGCCGACAACGAGATGGGACTGGAGATATCAGATGCGGCCCTTGATCGTCTGGGAGAGGCGGGTTTCGACCCTGTCTATGGTGCGCGTCCGCTAAAACGCACGATCCGCCAACAGCTGGAAAATCCGTTGGCCCAGGAGATCCTCGGTGGACGCTTCGGTGCGGGTGATGTCATCCAGGTGGATGTTTCGAATGAGGGACTGACCTTCGGCAAGGCCAATAAGGTCGGTGCGGCCTGATCCAGCTGGTCTGACACAAAAAAGCCCTATAGTTCGCGCTAACTATAGGGCTTGATTGGTCGGTGTGAGAGGATTCGAACCTCCGACCCCTTCCTCCCGAAGGAAGTGCGCTACCAAGCTGCGCTACACACCGGGAACTCGTTTCGGCCATGAATCCAGAGCCGCGACAGGGCGGGAATGATAATGGAATTCCTGAGGGGATTCAATTGGAGCCGTGTGGGATCCTAACTGGTTCGGGACACGGAAAAATCGGCCAGTGCGGCCAGGGCGTCCCGGTAGAGTGAGGGCGGGATTGCTTCTAAAGCAGCTTTCGCCTTTTGGGCCTCTTGCCGTGCCATATTCTCCGTGTAGGCGATGGCATCGGTAGTTCTAATCACCTCCATGACGAAGTCGATCTCGTCGAGACCGCCCTTTTCGATGATCTCCTGCAATTTTTTCCGCTGGGTTTCGCTCCCGACTTTCATTGCCTGCAGCAGCGGCAGCGTCGGTTTGCCTTCGGCCAGATCGTCGCCGATGTTTTTGCCGATATCTTCGTTGGAGGAGTTGTAGTCGAGAGAGTCATCCACCAGTTGGAAGGCAATCCCCAGGTGGAGACCGTAATCCGCCATCGCCTTTTCCCCTTCGGGGGCGGCGTTAGTGATGACACCGCCAAGCCGGGCGCCGGCCTCGAAGAGTGTCGCTGTCTTGCGCTTGATGACCTCCATGTAGTCGGCTTCGGTGGTCTCCGGGTTATTGCAGTTGAGCAGCTGCAGCACTTCCCCCTCAGCGATGCGGTTGGTGGCGTGAGAGAGCACGTCCATTACCCGCATCTGTCCAACAGACACCATCATCTCGAATGAGCGTGAATAGAGAAAGTCACCCACCAGCACGCTGGCTTCATTGCCCCAGACAGCATTTGCTGTCTCCTGATTGCGCCGCAGGTCGGAGCCGTCCACCACATCATCGTGCAGCAGGGTGGCGGTGTGGATGAACTCGATGATCGCCGCCAGATCGATGTGGTCCTGACCCTTGTAACCACAAGCCAGAGCGGCCAGGAGCACGATCTGCGGGCGCAGCCGTTTACCGCCACTGTTGACGATATAGGCGCCTATCTGGTTGATCAGCACAACGTCCGATTTCAGATTGCTCAGGATCGTCTGATTGACGGCCTGCATATCGTCGGCAATGAGTTCGCTAATGGCCTTTAGATCCATCTGTCCGTTACAGTTATTCAAAAAATTCCCGCATGCTAGGAGGGGGGGGCTTTGGTGTCAAGGATAATAAGTCGTGGCCTATCTTTGACAGTGAGCGCAATAGTAACTCGATCGTTGTCCAATAGTGCGGTTTTTGATGGGTTTGCCGCAATTGGGACAGGCTTTCCCCGTCTTGCCGTAGATCAGCAGCGCTTGAGCAAAATAGCCCGGCCGTCCATCCTCCTGCTGGAAATCCCTTAAGGTGGTTCCACCCGCTTTTATTGCCTCGCGGAGCACGGCGCTTATCTCTGCCGCCAGACGATCATAACGCTGCGGCGAGATGCGATTGGCGGGCCGGGCGGGGTGAATGCCTGCACGAAACAGTGATTCGCTGGCGTAGATGTTGCCCACACCGACTACCACTTTACTGTTCATGATGAGATTTTTTACCGCCACCCTGCGCCGGCTACCCACCAGGTGGAGATGGGTCCCGTCAAAGTCGGGGCCGAGGGGTTCAGGCCCCAGTTCTTTGAGCAGGGCGTGGTTGGCTGCGGGGGCCGAGGTCCAGAGCACCGCGCCGAAGCGGCGGGGATCACGCAGGCGCAGGATACGGTTATTGTCGAAGGTGATCTCGAAGTGGTCGTGGGTCTGCGGAGGTGACCCCCGTTCCAGTACCCGCAGGCTGCCGGACATGCCGAGATGCAGGATCAGGGTGCCCTGGTCGAACTGCAGCAGGAGATATTTTGCCCGCCGCTCGACCCGTTGCAGGCACTGTCTCGGCAGATCGTGGGGCAGGGTGTCAGGGATAGGCCAGCGTAATTTCGCCTGTCGAATGATCACTTGTTCCACAACAGCGCCCTTGATGCGGGGCTCTATACCCCGGCGGGTGGTTTCGACTTCGGGCAGTTCGGGCATAACTACTTCTTCTGCCAGGCCGTTTCCGGGGCGGTGAGATGGTGTTGGAAGCCATCGCCGATGCGATGGATCAGGTTGTTGATTTGCACATAGCGCAGGTTGTCGATCGGGTCGTTGTTGCCGAATGCCAGTTCCAGGTCATCGAGTTGCAGACGAATGGCGGATGGTTGCAGACCGAAAGCCTCCAGTTGATGTTCAGGGGCGGGAAAACGATCAAAACTTGGTGTGCGGCTGATCTCCAGCAGTTGTCTGATGCGGCTACTGTCGGCAGGTGTTTGCCCTATCCTCCAGATGCCGTCGCTTTTGTGCAGTCGGATAGCCCGTCCGCTGTTGTCTGAGATCCTGATGTTATTGATTTCATCGGGATCGAGATCGGTCAGGGGTGGCAGGGGTGTGGGTTGCAGCCACCAGCCAAGTGCGGCCAACAGGCATAGCAGGGCAAAGAGCAGCAGATTGATCCAGGTGCGACGACTCATCATGCCCGTTTTCGACTCCGGTGAATCAAGCCGCCGGTCGCCAGCAACAGCAGCGGCAGCAGGATCAAAAAGCCGAGGCCGATAATGCCCTGCGCGAGGGGGGAGAGCAGCAGTGTCATGTCGGTTGCCTGATGACTCTGTATGTTCAGGTTCTCTTCAGTGGTCAGCCAGTTGATCAATGTTATCCCCAGATCCTGATTGCCGGCATTTCCCAGATAGGCGTTGGAGAGGAAATCACCGTCGCCCACCACAATAACTCTTTGAGTACTGCCGTTCTCCTCCCGGCTCATGGCGTAACCGATAGTCAGTGGTCCCGGTGATTCACCTGCGTCTGGATCTCTCTGGATCTCTCCCTGTAAAGCCCCAGTCTCGTTCCATGAGTTTTGCAGCGTTTGTAACAGCGGCACGACTCGCCAGGGAGACGAAACGCTACTCTGCAGCGCCAATGCCTGGGGGTAGAGAGTGATGAGATTGAAGTCCCGGGTAACCGGATGTGGCGGATAACGGGATACCAGCGCGATGGAGGGATCCTCGATGCCCAGTTCCCGTACATTGGCGTCCACCAGGATGCCCGGCAGGGTTTCCAAACTCAGTGAAGCGAGCAGCGGTCTCAAGGCGGTATCCTGTCCAGGGTCGAGAAGCAGCAAGAGATTGCCGCCCTGTTCCAGGTATGACTGCAGTCGTGACAACTCGGCCGGGAGCAGAGCCTTCTGGGGAGATGCAACGACAAGCAGGCGGGTGTTGTCCGGGATATCCGGGGTGTCCACCAGGTTCAGGCTGATGGTTTTGATGCCCTTCTGCTGCAGCGCTGAGCCGAAAAGGCCCAGGTCGTGGTTGGCCTCTCCCAACAGGCTGCGTTCGCCGTGGCCCTCAAGGCCGACCAGCCAGTGGGTCTCGGTTCGCAGCAAACGATGGATGGCGCTGGTCAGGGTGGTTTCGTCGAGCTGCTGGAGACGCTCCTGGCGGCCCCGATAATCGATCAGGAGTTCGCCGGATAGGGTGATGCCCTGACGGCGTGCTGCACCGGGATGCTGGATCGGATCGATAAATTTTAGCGTAAGGTCGGGTTTGAATCGGTGGTAGCGTTCGATGAACGATTCGACCTTTTCCCGCAAGGCCGTCTGTTTTGCGGCATAGACCGTGATGGTGATGGGACCCTCAGCGTGTGCCAGGGTCTCGATGCTCGTCTTGCTGAGGGTATTGCTGCCGTTGCGGGTCCAGTCCCATTGCAGCTCGAAACGGCTGCTCAACCAGGCGGCGAGCAGTAGCACTGCCAGTAGTTGCAGATAAAAAAGTGTGTTTTGAAAATGCGCCGGTATCTTCATCTGTTCACTGACCGCGTCGATGGTTCAGTCGTTGAAGGGTCAGGGCGATGAAGAAAAAGGTCAGCAGCAGGAAGTAGATGATGTCACTACTCTTCACCAGCCCAAGTTGCAGGTTGAGCAGATGGCCTGGCCAGCCGAACCAGCGCAGGATGCCACTGGTTTCGCTGGCAAAGTTCTGCCCCAGGATGGAAAGAAGCAACAGCAAGCCATAACTGCCTGCCGCAGCGATGGCCGGCGATTCGCTCAGAGAAGAGAGATAGAGTCCGATGGCGCTGAAGCAGAGGGTCAGCAGGAAGAGCCCCAAGGTGGCGGCAGCCAGCAGTCCAAGATCGAGATTTACGCCGATCAGCAGGGAGAGGGAGAGTATCAGTGGCAGTAACAGGATCAGACCCGAAAACAGTATCTGCCCCAGGTATTTTCCGAAGACGATTGTCGTCAGGGAGAGCGGGGCGCTGCTCAGCAGGGTGAAGTTGCTCTGGTGAGCGGTATCACTGAACTGCCGCATGGCGAGTATCGGGGTGGTGAAGAGGATCAGTAGCGCCGCAAAGCCGTAGAGCTGCAGGGTGAGAAAGTGGGTCAGTCCGAGGGTACGTCCCTCCGGTTTGAGACCGGTGAAATTCTCCAGGATCTGCAGAAACTGCCAGCTCAACAGAAAGAGGGCGATGGCAAGCAGCGCCCAGGCCAGCGGCGTGCGCATCAGGCGCCGCCACTCCATGAATGCCAGGGTTAGGATCATGCGCTTGGCCCCCCGCTGGTCAGCTCCAAAAAGATCTGCTCCAGACTTAGAATCTCCGGAGTCATCGACTTCAACCCCCACCCCTGTTCAACCACTGCGGCGGCCAGTTGCGAGGCCTTGGCGCCGGGAGTGAGGGTGATATGAAAGTAGTCTGTGTGCAGGTTTGTTGCAGATGCCACCATCGGCAGGGAATTGAAAATTGCAACATCCGGGGTATGTTCAAGCTCCAGTTTCAGGGTCGGAGTGGTGGGTGGTGAGATTTCACCGCTGTAGACGGGCTTCCCCTGGTGCAGGATCAAAACCCGGTTACAGACCGCCTGCACTTCCGGCAGGATGTGGCTCGACAGGATGACACCCCGTTCCCTGGCCAACGCCTGGATCAGACCACGCACCTCGCGGATCTGCCCCGGATCGAGACCGTCGGTGGGTTCGTCCAGGATCACAACTGCAGGGTCGTGGATGATGGCTTGAGCGATCCCCACCCGTTGCCGATAGCCTTTGGAAAGATTGCGGATCAGGCGGTGCCCCGTCTCTTCCAGACCACACTGCTGCTTGACTCGCTCCAGCGCTGCGGGAATCCTTGCTTTTGGCATTCGATGGAGTCTGGCGCAGTCACCGAGAAATTCATCGACCCGCTGTTCCAGCAGCAGCGGCGGCTGTTCGGGCAGATAACCAAGGCACTGCTTGGCCTGCACCGGTTGCAGTTGCAGATCAATGCCACAGAGGTGGATGTTTCCCTCATCGGGCGCGAGTTCGCCACTGAGCAGACGCAGGGTGGTGGATTTGCCTGCGCCGTTGGGGCCGAGCAGGCCAAGCACGTCGCCCCGATTGAGGGTCAGGTCGAGATGATCGAGGGCGCAGCGGCCATTATAGGTGCGGGTGAGATTATTGGTGACGGCAAGCGCATCCATGGCCGAAAGATACAGGATAAATTCAGTCGATGCACCGGCTTGGATTTATTCGCTAAATTACGGCGTAGGCCCGATCAAGCACAGCGGATCGGGCGGGTTGCCGGTTCCGCTGTGCTTGAACCGGCCTACGCTTTTCGGGAGATCGTTATTCTGCCCTATCTGCAAAGAGCGCTATGTACTCGCCGTAACCTTCCGCCTCCAGTTTCGCAACGGGGATGAAGCGCAGTGAGGCGGAGTTGATGCAGTAGCGCTGACCGTTGGGGCCGGGACCGTCGTCGAAGACGTGGCCGAGGTGGGAGTCGCCGTGTTTGGAGCGGACTTCGGTGCGGCTCATGCCCCAGGCCCAGTCTTCTTTCTCTGCCACATTGTTGCCTTTGATAGGCGCGCTGAAGCTCGGCCAGCCGGTGCCGGAGTCGAACTTGGTGCGTGAACTGAACAGAGGCTCACCGGAGACGATGTCGACGTAAATGCCGTCTTCGTGGTTGTCCCAGTAGGCGTTTCTGAAGGGACTCTCGGTGCCGTTCCTCTGTGTCACCTTGAACTGTTCCGGGGTGAGGCGCGCTTTGATCTGCTCGTTGCTTGGACGGCTCCATTGGCTGGGCGCGGCGGCCTGTTCGATCGGCTGTTTCATCGATTCGCTCTCCGTAGTCTGGTTTGCGGCCTGCGCCATCAAGCCAAGTATCGCTCCACTGATACCCAGAGCGGCGGCTATTTTAAGGGTGCGGTTAATTTTCATGGTTTGTCTCCGTGTTCTGGAATATAGCTGATGTGACAGCCTTTCTGCAGTGGGTTGATGCGGATAACTGCATGGCGGTTTGTGTGGAAATAGCGCATGAGAAAAGTATGGATCTGCTGAATAACAGACGTTTCACGGAGATATCACGAATTCATAACATCAGGATGAATCAACGGGTTTCGGTGCGCGGCAGCCAGAGGGCGAAGTGGCTGCCTTTGCCGAGGCGGCTCTCGACGGTGATCTCACCTCCCTGCAACTCCGCGATGCGGCGGGCGATGGCCAGTCCCAATCCGGCATGACCACTTGAGCCGGCATTTTTCCGGGATTGAAAGAAGGGCTCGAACAGGTGGGGCAGGTCCGCTTCGCTGATACCGCTGCCGCTATCGGATACCACGGCGGAAACCTTGGTCTCTTCGATACCCAGGGCAAGTGTGATACTGCCGTCGGCAGGAGTGTGGCGAAAGGCATTTTCGATGAGATTCTCCAGCCCGCGCTCGGTAAGCGCAATATCGGCAAAGACGAAGGGTGAGCTTTCCGGCGGATCCATGGAGAGCAGGATCTCCTGCTGTTCGGCTCGCAGCCGGTACTTTTGCACCACATCCTGCAACAGCTCCGCCAGAGGAAAAGGCTCACATTTCGGCAGAGTCTCACGGGCATCCAGGCTGGCCAGTTCAAAGAGCTCCTCTACCTGGGCCGAGAGACGTCGGCTCTGACGCAGGGCGATGGCGATGTATTCGTCACGCGCCACCGGGTCGAGTGAGTCAGCCTTGAGGGTCAGGGACTCGAGATAGCCCTGTATCGAGGAGAGCGGGGTGCGCAGGTCGTGGGAGACCTGGGCCACCAGCTGGCGGCGCAGATGATCCTTCTCCTTCAGCTGGTCGATCTGGGCCTGAATCTGCAACGCCATACGGTCGAAGGTTTCACCCAGCCGGTCAACCTCGTCAGCCGCTCCACCCGGTGCTTCGGTATAGGGCTGATAGTGACTGAAGTTGTCAGTCCTGAATCTGTCCATCAGGTTGGAGAGACGATGCAGTCTGCGGGTCAACAGACGGAAAACCGCCAATCCCGCCAGCAGGCCGATGATGAGACTGGCTGTCATGGCCCAGCCACTGAGGCGCAGGAAGTAACTTTCACGCACCAGATCATCCACCGAGTCAAACTCTTCGCCCCGCAGTACCACATAGAGGTAGCCCTCCGGCTGCTCGGCGGAGGGTACGGGCGTGACCGAGAAAGCCTTGCGGCGATCGTGACTTCGCGGGTCGTCGCCGAGCAGGGGGAATCCCCCTCTGCCGTGCAGAAAATTCTCGATGGGTTGCAGTGAGACCCGCTTGCGTTTCACCTTTCCAGGATCCGCAGAGTAGGAGAGGATGCGGCCTTCCGGGTCGAGCAGGTAGATCTCGATACTGGGGTTGATCACCATATATTGCTGAAAGGTTTTTTGCAGAGCGCTGTTGTTGATGCGTCCCTCTTCCACCAGATTGCGATCGGCCACCAGGTTGCGCGCCAAATCGCGATTGAACTGCTGGGTCACCTCCTGCACATAGTGGCGGGTGGCGGTGGTGCTGATCAGGGCGTAGAGCAGGCCGATGGCGGCGAGCAGCAACACCAGGCCGGTGGCGAGTTTGGCGTAGAGGGTTTTTAACATATTTCGTCAGATTCCACGGGTATCGGCAAACTTATAACCCACGCCCCAGACCGTCAGTATGAAATGGGGATTGGCGGGATCGCTCTCGATCTTGGTCCGCAGGCGGTTGATGTGGGTGTTGACGGTGTGTTCGTAGCCCTCATGGTTGTATCCCCAGACTGAGTCGAGCAGTTGCACCCGGCTGAAGACCCGTCCCGGATGGCGGGCGAAATGGAGTAGCAGGTCGAACTCTCTGGCGGTCAGTTCCACCTCCCTGTCTGCTATTCTGACTTGATGTTTCGCCGGATCGATGGTGAGTTTTTCGTAGTGGATAGCCTTGTCGGTCGCAGGTTGTTTTGCGCTGCCGCCAAGTGCGTCCACGCGGCGGAACAGGGCTTTGATGCGGGCCAGAAGCTCCGGGATGCTGAAGGGCTTGGTCAGATAGTCGTCCGCACCCACCTCCAATCCCACCACCCGGTCGAGTTCCGAGCTTTTGGCGGTCAGCATCAGGATCGGCACATAGTCTGTTTCACGGCGCAGTTCTCGGCAGACCGACATGCCGTCCATCCCCGGCAGCATCAGGTCCAGTACCAGCAGTTCGTAGTCGCCCTTTTGGAAGTGGCGCAGACCCTCCGCCCCGTCATTGATGATGTCGGCTTCGCAGTCGATATCCCGCAGGTGCAGCTGCACCAGCCGGGCGATATCGGGATCGTCTTCGATGATCAGGACTTTACGTGCCATGGAAAAGACTCTGTTTTAATTTGTCAAAGTCGTAGGCCCGATCAAGCGTAGCGGATCGGGCGTTCAAGGCTAGTTGAAATACCAGGGGTTGCCGGTTCCGCTACGCTTGAACCGGCCTACGATTCACCCTGCAGGGCATCACTTATCCATCGACTCCTTCATTTTGCCATCGTTCATTTTTTTCATCGGCTCCATCGAGTGTTCCATCTTTCCGTGCATCCCATCGGACATCTTCGTATCCTTCTGCATGGCGTTGTCGTCGGCCATCTTCATCATGCCGTCTTTCTGCATCGACATGTCATCATCCATCATGGGTGCGGCGCTGCTCGCAGTCATGACCGCAGCCAGTGCAACGAAAGTCAGGCCTTTAAGTGTACTGGAAAATCGGGTTTTCATCGGAATCTCTCCTGTGGGGGGTTGTTTTCATTGGAACAGTGCCGTTTTTTCGGTGCTGTTGGAGAGCTATTCAAGCAGCTGGGGTTCCGCTGCCAATCACGGAACTGTCACGATTCCATAAACTCGGTGTTCGCGCTATCTTGCGTCATCGGGGGCTGGGTCGCAGGAAGCCCCGTAATTTTTCCAGGTTGGAGTTGTTTTGAAGATTATCGGCGTCGACACCGGCGGAACCTTCACCGATTTCGTGCTCTACGAGGATGGCGCGTTGCGCATCCACAAGGTGCTCTCCACCCCGGATGCTCCGGAGCGGGCCATATTGCAGGGAATTCGGGAGATGGGACTCGACCCCAATGGGGTAAGGGTGATCCATGGTTCTACGGTGGCGACCAATGCGGCGCTGGAGAGAAAGGGTGTGCGTACCGTCTACATCGGTAACCGGGGTTTGGGGGATCTGTTGACCATCGGCCGGCAGGCACGCCGCGAACTCTACAATCTGCAGCCTGCGCCCGAATTACCTCCCGTGCCGTTTGAACTCTGTCTTGAAACCGGCGGCAGGCTGGCGGCGGATGGTTCGTCCCTAGAGCCTTTGACGGAACAGGATCTGGAGAGACTGGCTCAGCAGTTGGAGGACCTGCAGCCGGAGGCGGTGGCCATCAATCTGCTCTACTCCTACCTAAACGACAGTGCCGAGCGGGCAATCGAATCGGTGGTGCCGGAGGGTTGTTTCGTCTCCCGCTCATCCGAGGTGTTGCCGGAGACCGGTGAGTATGAGCGGGGTATCGCCACCTGGCTCAACAGTTGGGTGGGGCCACTGGTGACAGGTTATATCGAACGGCTCTGCCGGGGACTGCCGGGGGCCGGTGTTTCGGTGATGCAGAGTTCCGGGGAGGCGATAGCTGCGGAGCAGGCCGCTTCTCAGGCGGTGCGTATGCTGCTGTCAGGACCCGCCGGCGGTCTGGTAGGCGCGCGTTATGTGGCCGCAACAGCGGGACGCCGACAGCTGCTGACCTTCGATATGGGTGGCACCTCATCCGATGTGGCGCTGATTGATGGTGCGCCCCGCCTCACGAGTGAAGGATGCATCGGACCCTGGCCGGTGGCGGTTCCCATGGTGGACATGCATACCATTGGCGCGGGTGGCGGTTCCATCGCGCGGCTCGATAGTGGTGGCATGCTGCAGGTGGGGCCTGAATCGGCCGGGGCCGCGCCGGGACCGGCCTGTTACGGCCAGGGAGGTCTTGATGCCACGGTTACGGATGCCAATTTGGTTTTGGGGCGTCTGCGTGCCGACGCCTTTCTCGGCGGGCGCATGCAGCTCGATCTCTCTGCCGCCCGTATGGCGGTTGGCCGGTTGGCCGAGGTCATGGGAACAACGGTGGATGAGGCTGCTGCCGGCATCATCCGCATCGCCAATGAGCGCATGGCTCGGGCATTGCGGGTGATCTCGGTGCAGCGTGGGGTGGATCCCAGAGGTTTTACTCTGGTCTCTTTCGGTGGTGCCGGAGGCCTGCATGTCTGTGCGTTGGCGCAAGCGTTGGGCATGCGTTCGGCACTGGTGCCGGTACAAGCTGGAGTGTTATCGGCATTGGGGATGCTGGTCGCTCCGCCGGGCCGCCAACTGGTGCGTACCTGGCTGGGGCTATTACATGAGCTTGATGATGCTGAGCTGCAAAAGGCGTTGCAGAGACTGGGTGAGGCCGGTGTGCAGGCGTTGATCCAGGAGGGATTGGAGCGGTCGCAAATCGAAGTGGAGTATTCATTGGATCTGCGCTATCTGGGGCAGTCCTACACCTTGAATGTGACCTGGAGCAGTTGTGCTGAAGCCGAGGTCGCGTTTCATGAACTGCACGAGTTGCGCTATGGGCATCGGATGGGTGGGGCGGTGGAGCTGGTTAATCTGCGGGCAGCTCTGCGGGGGCCGGAATCTCATATAAGACTGGGACAGTGCCGCACTTCTGGGTCCGGTGAGTCAAAGACCGAAGTGAGCCTGTTCGGAGTGGGTCAACCTGTGCCGCTTTATGAGCGGGGGGCGTTGTTTGCCGAACAGTCGATCGAGGGGCCGGCGCTGATTGTCGAGACCATCTCAACCACTTGGGTTGCGCCTGGGTGGTCTTGCTTGCTGGATGCGGTGGGTAATCTGCTCCTGGAAAGGGGTGTGTCTCCGTAGGATGCGGTTTGCAAGCTCACCGGTATCCTACATTTGTTTGATTATCAGCACGCCTGCAGCGCCTGTTGCTCGTCAAAGGCGTGTTCACTGGCGAGCAGGTAGATATCGGTGATCTCCGCCACATCGAGGTCTTCGTAATCGGCGTTCTCCCAGTCACCAACCTCATAACCTTTACTGCATTGCAGCGCTTTACCTGCAGGTCCTTGTTGATCGAGCAGGGCATCCCGTATCTCATTGGAGAGGGCGAGTTCTTCGACAATCTCTGCAATCGGACGGTCCACCAGCAGGTCAAGAATGGAGAGCAGTCCCACGCTGAAGGCGATCTCCGGTGCGCAGCCCCCGTTCTTGGTGACCAGGTGTTCACACATGTGGGCGCGCACCAGGGCTGTGGTGAAATACTCCTGCGGCTTCTTCTCCATCCGCGAGAGCGCCAGCAGACTGGCCCAGGCGCGAATGCGCGCTAGTCCCATGAAGACTACCGCCTGACGGATCGATACGACCTTGCGTGGCATGGCGATGGCGGCGGAGTTGATATAGCGCAGGATCTTGTAGCTGAGGCTGGCATCCTGGGTGATCAGGTTGACCAGGTCTTCGATCTCCACATCTGGATCATTCAGGGCAGAGAGTAGCCGCAGCACCACCAGTTGGTTCTCCTGCAGGCGTTGGCCCTTGATCACCTTGGGGCGGGAGAAGTGGTAGCCTTGAAATAGGTCGAAGCCCAACGCCAGGCACTGCTGATACTCCTCCTCGGTTTCGATCTTTTCAGCCAGTAGCTTTACGTTGTGGTGGTGCAGGGTGGGAAGTCCCTGTTCAATCTGTTCCAGCGTGAGGGCAGGAAACTCCACCTTGATGATGTCAACCAGTGGCAGTAAAGGATCCCAGACAGGGTCGAAGATATAATCATCCAGTGCCAGAATATATCCCTGTTTGGAAAGCTCGGTCACGGCTTCGATCAACTGATCGTCCACGGGAATGTCTTCCAGCAGTTCCATAACGACCCGGTCTTTGTCGAAAGGGATCTCCGGGTGGTTTAGAAAGAGGTTGCGGGTAAGATTGATGAACACGCGGTGGGGACCGGCGACCCGTTCGAGGCCGATCTCAATGAAGGTATTGATCAGGACTTCGGAAGAGGCGGAGTCCCCGTCAAACTGTTGCTGGACGTTGCTGTTGTTGTTGGTGCCCTGACGAAACAGCAGTTCATAAGCGTAGACCTGCATCTTCCGGTCGAAGATGGCCTGTCGTCCTACATAGATGTCCTTCATGATGTATCTTCCCTTGGGGTCAATGGCTATGGCGGGAAATCTCACCCGCGGCCTCACCCATCTATAGCGTCCATTTTCTCCAAGTCTACAGTGTATCCGGCAAAAATAGTGGCAAAAAAAACCCGCCTGAAAGGCGGGTTTCGGTGTCCCAGGGATGCGGGCGCCTTATTTGATCTTGGCTTCCTTGTACATCACATGTTTGCGGGCCTTGGGATCGAATTTTTTGATTTCCATCTTGCCCGGCTTGTTTCGCTTGTTCTTGGTAGTGGTATAGAAGTGGCCGGTACCGGCGCTGGATACCAATCTGATCTTGTCACGCATGATTCAGTTCTCCCTTAGACCTTTTCGCCACGGGCGCGGATGTCAGACAGCACTGCATCGATGCCCTTCTTGTCGATGATACGCATGCCTTTCGTAGTGAGCCGCAGGCGCACCCAGCGGCTCTCACTTTCCACCCAAAAACGATGATAGTGCAGATTGGGCAGGAAGCGGCGTCTGGTCTTGTTGTGCGCGTGAGAAACGTTGTTTCCCGAGACCGGGCGCTTGCCGGTTACCTGGCAGACTTTTGCCATTGTCAAAACCTCTAAATTTGTTAACCCTGGGGCGAAAAACGCGTAATTATGGCAGAGAGGGGGGGGAGGTGCAAGGTGAAAGGTGAAAGGTGAAAGGTGAAAGGTGAAAGGTGAAAGGAACGGTTCCGAAATTTGAGGTCATTGGGTGTGTTTCGGATGAAAACCCAATTTTGAAGGGTGTTCCGAAATTTGTCGGCAATGGAACCGTTGTTGGGCGAAGTCCAGGTCGTCAATCCTTTCACCTTTAATTTACATCATCCCCCGCTCTGCCAAAGACACCGGCTCACCATCGCCGATGACAAAATGATCCAGCACTCGGATATCCACAAGTGTCAGGGCCTCGCGAATGCGAAGGGTGATCTGCTGGTCGGCCTGGCTTGGCTCAGCGACGCCCGAGGGGTGATTGTGGGCAAGAATGAGAGCGGCGGCATTGAGTTCGAGGGCGCGCCGAACCACTTCTCGAGGGGGGACGCTGGCGCCGTCGATGGTGCCCCGAAACAACTCTTCGTACTCAATTACCCGATGACGATTGTCGAGAAACAGGCAGGCAAAGACCTCGTAGGGATAGTGTCTCAGGCGCGACTGCAGATAGCGTCGGGATGCGGCGGGACTGGTGAGTGGTTCGCCCCGCTCCAGATCCTCCTGCAGGTAACGGCGTCCCATCTCCAGGACGGCCTGAAGCTGCGTATATTTGGCGTTTCCCAGGCCCTTGCTTTGGCAGAATCTCTTCTGCCCTGCAGCCAGCAGGTGTCTGAGTCCTCCGTACTCCCGCAGCAGATCCCGAGCGAGATCCACAGCGGTTTTTCCAGCGACGCCGGTACGCAGGAAGATTGCCAGTAGTTCGGCGTCGGACAGGGCAGTGGCGCCCTTTTGCAGCAGTTTTTCCCTTGGCCGTTCGGCGATGGGCCAGTCGGTGATTGGCATAAGACCTCCATGTCTTAGATAGGCTTCTATAATTCCGTCCTAAGGTTAGCGGAAAAACGTGTTCTGAGTCACGAAATTCCGTTTTTTTTCCGCTGGCGAGGTTAGTACTTACTCATGCCCTGGATACTGCTGCTTTGCTGCAACAGTCCCATGGGGTACTCTTGCCAATCTGGAGTCTGTGGTCATTTCAAATCGATGTCTGTGTTGCAGGGAAAAAAGATTGTTCTCGGTGTTACCGGTGGCATTGCCGCATACAAGAGCGCGGTGTTGCTCCGTGCGCTGATGCAGGCAGGGGCTATAGTAAGGGTGGTGATGACCCCTGCGGCCCAGGCGTTTGTCACGACCCTGACATTCCAGGCGCTCTCCAAAGAGCGTGTCTATACGGAACTGCTCGATACAGATCAGGAAGCGGCGATGAACCATATCGACCTGGCGCGCTGGGCTGATCTGGTTTTGGTTGCTCCGGCCAGCGCCGACTTCATGGCACGGCTGGCGGCCGGTATGGCGAATGATCTGCTATCCACGCTCTCCCTTGCGACCACCGCTACCATTGCGCTGGCGCCTGCGATGAATCAGCAGATGTGGCTGAATCCCGCCACCCAGGAGAATGCCCGCTTGTTACGGCAGCGGGGGCTTCAGCTGTGGGGGCCTGATGAGGGCGAGCAGGCGTGTGGTGAGACCGGCCCGGGCCGGATGCTGGAACCCGACGTCCTGTTGGCGCAGGCGGAGTCGCTTTTTGCTTCTGGATCGCTGCAGGGGAAACGCGTATTGATAACTGCAGGTCCGACCCGGGAGTTCATCGATCCGGTGCGTTATGTCGGTAATCGCAGCTCCGGCAAGATGGGTTATGCATTGGCGGCATCTCTGGTGCGGTTGGGGGCTGAGGTTATGCTCATCAGCGGACCGGTGGCGCTTGCCACGCCTGACTGTGTTCTACGGGTGGATGTGGAGACCGCGCTGCAAATGGAAGAGGCAGTGATGGCGCGGGCCAGTGCCTGTGACATCTTTGTTGGCGTGGCGGCGGTAGCAGACTATCGTCCCACTGAGATGGCTGCCAAGAAGATAAAAAAGAGTAGTGAAACCTTGCAACTGAATCTGCGGAAAAATCCGGATATTCTCGCTCTGGTGGCGGCGCTGGATGGAGCGCCCTATACCGTCGGGTTTGCTGCCGAAACGGATGATGTGGAAGTCTTTGCAGAGGGCAAGCGACGCGCCAAGAAGGTGGACCTTATCGCGGCGAATCGGGTAGGTGGAAGCAGGGGAGGGTTCGAAGGGGATGAGAATGCGCTGCTCTTGCTGTGGGAAGGCGGCAGGGAAGAAATTCCGATGATGGCGAAACCGGCGGTGGCGGAACGGCTCGCAGAGCGTATCGCCGAGCGGTATCATATTCAGGCTAACCTGGGATGATTGACGTACAGTCATGAAGAGACAGAAGAAACAGAGCGAACAGACGTACAGGGGCGGAGAACAGGCGGGCCGCGGTATCCGCTGGTACTGGCTGATGGCTGTAGTAGGGGTGATGGTGTTGATCATCCTGGCCTGGGCGATGGTCTATCTTCAGTTTCACGACAGGGATGAGTCGCTGGCGGCACGTCAGGTTGAAACCGGTGCGCAAGCGCTGGCAGGCCGGCTCTCTGAACAAAACCTCTTCCGTCTTCAGTTATTGGAAGGTATAGCCAGAGATCCCAATATCACAGCGTTGTTTCGTCTGAATGACCGCATGGCTTTGCGGGAACGGGAAGATCAGCTGACCCAGATAGTGCCCGGTGTTTTGCGTGTCAGGTTACTGCCTGCCGGACAACGTGAACCGGATAGCAGTGTGATGCCGCACCTTGGTTATGCCTCCCTGGAACTGATGCGCCAGGCCGAGAAACAGTTGCAGACTCCCCCCGCAGAGGTCCATCAGTTTGGTAGCGCCCAGCAATATGTTGCGATGGTGGTGGCTGTGCGCTCTCCGGAAGATGAGTCCGTATTGGGCGTCATTCATGCAGCCTTCCCGGCTGGCGGTCTGCAGGATTCGGTAGACAGTGTGAAGGAATATGCCGGGCGGGTCGAAGTGCGCCAGGTTGTGGATCGGGCCAGCGCGCTGGTGTTGGCAATGGCCGGCAGTATCCCGCCTGATCAGCAACAGCCTGATGGTACGCTGCCGGTGTCGGGCAGTATCTGGGAAGTGGCCTACTGGAAATCGTCAGTCGGCAAAGAGGGATTCACCAATGACCTGATGTTGCTGCTGCCAGGGCTGGTGGCGATTGTCTTGAGTGCGGCGCTGCTCTTCCTGCTTGCGGAAGGCATGCGCAGGGCCTTGAAAAAGGATCAGTACAGCATTCTGGAACTCATGGAAAGCGTGATGAGAGGCAAATCGCCCTCACGCCATATGGCCCGTCTTCTGGATATGCAGGCCACGCTTGAAATATTGGAACACCAGGCGCGTGAGGTCAGAACACGCCGCATCGAACGTCGCGCCAAACGCAAGCGTGATGCCGGATCCACCCATGGCATTACGGTGGATGAAGATCTGTTTTCAGCTTCTGATATGGCTGAGGATTCGCGCAGTTTACCTCCGGTTCGTACGACGGCTCTATCGTCTGCCCCGGTGACGGCTGTCCCCGAGTCAATCTTCAGAGCCTATGATATCCGTGGTCTGGTGGACGACACCCTGAATGAAGAGGGCGTTGAGGCAATCGGTCGTGCTGTCGGTAGTGAAATCTACGAGCAGGGTTTTCAGACCGTGGTCGTGGCGCGTGATGGCCGGCATTCCAGTGAACGATTGGCGGAGGCGCTGGTACGGGGATTGCGGGGAAGTGGTCGCGATGTGATCGATGTGGGATTGGTGCCCACCCCTCTGCTCTACTTCGCTGCGCATGAGTTTACCGCGGGTTGTGGCGTGGTTGTGACCGGCAGTCACAACCCCCCGGAATATAATGGTATCAAGATCGTGATCGGCGGTGAGAGTCTCTCCTCGGAGGGGGTTCAATCGATCTACCGGCGTATTCAGCAGGGCAATCTACTGCAGGGCGACGGGGATTTCGAAACTCGGGGTATCATTCCGGAATATACCGACCGGGTGGTTAATGATGTGAGTCTGGCCCGGGGAATGAAAGTGGTGGTCGACTGCGGCAACGGCGCTTCCTCAGTGCTGGCGACCCAACTTTTTCAACAGTTGGGATGTGAAGTGGATGAACTGTTCTGCGAAGTGGACGGGGACTTCCCCAATCATCATCCGGATCCCAGCCGCCCCGAAAATATGCAGGCGTTGGCAAAACAGGTTGTGGAGAGCAAGGCTGATATCGGCTTTGCCTTCGACGGTGATGGGGACCGGGTCGGCGTAGTGGATTCCTCAGGCAAAATTATCTGGCCGGACCGGGTGCTGATGTATCTGGCCATGGACGTTCTCTCCCGGGAGCCAGGCGGCGATATCGTCTATGACGTGAAGTGCAGCCGTCATCTTGCAAATGTGGTGCTTGCCAACGGCGGACGGCCGTTGATGTGGAAAAGCGGCCACTCCATGCTCAAGGCGAAGATGAAGGAGACGGGGGCACTGCTGGCGGGTGAGTTCAGCGGGCACATCATGTTTGCAGAGCGTTGGTATGGTTTTGATGATGGTCTCTATGCGGCGGCAAGGTTGTTGGAGATATTGACCCTCGATCCCCGTAGCAGCGCAGAGATCTTTGCCGAACTGCCGGAGAGTGTCTCTACCCCGGAATACAGCGTGGCCCTGAAAGAGGGTGAGTGTGACGTCATCATGGCGGCACTGGACAAGCAGCCGGACCTTCCCGGCGCACGGCTGCTCAGAATTGACGGTCTGCGGGCTGAGTTCGAGCAAGGTTGGGGGCTGGTGCGTACATCCAACACCACCCCGTCTCTGATATTCCGCTTCGAGGCGGAGGACGAAGATGCGCTTAATCTGGTAATGGATGTCTTTCGCAACCTTCTTGGTCAGGTGCAGCCGGATCTCAAACTGCCGTTTTGACCCCGATTCGGTAACAGCTTTTTCTTACTGACACAGTTGATTCATCATGACTCTACAAGCTGAACAGGCGCGCAATGTTGCGCATGTACTGACCGCTGCTCTGCCCTATATCCAACGATTTACCGGCAAGACCGTCGTCATCAAATACGGTGGAAATGCCATGGTGGACGAAGAGCTGAAGAACAGCTTTGCCCGCGACATCGTGCTGATGAAACTGGTGGGTATCAACCCGGTAGTGGTGCACGGAGGGGGCCCCCAGATTGCAAATCTGTTGCAGCGGTTGGGCAAGGACTCCGAATTTGTACAGGGTATGCGGGTCACCGACAGCGAGACCATGGATGTGGTGGAGATGGTGCTTGGTGGACTGGTCAACAAGGATATTGTCAATCTGATCAACCGGGCAGGTGGCTCGGCGGTGGGGTTAACCGGCAAGGATGGTGACCTTATCCATGCCCACAAGATGAAGATTACCGCCATCAGTCCGGATTTGGAGGCGACCGAAATCATCGATATTGGCCATGTGGGGGAGGTGGAGAGTATTGATGTCAGTATTGTGGATATGCTGGTGCATGGTAATTTCATTCCCGTCATCGCCCCTATAGGTGTGGGTAAAGATGGACGCTCCTATAACATCAATGCAGACTTGGTGGCAGGCAAGATGGCGGAGGTTTTGCAGGCGGAGAAGTTGATCCTGTTGACCAATATTACAGGTTTGCTCGATAAGGATGGTGGTCTGCTGACGGGGCTGAATGCAGAGCGGGTGGATGAACTGATCGCCGACGGCACAATCCACGGCGGTATGTTGCCCAAGATAAGCTGCGCCCTGGAAGCGGTGAAGACCGGTGTAAACAGTGCTCATATCATCGACGGTCGGGTGGCGCATGCCGTCTTGCTGGAACTCTTTACCGATGAAGGTGTGGGGACACTGATCCGGCGTCGCTGATGAGTAGCAGGATACCGCGCAAACAGCTGATTCTCGAGGCGCTGGCCCGCGAACTTGAACAGAACCCCGGTGGCCGCATTACCACAGCTGCGCTGGCGCGGGCCGCAGAAATATCCGAGGCGGCGCTCTATCGGCATTTTGCCAGTAAGGCGAAGATGTTTGAAGGGTTGATCGATTTTGCCGAGGAGAGCATCTTCGTGCGTATCAACCAGATACTGGAGGAAGAGAGTGATGCCAGATTGCGCTGCGGCAGGCTGCTCTACCTGGTATTGCTCTTTTCTGAACGCAATCCCGGCATTACCAGGGTACTGCTTGGCGATGCGCTGGTTGGCGAAACTGAACGCTTGCAGACACGGGTGGGCCAATTCTTTTCCCGGCTCGAAACCCAGCTGAAGCAGATCCTGCGGGAGGGTGATCTGCGGGAAGGCGGGCTGCAGACTGTCGATGCCTGCGTGTCGGCAAACCTCATGCTGGCAGCTGCTGAAGGCAGGATGCACCAATATAGCCGCAGCCGTTTCAAGACGGCACCTCTAACCCAATGGGAAGCTCAATGGGGGGTACTGGAGGCCGCGCTCTTTAATCTGCCGTGACACCTGCCAATATTCTGCCTTAACGCTCTGCAACTGCCGCGTTAAACCCCTCCCTTATCTGGCGCACCGGCTCACTGGCGCAGAAGGCTGTGCCTTCAGGGGTGTCCTTGCACTGCAGGTCCATAAAAATGATCGTCTGCCGGGTTATGGAATCAGTGAGGCGTGACATAGTGACGCTGATATCCTGTGCTTTTACGGGCTGTCCGGTCATCAGAATGTTCTCTGCGAGCATTCGAACCGGGGTGGTTGCATGAGCGTGGAGGTATTGCTTGGCAGCTTGCCAGGATGTTTCGCAGAGACTCTCCCCCTGGCAATGGTAAACGTTGCTCAGTCCCTCTTCGGACTGCGTTGACTTCAGCTTGTCGTCCGGTTTTCGGCTGAGCCGTTTTAACACTCTGAACCTTTCCAGGTCACCGGCAAAGGCTATGCGGATCCTTTTTTTATCCTGTTCCCGATGTACGATGGATTGATATGATTCCTTCAAGGATTGGCGTTTACGGTCGATCCGTTGAAGATAATCAGATGAAACCAATTCGCCGCTGAGTTCCAGGCTGGCTGCATTGCGCTGCATCTCTTCGAGTTTGTTTTTAAGTTGTCTGATGTTGGAGTTGATCACCTGAAGGGAGAGGTCGACTGCCCTGAGTTGGCCGTCCCGGGCCATCAGAATGTCATCTTCGCTTCTGAAGGTACGCAGCAATACCCGGTCAGCGGCCTGCTGCTTCTCGATCAGTACCTGCTGCTCTTTCTGCAGTCGTTTCAGCGCCTCCTGCTGTTCGATCTCTTCCTGGGTTTTTGCTGCGTCCACTTTATTGACAATCAGCCCCCGATCGTCCATATAGGTGTGCTCTCGCCTGACATCCTCCGGCGGCAGGCTGTCGGAGTAGTGGACCCGACCGCTCTCATCAACCCATTTGTATAGTTTTCCTGCGTTAACGGGCAAAGAGACAGATGCCAGCGACAACATCGTCGCAAGCAGAAGCCTGGATGGTTTGATTAAGTTGTTTATTGTTTCCATCAATAACCCGGTATCTTCTCGACCTTGAGTGACTGGGGCGGCGGCCGTTTGTTCCCGACCTTTATATCCTAAAGAGGGATTATACTGCGACCCCAGTACTCTATTCCATGTGATAATTACGCGTTCAGTTAGCTTGTCAACGTTCACGGCAAGGCGCGTTGATCCCGTAATTATCACATGGATAGAGCACTTGGTCTTAAGATAGATTATCTGTGGAACAGTTCACCCTTTTTGTTATCTCTTTGTTAGCTAACACCTTTTCCGCATTTTCCGGGGGAGGTGCCGGGTTGGTGCAGTTGCCGGCGCTGATCTTTTTGGGATTGCCGTTCGGAATTGCCCTCGCAACCCACAAGATTGCGTCGGTTGCCCTGGGCGTTGGCGCAACCATACGGCATCTGCGGGAGGATGGACTGGAGCGGCAGTTCGTGATCTTTCTGCTCGCAGCGGGGCTGCCGGGAGTGGTGTTGGGCGCCAGTCTGATCCTTCGGGTGCCTGATCGAGCGGCGGAGATCGCATTGGGTGTCCTGACGCTTGGTCTGGGTGTCTACTCGATCAGCAAACGCTCTCTAGGGCAATCGTACGTTCCAATACATCGAAATGTATCGGGGTTTGTGATTGGAGCGACGGGGCTTTTTCTTATTGGTGTACTTAACGGTTCATTGACCTCCGGCACCGGACTTTTTGTTACCCTCTGGCTGGTGCGCTGGTTCGGTCTCGATTATCGGCGGGCGGTGGCCCACACGCTGGTGCTGGTAGGCGTATTCTGGAACGGTGCCGGGGCTGTCACCCTTGGGGTATTGGGGGATGTCAAATGGGAGTGGTTGCCGGTGCTGCTGATCGGTTCCCTGTTGGGGGGCTACATCGGCGCCCACCTCTCCATCACCAAAGGGAACCGCTGGATCAAGCGGGGTTTCGAAATCGTCACCCTGTTGGTGGGCAGCAAGTTGATTATCGGCTAGGTGACGCCGTACTCGTTCCGGTAGGCGCGGATGCGTGATAGCGACTCTTCGGAGTCGGGTTTCTCCCCCAGGTATTCGACCAACTGTTCCAGGGCCACGATGGAGGCCACCGGCACGCCGTAGTCACTCTCGACCTCCTGAATGGCGGAACGCTCCCCCTTGCCTCGCTCCTGACGATCCAGGGCGATGACCACACCGGCGGGAGTGGCGCCAAGATCCTTGATGATCTCTACCGACTCCCTAACCGAAGTGCCTGCGGAGATGACGTCGTCGATAATCAGTACGCCACCGTTCAGTTCATGGCCGACGATGATGCCGCCTTCGCCATGGTCCTTGGCCTCTTTGCGATTGAAGGCATAGGGCACGTCCTGACCGTGGTGGTCGTAGAGGGCGGCAGCGGTGACTGCGGCCAGAGGAATTCCCTTGTAGGCGGGTCCATAGAGCACATCGAACTCGATACCGGAATCGACGATTGCCTGGGCGTAGTAGCGGCCCAAGCGGGCCAGGCTGGCTCCTGTATTGAACAACCCGGCGTTAAAGAAGTAGGGGCTGATACGACCGGACTTTAGGGTGAATTCACCGAAGCGCAGCACTGCCACGTCCAAGGCAAAGTCAAGAAATTCGCGCTGATAATTCTGCATGGGTTATTTCCGATTATGTTGATGCGCGAATTGTAACTTAGTACCCCTACAAGTGCTCTATCAATGTAATAATTACTGAATCCGCAATTATTACGTTGACAGAGCACTAGGTGATAGCTTGGGAAATGATCGCCGGAGACGCCTATAATGGCCGCGGTTTTTTGCAGATTGAATCCATTGGTCACCACAACAGGAGTCTCAGTGCCCAACCCAAGCAGTACGCTCACCAACTGGCTGGATGCCTCCAGGGTCTATTGGCACCCCCGGGTGCGGGGCATGCTGTTCCTTGGCTTTTCCGCGGGGCTACCGCTGTTACTGATCTTCGGCACGCTCTCTTTCTGGCTGCGGGAAGCCGGTGTTGAACGCAGTACGATAGGCTTTGTCAGTTGGGTGGCGCTGGCCTACGGTTTCAAGTGGGTGTGGGCGCCGCTGGTGGATCGCCTGCCCCTGCCGCTGCTGAACCGTCTGCTGGGACGAAGGCGCAGTTGGATGCTGCTCTCCCAGTTTTGCATCATTGCAGGCCTGGTCGGCATGGCTTTGTCGGATCCACAGGAGAGTCTTGCCCGCTTTGCGCTGCTTGCGTTAGGCGTGGCTTTTGCCTCGGCCACACAAGATATCGTAATCGATGCCTACCGCATCGAAAGTGTCGAGGAGAACCTGCAGGGGGCCATGGCGGCCACCTACATGATGGGCTATCGGCTGGCCATGATCATGAGTGGGGCAGGGGCGCTGGCGATTGCCGCCCTGTTTGATCCGGATGATACGATTTATCATCAGGGCGCCTGGATGGCAGCCTACCTGAGTATGGCGCTGATGATGCTGGTCGGTATTGTTACCACGCTGATTATCCGCGAGCCGGAGGTCACCGCCGATTCTCACACTCTGGAGCGGGAAAACCGGACCGACACTCTGATCGAGCACCAGCAGTGGCTGCCCCTGGCGCTACGCCGGTTTGCCGAAGGTTTCTATAATGCCGCCATCAGCCCCTTTGTCGATTTTATCAGCCGCTACCGTTGGCAGGCGTTGTTGATCCTGGCACTGATCGCCACCTACCGTATATCTGATGTAGTACTGGGAGTTATCGCCAATGTCTTCTACGTGGATATGGGGTTCTCGAAAGGGGAGGTGGCAACCATCACCAAGATCTACGGCGTGATCATGACACTGGTCGGGGCGGGGCTTGGTGGTTTGCTGATGGTAAGGATAGGTGTAATGCGCACTCTCTTACTGGGTGGCCTGTTGGCAGCTGCTACCAACCTGCTGTTTGCCATGTTGGCAGGGGTGGGGCACGATGTGCCGATGTTGACCCTGGTAATCTCTATCGACAACCTGAGTGCTGGTGTGGCGACAGCTGCTTTCATTGCCTATCTATCCAGCCTGACCAATATCTCCTACTCAGCCACCCAATATGCCCTGTTCAGCTCTGTGATGTTACTGTTGCCGAAATTTTTGGGTGGCTTCTCAGGGGTGATGGTGGACGGCATGGGTTATCAGACTTTTTTCCTTCTCACCACCCTGATGGGGGTGCCTGTGTTGCTGCTGATCCTGTTGGCGATGCGCTACATTCCATCCAGCGGGTATAAAAAACATGCTTGAACAGGGCGGATATCTGGCGGCATTTGTCGTGGGTCTGTTAGGCGGGGTGCACTGCGCCGGAATGTGTGGTGGCATCGTCGGGGCTCTGACCTTCGGGCTGCCGGAAAAATTGCGTTCCAGCGCCGGCGCCACACTACCATATCAACTCGGGTATAACCTGGGGCGCATCACCAGCTATGTTGTTGCCGGGGCGATTATGGGTGGACTCGGCATGTTGCTGGCTCAGGTGGCCCCAGTCTATATAGCACAGCGTGTGCTGCTGGCTTTTGCCGGCATCTTTATGATTCTGCTCGGGCTCTATCTCGGAGGCTGGTGGGCTGGGTTGTCCCGCATTGAAAAGGCAGGCGGTGCGCTCTGGCAACGCATCGAACCCTATGCGCGCAGACTGCTGCCGGTCAATACACCGGGGCAGGCCTGGTTGTTGGGCGTGTTCTGGGGCTGGATTCCCTGCGGCCTTGTCTACAGCATGCTGGTTTGGACCGTCTCGGCCGGCAGTGTGCTCAAGGGGGCTGGACTGATGCTGGCATTTGGTCTCGGGACCCTGCCCAACCTCTTTGCCATGGGGTTGGTGGCAGGTAGCCTTGCCCGCTGGACCAAGGATATACGGGTGCGCCGAGGGGCCGGATTGCTCGTGATTCTATTTGGTCTGGTGACTTTGTGGCGGTCTTTCTAGCCGAAGGGTTTGTGATGTCCGATACCGCGCTGTTTTCGATTCTCGAATCCCCAACACACCCCGATTTCTCTGCGCTCTATCGGCGGCTGGGTATTCGTCAGATCGAGTTTCGTTCGATGCGTAAGGTGATGAGCGAACTGAAACGGCAACAGCCGGATATCGTGGTGGCTGAGTTTTTCTACGGGTATGCCAATAACTACGCCGGCATCAACATCAGTAACCTGGATGTCTTTCTGTTCAGCCTGCAGAAGTATGCCCCAGAGACGCGGGTGATCGTGCTGGTGGAGAAATCCGAGCGTGAATATGTGGGCAAGCTCAACGAGATATTCCCCCTGCACGCTGTTCTTGTGCAGCCGGTTAAAGCGTCGCAGATTGAGCTGGCGCTTGCAGGAAGTTAAATGTTTGGTGAAAAAAGGTAGGCCGGTTCAAGCCTGCGGAACCGGAAAGCACAGTTTGCTGTGCCGGGTCTTTGCCTGATCCGCTACGCTTGATCAGGCCTACTGTTTTTTCTGTCAGTCGATGAAAAACTGCTGCTTGAGTTTTGCGGTATAGAAGCGTGTCTCGCCTGCGGGTTTGACCTCCAGGGTAAAATTCAGGGTCTCCTGATCCGCGATACGGAATTCGCCGATGTAGTAGATGGCATTGGGTTCAGAGACTTTGCGCATGGGAATGCTGATTAGCTGGCCGCGTATGTTGACGGCTTTGGCGAGGATAATTGCGCTCACCGCTTTGCCTGTAGTGCCTGGGGCCTCTTTGATGACGCTGACATTGAGCATGCCACGATATTTACTGCGCTGAATATGATATTGATTGGCGACCCCGGAATCGAGGAATGCGCTGGGAATGGCGTTGTGATGGATTTTGTATCCTGGGATGCTTGTGCTGTTCTCTGCCAGGGTATTGAGTGAAAGCAGACAGAGTGTCGTCAGGACCAGCAGACGGAAGCTGTGCAAAAACATAAAAATCTCCTCCTATGGAGTGATACAGGTAGTAGTTTTTTTCCGGAATCGGGGTTGCAAGCAGAGATTGTATTTATTATGAACGCATTGTGCTCTATCCATGTGGGAATTGCGAGTTCAGATAGCCTGCCAACGTTCACGGCAAGGCGCTGGCCTATAATTGTCACATGGAGAGAGCAGTCGTAGTTTACGAGGCATTTTGCCTGGGCACCAGCCGGGGGCGTGGCCGTTTCTCTTTGTTCAGTAGTTCACTGTTGTTTAGTCGGTTTGCCATGTTGCGAAGGGATGTAAGCTGGCGGGCTGCTTCGGTGTACTGGTCCTGAAGTTCAACGATTCTGAACTGCAGGGTGTTGCGGGACTGGCCGATCTTCTGCAGGTTGTTGAGCCTCTTCTCCATCATCTCCTTGTGATCCCGGATCTGCAAAACCAGGGGCTCCAGGGTGGTGACCAGCCAATTGTTAATGTCATCACTGGCGCGGTGGAAGATGTGCCTAGCCCGGCTGACCAGCGCGGCATAGAAGCGTTTAATCACAAAGCCCTGCTCCATCATTGCGGTAACCGGGCTGTTGCGGAAAACTTCCGCTTCCTGGTGCAGCAGTTCCAGTTCCACGCGGTATTTCACAATGGAGAACATTTTGGGCTGGATGACCGCAAAGCCGTGTTCATTCTGAAATTTTCGGTAGATGGAGCGGATCAGCTTACGGGTCTGTTCGCTTTGTGACACTACGGTGTGCATGTTTCGGCGGACCTCTTCGAAGAGGTTTTTCATTACCGTCTTCATGCCATGAGTGGTCCAGCTGTTTGTCATTTCACGACGACTGCGGTTGATGATGTTGTCCAGCGTATCCAGGTCAAGTGCTGCCCGTAAGTTGTCCGCTTGCCCCTTCAGCTTCTGACGGCTTGCCTGAAAACTCTCGACGTCATGCATATACTGGGACTGTTCCTCCCGGGTCTTCTCCATCAGGTTGTTGATGACATCGTCGCTTTTGCCGCTCAACTCCTCCAACTCTTCCAACTGTTTTTTTGCATTGGTGAGCTTGCCGGAGAGTACGCTGCGGCTGTTGTCCAGCATCTGGCCTATATCGGCGCCAACGGTATCAAGGATGATCTGCTGTTTTATGCCCAGGACATCGGTAGCCAGATGGCTCTCCAGGGAGAGCAGACCGCTTTTATCCAGCAGTTCGCTCTCGTGGCGGACCTTGGCTACCAGCCCCTTCTGGGCGGAAATGGGGAACACAGCGCTTTCGGAGACGCCGAGCATCTTGGCGGTTTCCCCTTGCTGTCTGGAGATGGTCGCGCTGATCTCCTCCGGTTCCAGCAGGTCGTCCCACAGGGTGTCGATCTTGTTGAGTACCACCATCAGGCCGCGCTGCCTGCCGCTCTGAAAGCCTTTGATATGGTGTTGCCAGATCTCCATGTCACTACGGGTGACGCCGGTATCGGCACCCAGCACAAAGAGTACTGCCTGGGCCGAGGGCAGCATGTTCAGTGTCAGCTCAGGCTCGCTTCCCAAGGCGTTGAGTCCCGGAGTATCGAGAATGGTCAAACCCTGTTTCAGAAGTGTGTGCGGATAGCTGATCAGGGCATGGCGCCATTTTGGGATTTCGATCAGTTTCGGCGGTTTTTTCTGATGCGGGTGCAGAGCAGGGCTGTAGAGGCCGAGATGCGTGGCTTCTTCCACGGTGACCATCTTGGTTTGCATCACCTCGCCGAGTGAGGCCTCCATCTGCTCCACTGACTCGGTCTCCAGTGGATAGTGAACCCACTGCTTTTCATCCTTGCGGAGATCTGAAATCAAAGTGTCCTGAAGCCGCGTCTCGATCGGCAATAGTCGGACATAGGCCTCTTCACGCTTGTGATCAAAGAATATCTCTGTCGGACACATGGTGGTGCGGCCAGCGCTGGAAGGCAGCAGGCGTCGTCCATGGTCGGCAAAGAAGATGGCGTTGATGAGTTCGGTTTTGCCACGGGAGAATTCAGCGACGAAGGCGATGGTGAGGCGATCATGCTTCAGCATCTCCATGGTCTGGGTGATGCGAGTCTGGGTCTCCGGCGTAGACATGCCGTTCTGTTCCAGCCAAGGGCCATACTCGCTGATGGTGCGAAGGATATTTGCCTTCCACTGTCCATAGGCCTGGAGCTGTTGTTGAAAACGTATTTTTTCCATTCGGTTGTTCCGCATGAACAGATTGAGTGTAAACGATTATGCCACACTGGCTTTAGCGACCATCTTCAGTTGGACTGAAGCCTGGACTATTTATGTACGCGTAGCAGATTATTGATCGTTTGTCTCTTTCTGGTGTTCAAGTTGGGTGCCTGTTCACGGGAATGGGTGCTTTTTGGGGGGCGTGGATACGCAGGCATTCGCTGCCAGCCATGGAGAGCGAAGCGAAGGCTGGTAGTCCCCGGTAGCCGCGAGGCCGCACTGCTTACCCGGCGTGCCTTGCGCCAGAGGGGAAG
>JAESPE010000119.1 GCA_016756835.1 gamma proteobacterium endosymbiont of Lamellibrachia anaximandri | reverse complement strand
TTGCGAGGTTGTCGCGTAGTGCCAGTGACCGGGACGGCCGGGGCACAAACAGGCTGTCGAAGGCCGAGTCGATTTTGGGGACTGGGATGTCCCAAAATCTTTCACGAGGTCGAAGACTCACTTGCTGTGCCTATCATTCAAGCCTGTTCGGCCCGATTCCGGATCCCGCTCTGGAAAATCCGGTCACTCGCTCATCCAACTTCTGCCTCGTGGCAATCCCGAACGGCATTGCCAGCAGGAATTCCACAGTAATCTCCAGGTTTCTTGAAGGTCGATGCTAACACTACAGTTCGTGCAAATACAAAATTTGTTCAAAGACAGTCACCGGAATTAGGGAGGATTTGCTTCTGCGGCGTGCTACAGGCCCAATCGTACCGCCGATAGTTCAGTGATGTTCTGTGCCAATATGCTTCTTACCTCAGTTCTCCAAAGGCAATTATTGGTTTGATCCTTCCCCAACTCATCGAGACCGCGGCGCGGTGCCGGCAGGTTCATATGAATATGAATTATCATCGATGCATAAAGTATGTTTCTTGTACTGTGACGGAGTTGGCAAAAAAGCTTTCCGGGAATGACCTTTAATCCCCCCTTAAGAAACCTGCTCTAGCTTGGTAATTAGGATATTTTTCCCAAATTATATCCTGATGCCGAAAGGCCGTAGCTTTAACCTGGTCTCCTAAAGAAAACAGCTATTGGAGGATGTAAGTATGTCCCTGATCAAATATATGTTGCACGTGTGTGCCGCTTCAATTCTGTTGGTATCAACAGGATCAGCTGATCCTGTGCAACCTGATAAGCAATACAGTATTAGTGATCTCATAAACAATGCCTTACTGAGTAGGGAGGTCACAGTTCTCGTTCAGGTAAGAAAGATTACTGGAATAGATGCCCAGGGCAGACAGCAGGTTTTGTATGAGAACAAGGCTGGAAAGCTTGTCCAACTCGATCTCCTTGCTTCTACTGTTCAACGTCTTGATGGCCGTATGATATCTGTCGGAAAGTATGAAGATATTCAGCTGGAACTGTCGAATGATGTCCATCTGCTTGGAAAAAACAGTGTGGTTTTGCGGACACCGTTCTCTGATCAAAAAGGCACAGCTATCATCAAGGCAGATGGTGAGATCCATGTTAGTCCGGCGCGGGTCGTTACATCACAGATAAAAATTGAGATGGGTGAATTCTCCCGCCCGTTGCCACCCGCATTGGTCCGTGCGTTACTTGCAGCGATACCCGCCAGTGGATGCAGCACGGGCGCCATCTGCTAGGGCCTGGTAACCATGTTGTATTTTGCAGTACCGGCCAGCAGGTTAAATCTGCTGGCTTGGTGCTGCCACCAGCTCTTGCCGGATGCACCAGTTCCAATCCCGGCATAGATTCCCATGACGGTTTCCTTCCAAATCAGGACACTCTGCCAAAGTCACCCGAGTGGGTCTGGTAACCCAGGTTGATTCATCCCAATTAAATGCAACAATAACAGCAGGAAAGCGAATTGAAGCCTTAGGAGTCTGTCGGATTTAACACTGTTTGGCTGCAAATCCCTGGATGGCGATCAACTCAGTTTATCGAACTCGTTGAATAGGCTCGCTATTCGCCTCGTTCGATAAACTGATTTGATCCGCCCCCAGTGATTTTCGCTCCAAACGGATAAACCCGACAGACTCCTAGTAGAATATGCACCATTTTGGTGAGGCAATGGAATGAAAATCCTCCATACATCAGACTGGCATATTGGCCGGGCACTTTATGGACGCAAACGCTACCAGGAGTTCGATGCGTTCCTCTCATGGCTGGCGGAGACAATCGATCAGGAGCAGGTGGATGCACTGCTCGTGGCCGGCGATGTCTTCGATACAAGCACACCGAGCAATCGTGCTCAGGCGCTCTATTACCGGTTCTTGTGCCGTGTGGCAGCCTCATCCTGCCGCCATGTCATCGTGATTGCGGGTAACCACGACTCTCCCTCCTTTCTGAATGCCCCCAAGGAACTCTTGCGCGCGCTTGACGTTCACGTCATCGGCTCGACCGGCGAGAGCAGCGAAGATGAAGTTCTGCTACTGCAAAATCGTGAAGGCTCCCCGGAACTCATTGTTTGTGCAGTGCCCTATCTGAGGGATCGCGATATTCGAGTGGCGGAAGCCGGTGAGAGTATTGACGACAAGGAACAGAAACTGATCGAGGGCATACGCACCCACTATGCTGAGGTGTGTGACCTGGCTGAACAGAAACGTAACGCATTGGGTATCGAGGTTCCCATTATTGCAATGGGGCATCTCTTTGCCGCCGGGGGACAAACGGTTGATGGTGATGGTGTCCGCGAGCTATATGTCGGGTCACTTGCCCATGTGACTTCGGGAATCTTCCCGGAATGTATCGACTATCTAGCGCTGGGCCACCTCCATGTCCCGCAGAAGGTCAATGCTTCAGAGATCATGCGCTATAGCGGGTCTCCGCTGCCGATGGGCTTTGGAGAAGCCACCCAGGAGAAGAGTGTCTGTCTCGTAGCGTTTGCCGGCAGAGAGGCAACAGTGGCGCTGATCAAGGCACCGGTTTTCCAACGGCTTGAACGCATACAGGGTGACTGGGATGAGATATCCGCCCGGATTCTGGCGCTGTCCGCAACACAAAGTCAGGCATGGTTAGAGATCGTCTATGAAGGCGGGGAAGTGATCGGTGATCTGCGTGAACGACTCGAAGCTGCGATAGCAGAGACCAACCTGGAGATTCTTCGTGTGAAGAATAACCGGATCATAGACCGGGTGCTCAACCGAATTCACGATAACGAAACCCTCGACGATCTGAATGTCAATGATGTCTTTGCACGATGTCTTGAGGCGCATGAGGTGCCGGAAACGCAGCGCCCTGAACTTCTGCTGGCCTATCAGGAGACGATTACCGTTCTCAACCAAGCCGATACCCAGGCAGAATAGAGACGGAAAATGCGCATACTGCTGATACGTTTTAAGAACTTGAACTCGCTTGCCGGTGAATGGGAAATTGATCTGGCACACCCCGTTTTTTCATCCGACGGCATCTTTGCCATAACCGGGCCGACCGGTGCGGGCAAGACGACGATCCTCGATGCTATCTGTCTCGCGCTTTATGGCCGAACGCCTCGTCTCAACAAGGTTACCAAGAGCGGGAACGAGATTATGTCACGGCAGACTGGTGAGTGTTTTGCCGAAGTGACCTTTGAAACCCAAGCGGGACGATTTCGTTGCCACTGGAGCCAGCACAGGGCACGCAAAAAACCAGGCGGGGAATTGCAGACGCCGAAACATGAGATTGCGGATGCGGATTCAGGCCGGATTCTCGAGGCAAAACTTCGCGCTGTTGCCGATCAGATTGAAACGGTTACCGGTATGGACTTCGACCGTTTCACCCGCTCCATGCTGCTTGCGCAGGGAGGTTTTGCGGCTTTTCTGCAGGCGGCACCTGACGAACGTGCTCCCATTCTGGAACAGATTACCGGCACAGAGATCTACAGTCAGATCTCCATTCAGGTCCATAAACAACGCGCTGGTGAGCGTGAAAAACTGGATATCCTTCAGGCTGAGCTGGCAGGGATGCAACTGCTGAGTGAAGAGGATGAGCGGCAATTGCAAGCAGGCCTTGAGCAGATGGTTCTTCAGGAGGCCGGTTTGAATCAACAGGTTGATCAAAAAGGTCAGGCAATCGCCTGGCTGGATGGAATCGAATCCCTTGAAAAAGAGTTGGGCTTGCTTGCTAAACAGAAGCAAGACATGGAGATGCGCCTGAAGGTCTTTCAGCCTGGGCACGAAAAGCTTGAACGGGCGACGCAGGCTTTGGAATTGGCAGGCGATTTTGCCAGTTTGAGTTCGCTGCGTCGTGAGCAGGAAACGGATCAGCAACGTCACAAAGAGTGTCAGCTGGCTCTGCCAGAACAGGAGGGCGAAGTAATACGGGCCGAAGAGACCCTGAAGCTGGCCAGTGAGAAACTGGTACAGAAGCGAGACGAGCAAAAAGAGACGCTGACTGTTATCCGTCAGGTGCGGGAGTTGGATCTCAAGCTGCGAGAAAAAAAGGCGCCTATCAAGAAGGCTGCGGATCTCGTTTCAGATGCGAAAAAAACGCTTGATACCCATCGAACCAAGCACAGTGAAGATTGCCGGATTCTGGATGAGAAAAAAGTCACCCTCAAAGAGGTTCAGAAACTTCTTTTAGAAAGCGAGGCGGATAAGGGACTTGTCGAACAGCTTGCCAGGATTCTGAGTCAGTTTGACTGGCTTCGTGAACTGGATGGAAATGTCCGTGATAAGGCCGGAGAAGTGGTTTCTGCCGAGACGCAAAAGAGAGAAGCCTCACGATTGTGGAGTGAACAATCAATAACGCTACAGGGACAAAAAGATGCCCTCGAAGTTATCCGGAAAAAACTGCTTCAACAGCAGAATGGACTGGCTGATATTCTCGCTGAACGAGAGGTTTCAGCATGGCGAAACTTCCTCTCTGATCTCAAAGAGAGAGAGTCACTGCTGAGAGAGACCGGCAAATCACTGATGTCGCTGAATGAATCACGCATTAGCCTCGGTCAACTCAATCGCCAACATGAAAAACTCACTGCCGAAGAGGCTCCGTTGGCCAAGCAGATAATGGAACAAACTGAGAGACTCGCGGCCTTGGAGCGGGAGTTGCTGCTGTTGGAAACACAGCTCTCCCTGCTGACCCGAATCCAGAGCTTTGAGGAGGCCCGGCAGCAACTTCAGGATGGTGAGGTCTGCCCCCTTTGCGGTGCAGAGGAACACCCGTATGCAGAAGGAAATATTCCCGCCACGGATGAGACTGCAACTGAACTGAAGCGTGTGAGAGAGGATTTAAAACAGACCCGTGACAGGCGTTCTGGTCTCCAGATTAAACAGGCGGAAACCCGCAAAGACCTACAACAAAACGGGACCCTGCAACAGGAAGTCAGAGACAGGGTCAGCACCGAAGAGCAGCAAATTCATGAGGGGTTCAGGGTGCTTGCTGTTGTTGAGGATGGGGGCGACGATCCGGCAGATACCTTACTGCGGTTACAGCAGGAGAATAGCGAAAAACTTGAGACGACCTCAAAGGCCGTGTCGGCTGCTGAGAGATACGAGAAGGAGATTGCCTCCTTACGTGAATTGATTGAAGAGAGAAGAGAGACGCTGGGCCAGTCAGAGCAGGAAGTCCAAGGTTTGCTGTATAAAGAACACGCAGCAGGAGAGGCAGTCGATGGCCAGAAAGATGCGTTGGATGCACTCAAAATCCAGCTGCAGAAAGCTCAGGAGAAGACGCTGCAAGATGTGCGGGTCTACGGTTTCCAGGCGCTGCCCATGGATGCGCTGGACCCGATTCAGGCTGAGCTGATTACACGGCAGGATCAATGGCTTGATCGGCAGAGACAGCAGAATGATCTTGAAATTCACATCTCCAACCTGGAGTTGCAGACAGAGCATCAAGCCACGCAAATCAACACATCAGAGGCTGTTCTGATAGAACAACGGGAGATTCTGAGTAACCTGAAACGTGAACAGAACTCCCTGACCCAGGATCGGCTCGCGCTTTTTGAAGATAAGAACCCGGATGCTGAAGAGACCCGTCTCTCCACCTCTGTTGAAGAGGCAGAAAAACAACTCGAAGAGTCCCGTCAGTTATTTCATCTTGCAACAGGGGAGCAGGGCAAACTGAAAGCCGCGATTGTGTTGATTGAAAAGACGATGCTCGGCAGGGCTGATCAGTTGAAACAGAGTCAGGAGGCGTTCCAGGTTCGACTTGGCCAATTCGACTTCACCGATGAAACCAGCTATCAAGCGGCCTGTCTGCCCGAAGAAGAACGTAACAATCTGATGCAGCAAGCCCAACGGCTGGCAACTGAGCAAACAGAGTTGAATGCAAGGAGCCGGGATAGATCATCATTGCTGGATATCGAACGAAAAAAACAGATGACGGATCAACCTCGCGACATGCTCAAGCAGGAGTTGGAGGCACTTGTAAGTCGCCGAAAGAGCCTCCAGCAGGAGGTTGGCGGCATGCGGCAGAAGTTGGCCGACAATGAGGCTCTGAGGCGCAAACAACAAGATCGAACCAAGCTGATCGACGCACAAAAACGTGAATGTTTGCGCTGGGATCTTCTGCATGAACTCATCGGTTCGGCAGATGGCAAGAAGTATCGCAACTTCGCCCAAGGTTTGACCTTCGAAATGATGGTCGGGCATGCTAACCGGCAACTGCAGAAAATGACCGATCGCTACCTTCTGATCAGGGATGACGGGCAGCCGTTGGAACTCAACGTGGTGGATAACTACCAGGCGGGTGAGATTCGTTCAACCAAGAACCTGTCGGGGGGTGAGAGTTTTATCGTCAGTCTCTCCCTGGCGCTTGGTCTCTCCCAGATGGCCAGTAAAAACGTCCGGGTGGACTCACTGTTCCTGGATGAAGGGTTCGGCACCCTGGATGAAGAGGCTCTGGATACAGCTTTGGAGACCCTCGCCGGCTTGCAGCAGGATGGCAAATTGATCGGTGTGATCTCCCATGTCTCAGCCCTCAAAGAGCGAATCGCCACCCAGATAGAGGTAATGCCGCAAGCGGGTGGAAGAAGCATGATCAGCGGACCTGGATGTGTCAGAGTGGAATAGCGGTTTGAGTTATATGGGTATCCGCATAGTGTTAGCAAGCACCAAGGTGAAGTAAGCAGGGGAGCATCGTCCAATGCCACGTTTTTCGCTGGAGAGTCTATGGCCGTTTGTGGCGATAGTGGTGGCGGTCTATGGGGCACTGCTGCTGGTACTCTATTTTTCCCAGTCCCGCCTGCTCTACTATCCCAGCCTGCCTACCAGGGCGATCATGGCTACGCCAGATCAAGTCGGGCTGAGTTTCGAGACGATCACACTCACCACCGACGATGGCATAACCCTGCATGGCTGGTTTCTGCCGCTCGAAAAGCCGCGGGCCACACTGCTCTTTTTTCACGGCAATGCCGGCAATATCTCACATCGCCTGGATTCCCTGGAGATTTTTCACCGGCTTGGTCTGGCGGTACTGATTATCGATTATCGCGGCTTCGGTCAGAGCGAAGGCCGTCCGACAGAAGTGGGAAATTACCGGGATGCAGAGGCCGCATGGCGCCTGCTGACTGAGCAGAAGAAGATACCTCCAGAGGATATACTGCTGTTCGGTCGTTCCCTGGGGGGCGCTGTTGCCGCCCGTCTCGCCTCAAGTTATCCAGTCAGAGGCCTGATTCTGGAATCTGCCTTCACTTCAGTGCCGGATATGGCAGCAGATCTCTACCCCATGTTTCCGGTGCGTTGGCTGTCACGTTTCCAATTTGATACCAGGGCTTATCTTGAATCTGTCAGCTGCCCGGTTCTGGTGGTTCATAGTCCGGACGACGAAATCATCCCTTTTAAGCATGGGCAGCAGCTCTACCAGGCGGCCCGTCAACCGAAACGGTTTCTGGAGATCGGCGGAAGCCACAATATGGGGTTCCTGCAGAGTGGCGACAGTTACCGGGAGGGACTGGAGCGATTCATTACAATGAGTGACCGTAGGTGATTGAAGCATGTGTATCGTCATAGCTAGAACCCTTAACTGCGGATAATCAACGACAAAATGTAAGGACTGCGGCTGAAGCATTGGCGCCGATTGTCTGTAAACACGAACGGGTCATCACTCATGGCAATGGACCTCAGATGGCTTTGCTTGCACTACAGGGAGTGGCTTTCAGCTAGGTTTCAGCTTGTTGGTTTAATATTCCCCAATAGTAAGGAGTTTTTCGGGATGTAGTCCGGCAAGTATGCCGTTTTTTGGAGAGTCGATATGAAGATGTTATATAAATCAATTTTTACGATCCTGTTGAGTGGGACAGCATTGTTTGCCGCAGCTCAGTCGCCCAGCTATCTTCAGCGGGGACCTGTACCGTTTGAGGCCTATGATCGTGACGGCAGCGGAGCTATCACTACAGATGAATTCAATGCCCTTCGCAACGAACGAAGGGCAGCACGCGCCGCCGAGGGGCGGCCGATGCGCAATGCCGCCAAGGCCCCAACATTCGAACAGTTAGACCTCAATGCAGATGGCGTTCTGGGTTCGGACGAAATGGCCGCATTTCGGCAGCAGCAAATGTCACAACGGCCCAATGGAAAGGGATCTGGAAAGGGGGCTGAGATGGCTTCCGGGCGTGGTGCAGGCAGGGGGCGGAATATGCCCTCATTCGCTGAATTCGATCTTAATGGTGATGGTGCCATGACCGAGGATGAATTCATCGAGGCTCGTGGCCGGCGAATCAGCGAACGCGCCAAGCAAGGCTACATGATGAGAGGTTTGAAAAACGCACGGCCTTTCAGTGAAGTTGACCAGGATGGCGATGGCGTGGTGAAAGAGTCTGAGTTTCTGCAGATGCAGGCCCAGCACCGCCAGTCACGTTCTCAGTAGGCGTTTTCATGGTGGCCAGGGAAGGCCATGATGATATCTTTCAGGGAGAAGTGTGAGTGTGCGGTACCTGGTCTATTCATGGTCTGGAGCAGTGGGTTGCACCCTGCGTCCGTCATGCCAACCATTGACCTCTTCCTGATCAAGCGTCAATTTGCTATTGCCTCTGAAAGCCTGAGTTTCATCTGCCTGATGTTCCTTTACTCAACGTCATGCGTCTGAGCATTAATATCAAAGTTTCTTGCCGCCTTCGCTCGGCTAGTTACAACCCACCGTTCTTTGAACCTGCGAACAACCATTTTTTATTCATGAGTTTTTCGGTTTGACAAGAAGATATACCTTACTAATTTACTAAGGTAATAGCCATTATCAACTTGAGTTTCTTGTATTCGATACTGCTGCCCGCCGATGGAATCTCGCCCGCCTTCTCCAACAAAAAACCTGCCAGACTGGAGTAGCGGTCCTTTGGCAAAGCGATGCCTGATTCCTCGGCCAAATTTGACAGATCAACCCTGGCGTTCACTAGTAGAGTGCCGTCCTCCTGCCGCTGGATCAATTGTATCTCGGGCTCCCCGGCATCGTACTCGTCCTGGATCTCTTCCACCACTTCCTCCAGGATGTCTTCGATCTGGGCAATAAGCAACAAAACTCCCCCTTGCAGCCACTGTCAGCTATAGTCTTGGAAGGCAGAACAACAGGTAGTCGATAGTGCTGGCATGGTTGCATAAACTCTTTTCCACAGATGAGCTCCGGACATCCCGTCTGCCGGCGGAAGAGATCGAGCAGCACATTGACCTGGCGATCAAAGAGTTCGACAGCCGGATCGCACTGATCCCAGGCTACCGCAAGAAGCTGTCACCGGCAGTGGAGAGCGCCCTGCTGCATGCCGAATCCCTCATTGAGCGCATCCCTGGTCCAGTGGATGTCAACGCCAAGGCCTACGGCGCAGATCCCAGGGTCCACGCCTATTTCGGTTCCTCCGAAAAGCTCGAACATCTCTTTAGTCACAGTACCGAATTCCGCGCTTTTTCAGACCAACCAGCCCAAGCCAACCTTGAGTATATTTACGCCCTGATGGTCATGACCCGGCACAGGAAGACCCGCCCCGGTCACGCCCTGAGGGGGGATATGGTGCAGAGTGATGTGATGCAGGACGTGGTCTACTTCTCCGACCATCATCTGGTTAAACCTGCCGAGTCAGAGATCGAAGTGCGCCGCGATCTACGGGAACGGGCCTTTCAGCACCTGCTCGCCGAAGCGGTGCAGAAGGTGGCCCGCCACAGCAAGGAGAAGGCCGACCTGAAACGGCAAAAGGTCCATCTGAAAATGGAGATCAAGACCCGCCATGCCGAGCGTAGTGGCCTCGATTTTCTGCACGAGAAATCCTCTGACGTTGCAACAGGAGGCTTATACTCCCGACAACTGGCCGAGATAGAGCAGAAGCTTGCAAAGCTACGCCGGAGACTGGAAACCATCAATGATTATCTCGATCTGCTCATTGATGTACTCAACCACTCGCCAGACTACTGCGGCCTGGAGAGCCATGAAGACTGCCTCAACCGCATCAACGTTGTAGTCGATGCGGATGCTGGCCATCAGGTGCCCTATGCCAATATCCGCATCGGCAAGACCCGCCGCTGTGGCGTCATCGTGCGCTATCCCCGCAAAGAGCTGGTGGATACCAGCCGTATTGCCAGCCGCTTGCACTCGCTCTATAGCTAGAGTTTTGCGAAGCATTGCGCCATCTATTTTGACAAAGGCAACTAATAGGAAGAACATTTACCACAAATTTAATCGCGCGAATCATCATATTCAGACAGAGCTATTCCAGCCGCTTGGGGATAAAGATGGAAAGATTGGGAGATGCTTTCAAATCAGAGGAAATAAGGGCTCTTCAGGAAAATTTGTGGGTAGAAATATAGCGGATTCATTGCGATAGAGGAAATTTGTCTGGGATTTGAGGGTAGAGCATCCTGCCCCCGTTCTGAGAAGATGGAAGTTACGAAGC
>JAESPE010000118.1 GCA_016756835.1 gamma proteobacterium endosymbiont of Lamellibrachia anaximandri | reverse complement strand
CTCCTGTTCGCCGGATTCCTTCTGCTCCTCGGACTCCTGTTCGCCGGATTCCTTCTGCTCCTCGGACTCCTGTTCGCCGGATTCCTTCTGCTCCTCGGACTCCTGTTCGCCGGATTCCTTCTGCTCCTCGGACTCTTGTTCGCCGGATTCCTTCTGCTCCTCGGACTCCTGTTCGCCGGATTCCTTCTGCTCCTCGGACTCCTGTTCGCCGGATTCCTTCTGCTCCTCGGACTCCTGTTCGCCGGATTCCTTCTGTTCCTCGGACTCCTCCTCTCCTTGCTGTTCTTTCTTTTCCTGTTTCTTTTTTTCCTGCTCCGCCTTTTCTTCTTCGGTCAACTCATCCTCTTCGAGCTGTTCCTTGGCCATCAGGGTACGTGTAAGCGCCAGGTTGTAACCGGCATCCTCATGTTTGGGTTCATCTGCCAAGACCGACTCGTAGGCTTCGACAGCGCCTGGATAGTCCTCCAACCTGAAACGTGCATTGCCCAGGTTGTAGCGTGCATCCTGCTCAACCTCGTCCCGCTCAACAGCGGCAAAACTTTCGGCCGCCGCAGCATAGTTACCCGCCCGGTATTGGGCCACACCACGGCGATAGGGGTCGCTGAAATCCTTTGCCGCCTCTTCATAGTGCCCCTGCTGATAGGCGTCCTCGGCGATCTGTTCGCTGTTGCGGAACCACTCGGCTTGTGTGGGGGCACCAATCAGAAGCAGGAGTGGGAGGAGTGGGATGAAGCGCCTGTTCATAGACCCCCCTCCGTTTGCCGGCGCCGAAAAGTGGGCAGCAACAGCAGTACTAGTGGAATCAGCATCCAGTAAAATCGTTCGTTCCAGATCCTGGTCTTCTCATCAGTGGCTACCGCTTCTGCAGCGTCGGAGGCAGCGAGGGTGAGAAGGGTGCGGCTGTCATCATCGCGAAAATTTGCCTGTAGATAGTGGCCGTTGCCGGTTGATGCCAGCTGTTTGAGCAACGGCTCGTTGAGCCGGGATTCGATAATCTTGCCTGCGCGGTCGCGCATCAGGTCGCTCTGGCCGGTAGGTGCGGGTACCGGGCCTCCGCCACTGGTGCCGATGCCGAGCACATGCAGGCGGATACCGTCTGCCGCCAGGGCTTTGGCTCGATTGGCGAGGCCGGGCTCATCGAAGTCGCCGTCGCTGATCAGCAGAATCGAGCGTCCGCCCTCGCTGGGCTGGCCTTTGAGCAGCTGTTCCGCCTTGTCCAGTGCAGTATGCAGACGGCTGCCCTGCAATCGAGTCAGGTCGGTGGAGAGAGCAGGCAGGGCGTTGAGGATGCTCTGGCCGTCTTCCGTAATGGGTGAGACGATGTGGGAGACTGAAGCGAAGGCGATCAGGCCGATGCGGACCTCCCGGTTGAGCTGTACCAGATCCTGGATCTCCTGGCGGGCACGGCCAAGGCGTGAGGGTTGCACGTCGGCCACCTCCATGGAGCGGGAGATGTCCATTAGAATGATCAGGTCGCTGCCGGGGGTAAATGCCTCCACGTCAGTGTAGTCCCAGCGGGGGCCGGACATGGCGATCACTGCAAGAATCCACAACAGTGCCCAGCGGATAAAACGTCCCCAGCGTTCATTGACCTCAAGCTCCCGTACACCGGTGAGGTGGGGCAGCAAGTGCTCATCGGCGTAGAGATGGATTGGCCCCTTGCTGGGACGGGTGACGCTGAAGATCAGCCAGCCGAGCACGGGCAGTAGTCCAAGCAGGGCGAATAGCCACTCCGGGCGGGCAAAATGGAAGGCTGCTTCAGGCATAGCCACCTCCCTTCAAGGTGCGTTTGCGACCCTCCGGAAAGAGTCCCATGACCAGCAGGCAGATAAGCCCGATGCCGAGGGGCCAATGGTAGAGCGGCTGTGGAATGAAGATGGTGCGGGACTCCGCTTCGGTCTTCTCCAGCTCGTCGATACGCTGGTAGATCTTCTCCAGGGCCGCAGTGTCAGTACCCCGGAAGTAGGCGCCGCCGGAGGTTTCCGCAATCTGCCGCATTACCTCTTCATTGAAGCCGAGGTCGCTGCGATAGATCAGCCGTCCGTTTTCCATGATCGGTACCTCTTCACGATCGCTGCCGACGCCGATGCTGTAGATACGGATGCCTTCCCTAGCTGCTAACTGTGCCGCTTTCAGCGGGGGGATGGTACCTGCAGTGTTCTCGCCGTCGGCGATCAGTAATAGCACCCGCGAGCCTTCCGGGCGATCACGCAGTTTTTTGACGCCCAGTCCGAGGGCATCACCCATGGCCGTACCATTGCCGGCGATAGTGGGAATCACGTCGTTGAGCAGGCTGCTTACCGCCCGGCGGTCGAAGCTCAGAGGCGACAATACATAGGCCTGACTGCCGAAGATAACCAGGCCGATGCGGTCTCCCTTGCGTCCATCGATGAATTTACCTACGACGCCTTTCACCACCTGCATGCGGCTTACCTGTTTGCCTTTGACAGTGAAGTCGAGGGCGTCCATGGAGTGGGAGGCGTCCACTGCCAGCATCAGGTCGTAACCGGCAGTGCGATTCTCCGTGTAGGGTTCGAGCCACTGGGGGCGCATCAGTGCGAGCACCAGGGAGATCCAGAGCAGGCTGAGTAGGATCCGGTAGAGTAGGGCGCTGATGGGAGTACCGGGTCGCCGGGTCTGAAAGGCCTCCTGCAGATGCGCGAGTGAAGGGTGAAGCAGGGTGGTCTGATTGCCCTCCGTCAACGCTTGCTCCTCACTCTTCGGGCGCTGCCAGAAGAGTCGTATCAGGAACGGTAGGACCAGCAGTAGTGCCATCCAGGGCCAGTAAAATTCAAACATGACAGGCTCCCTCACTGCTGACCCAGCGGATGGCGGCATCGATCAGGCGGCCAAGGGCGGCACGATCGGTATCGAGTCCCGGTGGGGCGTAGGGGAGTTGCAGCAGCAGTTTGCCATTCTGCTGCCAGTCAAAGCCTGATTTGTCATTCTTCTTCAGCCACAGCAACCAGGCATCCCCGGTCAGAGCTGCTGCATGGGGCCGGCCGCAGCGGGCGATGGCGATGCGGCGTAGCAGTTCAGAGAGCTCCCCGGCAACCTCTTTGGTGGCCTGGATTTTGAGTTTGCGTTTTAGTTGCAGCAATCGACGGCGGGCATCTTTCTGCCAGCGTCCGAGGGGATAGAGCCTGCGCTGACGCAGCAGCCACATGACGAGCAGAACGAAGAGAACGATGCCCAGGGCGGAGAGCCACCAGCCAATGGCCAGGGGCCACCAGGAGGCGGGGTCGATTGTATGAATGTCGCGCAGTGAGTCCATATCAACAACTAGCGCGCGCCGAAGTGACGGGCAAGTGCGTGGGTCAGGGTGATGTGGATCTCTTCGTCGGTGCTGACGGGCATCAAGGGCACACCAAGGCGGTTGCAGAGTGCCTCGAGTGTGCTGCGGCGCTGCTGCCAGATTTCACGGTAGCGGTCACGGGCCTGTTGATCACGGGTATCTACCTCTATCAGCTCCCCATCCGGTCCAGTAAACGTGACCCTGCCCATCTCAGGAATTTCGCTTTCTGCGGGATCGTCTACCGGGATCAATACCAGTGTGTGGTGTTGGCAGAGACGTCCCAGTGTTTGCTCCAGACCGGCTATCTCCCGATTCAAATCGGCAATAACGAAGATCAACGAGCCGGTGGGGGTACCCCGGTCCGCCTTCTGCAATGCTTCGGAGAGACAGTCGATCTGTCGTTTCTCCTGGCTGCCCTCGGTAGTGAGGGAGTGCAGCAGGCGCCAGAGGGCGCGGCGGCCCTTGGTGGGACGGATATACTGCATGCCGATCCCGGCGTCGCCGAACAGCATGCCACCTACCCGATCATTGAGCCGCGAGGCTGCCCAGCCGAGCAGGGCTGCAGCCTTGGCGGCCTGAATCGATTTGAAGGTACCACGGGTGCCAAAGCTCATGTGTGGTCCCTTGTCCACGCAGAGCACTACGCTGCGCTCCCGCTCCTCACGGAAGATCTTGAGGTGGGGAACATTGGTGCGGGCGGTGACGTTCCACTCCATATTGCGGATATCGTCGCCCTCCCGGTATTCGCGCACCTCCTCGAAATCGAGACCGGTGCCACGGAACACTGATGAATAGAGACCGCTGAAACTGGAGTTGACCAGGTGGTGCGAAGCCAGACCAAGGGTATGGGCCTGATGCCGCAGTTCCAGCAGGTCGTCGATATGGGGGTAGAGACTCATGGTGAGACGCTTCCTCTGACAACCGGCGGGATTAAGGGATTGCGACCATGTCCAGCAGACGCGCCAGGAAGTCGTCTGTGGTGATGCCCTCCGCCTCGGCTTCAAAGGTCAGCAGGATGCGGTGACGCAGAATCGGCGGTGCCACAGCCTGAATATGGTGTGGGGCGACGAAATCCTCGCCGTCGAGCCAGGCCCGTGCCCGGGCGCAACGGGCCAGTGCGATACTCGCACGGGGAGAAGCGCCGAACCGGCACCAGCGGGCCAGGTCGGCATCGTAGGCCTTGGGATTGCGGGTGGCCTGCACCAGATCCACGATGTAGTTGTTCAGTTTTGGATCGAGGTAGAGTTCCGCCGCTTCCTGGCGGATGGCGAACAGGTCGTGCTGAGAGAGCTGCTTTGACGGGGGCTTGGGGGCTTCCGTCATCTGGCTGCTGTCCAATGCCAGAATCTGCAGCTCCTCTTCGCGGCTTGGATATTCCACGTTTGCCTGCATCAGGAAGCGGTCGAGCTGGGCCTCAGGCAGTTGGTAGGTACCTTCCTGCTCTATCGGATTCTGAGTGGCCAGCACCATGAAGAGCTGCGGCAGCGCATAGGTCGTCTGGCCGACGGTTATCTGATGTTCCGCCATCGCCTCAAGAAGCGCGGACTGGACCTTGGCTGGGGCGCGATTGATCTCGTCACCAAGTAGAATATTGTGGAAGATCGGTCCCTGGCGAAACTCGAACTCTCCCTTTTCGTGGCGATAGATGTCAGTGCCGATGAGGTCAGAGGGCAACAGGTCGGGGGTGAACTGGATGCGATGGAAGTCACCCTCGATCGCCTCGGCCAATGCTTTGACCGCCGTTGTCTTGGCCAGGCCCGGCAGGCCCTCCACCAATAGATGTCCGTCACTGAGCAGGCAGATCAGCATCGCGTCGATGAAGTTCTGCTGCCCGATGATGCGGGAGGCCAGATGTTCGCGGAGGGGGTCGAGGTCGGAAGGATTCATACTACAGCTGCTTATGTAATTGGGTCGTTATCTGTCTATCGCGCTTCCCAGTGCGCTTGGTGGGCGCCTGATGCATTGATGACAATCTTGTAATCAGCGCCATCCTGTCGCCAATTCGGATAAAGTGCAAGCAGTAGAAGTGTTGTGAGTTATTTGATTATTAGAATCTTATTAATTTCCTGTAGATAATTTTGTCCAGCTATCGGGGGGGGTGCAGACTTCGGAATGCACTTTCGCCCACACCCCGAAAATTATGCTTGAAATTTGTGGAAAAGTCGCTTTTTCAGCATGTTGCATGGTGATTTATTCACACAGTGCCTATTGCGGTTCCTGTGGCGGGGTATTTGTCAACAGGCAGAGTGTAAATTTTTTGTGTATTGATTTTATTCTTTATATTCAGGTGGTTAGTAGGTTGTTTGTTTTTTTTACAATCTAAATGCGCGCCAATGTTTATGCGGGTTTCAGGGTGATGTCTCGATTTTTTCAACAAAGTTATCCACAGATGATGTGAATAAGTGGGAAGTCGTTTTTTAAAGCCGGGTTACAGCTGTTTTCAAGCAATATTCTGATGAAAATTCGCTAACATATTGATTTATCTTTTTGGGAGGGATTCCTCTCAGAGTGGAGAGCCTGCTTCCCGAAATTTATCAAATCTGAAATATTGAGGCGTAGAGCGGCAGGGTTTTGGGTATAATCCCCGCTCTTTTTTATGGACCGGACTGTATCAGTGATCGAAAAGCTCAGAAATATCGCCATCATCGCACATGTTGACCACGGCAAGACCACGCTGGTGGACGAACTGCTGAAACAGTCAGGAACCCTGGGGGAGCGCTTTGGCGAAGTCGAGCGTGTGATGGATTCGAATGACCAGGAGAAGGAGCGTGGCATTACCATCCTCTCCAAGAATACAGCGATCAGCTGGAACGACTACCGCATCAATATCGTCGATACTCCAGGCCATGCCGACTTCGGAGGCGAGGTGGAGCGGGTGCTCTCGATGGTCGATTCGGTACTGCTGCTGGTGGATGCTCAGGAAGGACCGATGCCGCAGACCCGTTTCGTTACCCAGAAGGCCTTCGATCACGGTTTGCGCCCCATCGTGGTGGTCAACAAGATAGACAGACCTGGCGCCCGTCCCGGGTGGGTTATCGATCAGGTGTTCGAACTCTTCGACCGCCTGGGCGCTACTGATGAGCAACTCGACTTCCCGATCATCTACGCCTCAGCCATCAACGGCTATGCCGGTCTTGAGGAAGACGTAAGCGAAGGCGACATGACGTCACTGTTCGAGGCTATAGTTACGCATTGTCCGGTGCCCGATGTGGACCCTGATGGTCCTTTGCAGATGCAGATCTCCAATCTTGACTACAACAGCTACGTGGGCGCTATTGCAGTGGGCCGCGTCGCACGGGGGACCATCCGCCCCAACCAGCAGGTGGTTGTGGTCAAGTATGACGGCGAGGAGCACAAGGCCAAGGTCGGGATCGTGTATGGATACCTGGGGCTTGAGCGGCACGAGGTCAAGGAGGCGACGGCCGGCGATATCATTGCCATTACGGGCATGGATGCGCCAAATGTCTCCGATACCCTCTGCGATCCTGAGAGTGTGGAACACCTGCCCCCTCTGAGCGTGGATGAACCTACCGTCTCCATGACCTTCCAGGTCAACGCCTCTCCCTTTGCCGGCAAGGAGGGTAAATATCTGACCTCCCGCCAGCTCAAAGAGCGGCTGGAGCGGGAGCTGATCCACAACGTGGCCCTGCGGGTGGAGGAAGGTACCGATCCTGAGAAGTTCAAGGTCTCCGGTCGTGGCGAACTGCACCTCTCGGTGCTGCTTGAGGCCATGCGCAGGGAGGGGTTTGAGCTGGCGGTCTCCCGTCCCGAGGTTATCTTTCGTGAGGTCGATGGTGAGGTTTGCGAACCTTATGAGCAGTTGACCGTTGATGTGGAGGAGCTGCATCAGGGCACCATCATGGAGGCTTTGGGTGCCCGCAAAGGTGAGCTTAAGGATATGGTGCCTGATGGTCAGGGGCGTGTGCGCCTTGACTATGTCATCCCTTCCCGTGGCCTGATCGGTTTTCAGACCGAGTTTATGACCAGTACCTCAGGCACTGGCCTGATGTATCACGTATTCGACCATTATGGTCCCGCTCAGCACGGTGGTATCGCGCCGCGTAAGAACGGCGTGCTGATCTCCAACGGTCAGGGTAAGGTGCTGGGGTTCGCCCTGTTCAACCTGCAGGAACGGGGCAAGATGTTTGCTTCACCGGGGGATGAGGTCTATGAGGGGCAGCTGGTGGGTATCCATGCGCGGGCCAACGATCTTGTTGTCAATCCGCTGAAAGGCAAGCAGCTCACCAATGTTCGTGCATCAGGCAAGGATGATGCGATCATGCTTACACCGCCGTTGAAGTTTACCCTGGAACAGGCGCTTGAGTTCATTGAGGAGGATGAGCTGGTGGAGATTACCCCCAGCGCGATTCGCCTGCGCAAAAAGCATCTCAAGGAGCACGAGCGGAAGAAAGTGGCCCGGGGCGTCTGAAGTCTAGATTCAGAAGAGATCTACATCGCCGCTCGACATTTCGTTGGCTTGTACTGATTTCTCCTTGAGTCTGCCGAAATCTTGCTGAATCTGTTGCAGTATTGATGAGAGTTCTGTCAGGGGTGGTTCGCCTCCCTGATGGTGCAGCAGGATGCCGCTGATCTGGTTGGTTACTTCTGTGAGGCGCGCGAGCCTGAGGTGTGAGTGCTGCAGAATCTGCCGACTCATGTCGTCTACCTGGAGTGAGGTGAATCCCGCAGCTACTTGTTGTTGGGTTTTCTGCGTGATGGCTGCAATTTGCGACGTATTGTTGCGCACGACCCGATTGATCGATTCCATGTCATCCCACATTTGGCTCAACGCTGCTTGGGATGCATCGATGGTAGAAATATCGGTAGAGGCTGATTTTTCCACGATGGAACGGATACTGTGGATGTCATCCTGCATCGCTGTTAATTTTTCCTTAATCTGGTTGTTGAAGTTGGTGGTGCGCTGTGAAAGGTTTCGCACTTCATCTGCAACCACGGCAAAACCACGTCCGGCGTCACCGGCCCGGGCGGCCTCGATTGCTGCATTTAGCGCCAAGAGATTGGTTTGTGCGCTGATGTCGTCCACTTCCTTGAGCAGACTGACCGCCCCATCTACATCCCCATTGATATTGGTAAAGCGGTCGACGATGGTTTTGTTGGCTTCTGTGACACCGCGAATGGTGGTGGCAAAATTGTCCACAATCTTTTCAGTTTCGTGTGCAAAGCTTTCGATGCCGGCGATCTGTTGGTTCGTCTCTTCTGATTTAATGGATTGAACCAACTGATCGACCAGGCTGCTCAAGGTCTGCTCCTGACGGTTGCTTTCGTCGTGGATCGTGGCGAAGTTATTGGATAGGCGGTTGATGGCATCGTTCACCAGATTGGCGACATGGTTAAGGTCGGAATGCACCGCCTGAAACTGGGTGTTGACCTCCAGCATGGCCTGATCAAACAGGCTTTCATACTCCACACTCTGTTGGTTCTTGGTTGCAGCAGCTTTGTCTATCGCCTCGGATTGATGTTGTTGCAGGAAATGGTGGCGGATAAAGCCTGCGACTATTGCGCTCAGTGCGACCCCCTGAAAACCCAACCAGACCCAACTGTTATCGATTAAGGTTTGGCTCGCAATGCCTGCAAGCAAGGCGCCCAGTACAATCCATGGATATGGGTATTTGGGATTCATGGTAAAGGTCTTCCTACTTCCAAACGACTAACCCAAACTGTATTTGTTTGCTTTGACCAGCGCAGGGTTCGAGGGTACCGATTATTCCTGTTATCGGCGGGAGATTTGTTTTCTTTAGCGCGGAGCTGGCGAAGGTAAATGTTAAGAGTGTGCGTATTTTGCAGAAAAGAAAAACCCCGGCGGCATTCCATGCTGTCGGGGCTTTAGTCGCCTGATTGTGGTTGGCAAAGGTGTTCTTTCCGTAGCCGCGCCGTTTCTGCGCATATCGTCGTTCCATCTGCATCCTTGCCGGCGACAGGTACAGATTTACACAAAGCGGTGAGATTTTGTGTGGGCAATGACCTCATCTCTTGTAGGAATTTTCTGAACATTGTGACTGTTGCAGGTGAAATGTGCTGTGTTTCCCTGGGAGTTGTCAGGGTAAACTCTCGATTTCATGGCATGTATCTATTCTTAGAATCGAAAGCAACGAGACCCACGGCTTTTTCCGGAGACAGAAATGATCGGACTGCTGCAGCGAGTGTCAAATGGAAGTGTGAGGGTAGAGCAGGAGGTGATCGGAGAGATCGGTCGTGGGCTGCTGGTGCTGGTCGGGGTGCAGAGGGACGATAACGAGGCCAAGGCCGACAGGCTATTGGAGCGTCTGCTCGGTTACCGGGTATTCCCTGATGAAAACGGACGCATGAATCTGGGGTTGTGTGATATAGGCGGCGGTCTCTTGCTGGTGCCTCAGTTCACCCTGGCGGCGGATACGCACAAAGGGAAACGACCCGGATTTTCCAGTGCGGCACCCCCTGCAATGGGTGAGGCCCTATTTCGCTACCTGCTCGGCCGTGCACGGGAGACTCACGAGGATGTGGCGTGTGGTCGCTTTGGTGCGGAGATGCAGGTGGAGTTGACCAATGAGGGTCCTGTGACCTTCTGGTTGGAAACCTGATGCTCTGACAGAGCGCCCCTCTCCTACTTCTTTGCCTTTTTGGTCGCCTCATGCAGGTCGAATGCCAATCGATATGCCGTATAGTATTTGACGATGTTGCGTGTATAGCGCACGGTCTCCTGCCCTACGATCCTGAGTGCCGCGTGCTCAACTTTGAGGAACCAACGGTTCCTGTCCAGCCCCATTTTTTCGGCTTTTGCGCGCATTTTGCGTACTTTTGCCGGGCCGGCATTGTAGGCGGCGAGGCTGAAAAAAACGCTGTCCTGCGGTGAGATGGAGGGATCGCTGAAGTAGTGTTTGCGTAGCCAGGCCAAGTATTTAACACCGGCGTGAATATTGTTCTCCAGCTTCTCGATGTCCGAAATGGCAACATGTTTGTCGGCGGCTGTCGCCTTGCGTATCTGCATGATGCCGATAGCCCCGGAGGGATTGCGCTTGCGTTGGTCAAGTCCTGACTCCTGATAAGCCTGAGCGGCAATGACCAGCCAGTCGAAATCATACTGTTCGGCATATTTTTTTAAGAGGCTACTGACTTGATTCAGACGGTCATGTTCATTGGGTTCCAGGGGGTTTTTGATCCATCGGGTCTTTTCATAGTAACGCTTGAACATCATGTTACCGAGCAGACTGCCCTCGCTGCCAGCCATGGAGAGCGAAGCGAAGGCTGGTAGTCCCCGGTAGCCGCGAGGCCGCACTGCTTACCCGGCGTGCCTTGCGCCAGAGGGGAAGCAAAGTAGGCATCCGAGCG
>JAESPE010000117.1 GCA_016756835.1 gamma proteobacterium endosymbiont of Lamellibrachia anaximandri | reverse complement strand
GCCCTGGTTCGGACCGGCCTCTACGATAGGTGCGGCGTTGTTCACCGTGACGGTTAGGGTATCAGTGCTAACGCCGCCATCCTTGTCGGTAATCGTCAAGGTCACCGTATAGACGCTGTCTTCCGCATAGGTATGGCCCGGGGTCAGACTGCCGCTCACTGGGGCGCTGCCATCACCGAAGTTCCACTCGACGGTGTGAGTATCGACCGATCCAGGATCGCTGAAGCTGCCGCTGAAGTTCGCGGTGTCACCTTCATTGATCGTCTGGTCAGGACCGGCATTTGCTGTCGGGGCGACATTATTGACCGTCACCGTGGCAGTGTCGGTGGCCATAAGCAGGCCGTCACTGACTTCAAGTCCAACGGTGAAGCTGGTGTTGTCGGGCTGGATCGGCAGGGTCACGGTGACGCCGCTGGCGTCATCGTACTGGCCGTCGCCGTCCAGATCCCAAGCGTAGCTGAGTGGACTCGGGCCGTTGTCCGGGTCATTGGAGCCGCTGCCATCGAGGGTGACGCCTTCACCTTCGTAGATAGTGTAGGGACCACCCGCATTCGCGTTGGGAGCAGCGTTGCCGCTGGCGAGGTTCACCTGGAAGCTGTCGCTGCCGGAGGCGCCTTCATCATCGGTGACCGTGACGGTGACCGTGTAATTGCCGTCTGCCGCATAGGCATGGCTGCCTGCCACGCTGCCGCTGCCTGCGCCCTGGGTCAGGGTTCCGGGTTCAACCGTGCCGTCACCCCAATCGATGGTGGCTGTGTGGGTGTCCTGTACGCCCGCATCGGTGAAGGTTGCAGGTGCCAGGGCGATGGTGTCGCCAAGGGCGCCGCTCTGGTCAGGACCGGCTTCGACTACCGGTGCTGCGTTGTTCACGGTGACCGTAAGGCTGTCGGTGCCGACTGCGCCTTCATTGTCGGTGACGGTGAGTGTCACTGTGTAGGTGCCGTCTTCCGCATAGGTATAGGTTGGACTGAGGTTGCCGCTCTCGGTGGTGCCGTCGCCGAAGTCCCACTCGGTCGTATGAGTATCCAGGGTGCCCGGATCGGTGAAGCTGCCGGCGAAGCTGGCGGTGTCACCTTCGGTGATCGTCTGGTCGGCACCGGCATCGACTGTCGGGGCGACGTTCTCTACCGTGACGGTCATGCTGGCCGTGCCCACGCCACCATCGTCGTCGGTCACGGTGAGAGTTACTGTGTAGACGCCGTCCTCGGCATAGAGATGGCTTGGGGTCACGCTGCCAGTGGCGGTTGTGCCGTCACCGAAATCCCATTCGATGGTATGGGTGTCGGCGGTGCCCGGATCGGTGAAACTACCGGTGAAGTTGACTGTGTCACCTTCGTTGACCGTCTGGTCGGCGCCTGCATCTGCAGTAGGCGCCACGTTGTTAACCGTAACCGTGCTGGCATCGATGGCACCCAGCAGGCCATCGGTGACCTGCAGGCTGATCGGGTAGATACCGTCGTCCACGCCTGTGTAGGCAGGGGCCGGGCCGGTGGCATCGTCATGGGCGCCGTCGGCGTTGTAGTCCCAACCGTATGTCAGGGAATCACCGTTGGGATCGTAGCTGCCACTGCCGTCAAGGTTGATGGTGCTGCCCTCGTCCATGGTATAGGAACCATCAGCATCTGCGACCGGTGCCAGGTTCGCCACCACGGTCACGGTGGTAAAATCCTGGTCTGAGAGGCGTTCATCCTCATCCAGTTCACCGTCACCATCGAGATCGTTGAGTACGCCGTTGTCCCAGACCCGCAGGCCGATGTTGTAGGTGCCCGGGGTGGCCCAGACGTAGCTTGGGGTGGCCCCGCTCGCCTCAGCAAAATCGTATGGAAAGACTACATCAAGCTCCCACTCGTGACGGGCGATGAAGTCGGTGGGATCGATCTCGAAGGAGCCGCTACCATCCAATGCGCAGGGCAGACCGGCGGTGCAGGTATAGGGACCATTGGCATCGGCTACCGGCGGATGCGGTGGGATGGCGATGATAATGGCAACGGTATCGGTCGCCTTCAGCTGCGGAATGTTGTTGTCGGTCACCCGCAAGGTCGCAGTAATGGTCTGCGGCAGGCTCGCCTCGGGATAGTCTGTCGATGTGTAGGTGTAGGTCGTCGTGGGATCGCTGCCAACACTGTCGAAGACACCGTCGCCATCGAAATCCCACTCGTAGCGCATCAGGCTGCGGAAGAGATCGAGATGGTAGGAGTTGGAGCCGTCGAATGTCAGCGGCAGATCCACTGCCCACACCCGGTCACGCCCGGCGTCAGCAACCGGCGGCTGCACGAAGAGGGTACGGCTGAGCATGATCACTGCCCAGGCTGAGCGCATGTCCCAACTGGCGCGGTAGTTGCCTTGGAAACGCCCGGTATCGAGCTGATCATCGATCAGGATACGGGCAATACCGTCATCAGGATCGTCGAACCAATTGTAACCGTTGGCCGCCAGGTTGATCACCGGTTCCGGGTTGCCCAGGCGCATCGCCTTGGTGAAGGCGTACATGGCATAGTAGTCGCGGCAGGTCTCAGTGCCGGCAAGTGGAACATTACAACCCCACTCGTAGATGATGCTGTCGACATCGGTTACGGACCACTGACTGCCGATCCAATCTTCCGCAGTGGCCCAACGATTTTCGGTCACTTCAAAATCGTCGAAGGCGAGTTGTACCATGCCGGACGGGGTGGTGGCCCGACCATTGCCGGCTCCACCATAACCAAATCCTGTGCCGTTATAGCTGTAGTTCAACCAGACGTCGTTACGCTCCTTGACCCACAGCGGGACTGGGATACCGAAAATATCCTGGGCCGCCTGCAACCCGATAGCACCCCACTGGGCTGCGGAGTTGTCTATACTGGTGTTCCAGCTGTAGCGCCAACCACCACCGATGGTAGCGTCGTCGGTCTGACCCCAGTTGTACTGATCTGCCATATCGGTCAGAACATCGAAGTAGGTGCGGCGCTTGATGTTATCCACGCCAGTTACCGTGCGCTGGAGCAGACTGCGGCTGGAGGCGATTGCATCCATCACTGAACCGCCCTCGTAGATCGGCCTGACACTGTTGACGCTGATACCGATACCGTTGCCATTGGTGTCCGGCTCACCATAGGTCTGGGCGGCGATGTCGTACTTGGTCAGCAACGTAAACAGGTATTTCAGACCTCGATCCACCGTCTCCACGTAAGGATTGTTGCTCTGGTCGCCGGTTTCGAAGTGACCGTTGATCTCGAATGACTGGATCGCGGGCGCGATGGCGCTAGCGTAGTAGCCGCCGGAGGTATGGGTCTGCCACCAACCGGAGGGATAACCGTCACTCGTGGTCCGCGTCTGACGCTGGTGCAGGTTCCAGAGTCCCTCGTCGATAGCGACGTTGGTCTCGGTGGTCAGGTTGACGGGCTTGACCACCACGTTATAAGTATCCTGTCCCATCTCTCCCCGGGAGTCCCAGACCTTGAGGGTGGCGACGAAGGGCGTACCCCCCGGGGCATCGGGATATGTATGGGTCACCGACAGGTCGTAGCTGTTGGTGACATCCATTACCGCCGATGAGGTGCCGTCTCCGAAATCCCACTGGAAGCTCAACGGATCGGCATCGCGCACGATACCCTTCAGATGGATCTGCTTGCCGTTGTAGGTCTCGTGGGGCGTGATTGGATCGTGCGCTACCCAGGGTACGGTGATCACATCCGGTGGCTTGTTGCCAGGCGCCGTAACCGTTGTTGTGTCGATGGCTGTCTGGCCGGCACCGTCTTCCACCGTCAGGGTCACCAGGTGTGAGGCTTGCAGACCGATGGCCGTGAAGTTGTCGAGCTCGAAGGTGCCTCCACCACCCATGGTGGCGCCCAGTTTCATCGGGCTGGCGGAGGCGTAGGTGGAATCGAAAAGCTGGACCCAGTCAGGCGCACCGAGTTCGCGATAGTAGTAGGTGGCGCCCGGACCGATCTTCACGTCGATACGGACTTCATACCAGATTCCCCGTGTGTAGCTGCCGAATTGACCGCGATAGGTGCCGTTCTCATAGATACGTAGCCCACCATCGCGGAAATAGATCGCATGGGGCATCTGAGTGTAGCTGTAGTTGGTAGTGGTGTTCTTCAGCCCCCACATCATGTACTGGCCACCGCTCAGGTTCACCGGCCGCACATGGCCGCGGTAACTGAGCTCAATGCGCGGGAAGTTCTCCTGACTGAACAGGTACTGGGCTCCCCAAACGCCAATGCCGATGAGAGTGACCAAGTCATCCTGGGTCGCACCGGCTGCCAGCCACCTGTTGCTATCGATCACCGTGCCGTCGAAGGTCTCCCCGAAGTAGGCACCGGTGCCGGCAAAGACATGGAAGGGCATAGCACCGACGGCATCGATATCGTTGGTGAAGTTCCCGTCGCCGTCGCGATCCACGTTGGCATCGAAGTCCCAGCGATACTCGACGATGCCGAAGTCGTCATCGGAGCTGCGGCCGTCTAGATAGGCGGGTGGCCCACCGGCACCAGCCTCGTAGGGACCGCCTGCATCGGCACTGGGCGGGTCACCGACCACCACCTCGACGGTGGTGGCGGCGGTATCGCTGTTGCCGGCGTTGTCGGTGACGGTCAGGGTAACGTCATAGGTACCGGTCAGTTGATAGAAGTGCTGCGGCCGCGCGCCCTTGCCGGTAAAGGGCAGATTGGCGGTGCGAGATCCGCTATCGTCGGGTCCGCCGGTGGTGTCGCCAAAGGTCCAGTCGTAGAACTGGATAGCGGTGTCATCGGTGGAAGTGCTGCCGTCGAAGGTGATCAGACTGCCGACCTCGGCCTGATAGGGGCCGCCCACATCGGCAACGGGAGGAGCGTCATCCGGTATGGTGACGGTGGTGGTATCGTAGCTCTCCTGCAGGGCGTTATCCCTGACCCGCAGGGTTACAGACTGTACCCGCGGATGACTGTAATCGACGTCGATCACCGGACCTTCGCGGAACAGTTGCAGCGAAACGTCATCCATTTCGAAGACAGTACTGTGGACATCGGCACCAACCCGCAGGCTACCGCCGTAGGAGTGCGAGGAGTCGTAGATCAGTGTCCAGTCGGTTGCACTGGGCAGTTTAAATTCATACCTTGCACCACGCTCTTTCAGCGTGATACGGACGTCATACTCCACATTCTTGCTGTAGGTGACCTTGTTGCCCCTGCTTTGTCCGTTTTCATAGATGTAGACCCAGCTATTGTCATGGAAATAGAGGGCATATGGCATCTGTGCGTAGTGGAAGGTCTCGTTGCCGTTCTTGAAACCCCACATGGAGTGTTCGGCACCGCCGGCATCGACGATCTTCACCCTGGCCTGCAATACCATGCCCGAATTGCGCTGGAACACCTGTTCGCTGAAGAGATAACGCTCGCCCCAGGTACTGCCCGTACCCACGATGGTGATCTTTTCATCCTGGGTCACGCCATCTGCACTTGCCCGCCACTTACCGGTATCCAGCACAGTGCCGGCAAAGTCGTCGGTGATTTCAGGCTCGAAGGTCCAGAGATAGTCGTAGATACCGAAATCATCGGTGGAACCGGTGGCATCCAGCGTGGCCTGCCAGACGCCGCGGCTGGCGAATGATTCGTCAAATTCATAGGGACCACCAGCATCGGCAATCGGCCCGTCGTTGAATTGCACTTCGACATCATGAGTGATGGTCGTCTGCTGACCCGCCCGGTCGGTCAGGGTGAGCGTAACCGTATAGGTGCCCGAGGCGGTGTATATATGGGTCGGAGCGATTTCACTGGAGGTTCCGCCGTCACCAAAATCCCACTCGTAACGGATAATCGCAGAATCATCAGTGGAGGCACCTGCATCGAAGTCGACGCTCCAACCGCCGCCGCTGGCGGCACCCTCATCCACTGAGGCAGGCGCATCGAGTACCGCCACCGGCGGCGTACCCTGTTGGACCGAGACAGTGCTGGTGGCGCTATGGGTCTGGCCAGCGTTGTCGATTGCTGTAACGGTTACGGTGTAATCACCAACAGCGGTGTAACGGTGCCGCATAGAGACGCCACCCAGCCAGGTGCCGGTATCATTGAAGACATTGGCGCGCCCCAGGGTCTGGATGATAATCGGCTTGCTGGCAGTGATGTGATGCAAACCGGAGACGCCACCGAGAATGTCGGCCGCTGCCAGATAACGGTAGCCGTCCTTGTCGAGAGCCAGACTCATCGCACCACTGTTGATATCGATATTGGTCCCGTTATTGGGTGCAAAGATGACAATCCCTTCCATCAGATTGTGCAGATGGAATTCTGTCCCTTCCCGCCCTACGGTCATCGAGATATCATCGCCCAGCGAAACGATGCCAGAGGTGCCTTCCAGGGATCCGATCCAGACCCCGACATCTCCACTACTCACCACCCGCAGGCGACGTGTGCCCAAACCACCCTGGTACCACATTTCACCGGTCGTCAGGGTATGGGTGTAAAGCGAAACACCGGTATCCAGATCGAGTATCTCTACCTCTGCCGCCTCGTGGGCAAAAACTGCCGCTGCCGAGTCATTGTGAACAACGACTGCACCGAGGAATAGCCTGCCCACTGCACTGCCTGTCTCTGAAGGAACAGTGGTATAACCGTTGCCCCCGGTAGTCTGCATGGAGACGTTACCGCTGGAGACCACCCGGTAGACGGTTTCGCTGAGTCCCGGCGGTTCCCAATAGGACCCGGCGGGCAGTCGTTGGGTGGCTCGCAGGACATCACCGGAGTCGTAGAAGCTGACCACGGCATCCTCGTAGGCGAAGACATAGAATCCGGCATTGGCGTCACGGTGGAAGATGAAGTGCTGACCCACCGGGTCACCGCCCATCGCAGGCATGAAGGCGGAGTGATAACCGAATTCGGTCAGGTAAGCTGTGACCGGTTTATTCGCTTTGACCTTGAAGGAGATGCCGTCTCCAGGAGAGACGTCCCAAATGCCGTACCGATTCAGCGTGTTGCTGGCGATGACGGAGTTGTCTTCGAGATTGATGATATCGACCTCGGTGCCATCGTGGGTGGCAATTATACGGCCCAGGCGGGCACTGGGAATGTCGTAGCCGTAAAGATCGGTACCCGTGGCAAAGTAGCTTCCACGGCTTCCGTTATTGAAACCCGCTGTGTAGCTGGTCCCGTCGCCAAAGTCGATAGTGTAACGCTGGACATTGTGATCGTCAGTGGAGGCAGTGGCATCCAGGATAAGATCCCACTTGCCATCCCAGGCATCCTGCTCGGTCAGGGTGTAGGGGCCGCCCGCGTGGGCCACCGGAGGATCGTTGGCCGCGACACTTACGTTGTGCGTTGCAGTATCGGTCTGCCCTGCATGGTCGGTCACGGCCAGGCCGATGTCGTAATTGCCTGCTGCGCTGTATTGATGTTCCGGCCGCAGGGTATCGCCGAGGGGAGTGACCCTGACGTTGTCGTAGATCAGGCTCTGGGTATTGGCCAGCAGAGCGATACCACCGGAAGGATGACGCGCCACCGGCGTCTCGATCTGCAGACTCTCCACACCACCCTCCGGGGTCACGAAGAGTTGCATGGCGCCGTTCTCGACGCGCAGGCGCAGATGGTACCAGGTATCGGCATCCCAGCCGGTGCCGCCATCGACCAGGATCTTGTCGGTCTTCCAGTCATAGAAGCGCCAGTGATCCCAACTGTTGAGAGAGTACATCAGGTAGCTGTCGGTGCTGCCGGTGCTGTTGGCGCGGCGGAAGGCAATACCCAGGTAACCATCGGTGCCGCTCAGACCCTTGAAGTCCACCTCAAGTTCGAAATCGGCGTAGCTGGCGGCGAGGTCCTGGAACCATTTCCAACCTGCGCTGGTATCCGTCTGGCGCAACTGTCCGTCCGCTACTCTCCAGTTGCCGGCGTAGACGCTCCAGGCTGGATTGGCGCTGTAGTCACCGTCCTCGAAATCATCCTTCATACTGCTGATGCGACTGAGCGCGCTGCCGTCACCCCAGTTCACCTCGTAACCGGAGATGCCGTGGTCGTCACCGGCGGCGTTGAGATCGACACCCAGCGTCCACTCACCGAGAGAGGCGGCGGTTTCATCCACCGTTGCGGGTCCGGTGATGATTGCCACTGGTGGGTCTCCTGCCGCCACGGTGGCTGTCGTTGTTGCCGTATTGGATTGGCCCACTTCGTCATAGACCGTCAGCGAAACTGTGTATATGCCCGTCTGATTGTAGACATGGGTCGGATTGACGCCCTCACCCGGGGTGGTCAGCTGCACGTTGTCGAAACTGGCATGGCTCCGGTAGGTGGCGAGACCAACACGCCCCTGCTGGTGCGTGGCATCCGTGTACTCGAACAGGAAGCTGTCATCCAGGTAGACGCTATAAGTGTCGCCGCGCCGCTCCACTGCCAGATTGTAAGTGAGACCCGGTCCGACCGTGAACGGCAGATTGTGATCGACCAGCGAGGTATTGGCGCCATTGACCGTGCGATAAAACAGCACGTCATTGAGTCCACGACCACGCAGGATGACCTCATAGTGGTTGGCGGCATCTTCATCGGCCATGAGTACCAAAATGGCCTCTTCACCGGTGCCGCCCTCGATAACGATATCCGCCTCGAAGCGCAGGTCATCCGAGATGAGATGCCCGCCCAGGGCGAAGGTGCGATCCAGCGAGGTATCGGTCTGATGGTAACCACCGGCATCCACCTGCCAGGTTCCGCTCAGCTCGGTCCAGCCATCGGCATTGCCGTCACCGAAGTCATCGGTGAAGCCGTCACCGAAATCCCATTCGTAGCGGACGATCGAACTGTCGGGATCGGAAGAAGCGCTGCCGTCGAAATGTCCGACCCAGCGTTGGTTGGAGGCCACCTCCTCACCAAAGAGATAAGGCCCCCCGGCATCCGCCAGCGGAGGATCACCTGTCACCGTCACCTGCAGGCTGACCCGATCAATAGCGCCGCTATCGTCGGTCACCGTCAATACGACGGAGTACTCTCCCTCGTCGGCAAAGGTGTGTATAACCACGGCGCCGCTGCCGTTTGCACCGTCACCGAAATCCCACCCATAGGTGACGATGGAACCCTCGTCATAGGAGCCGGCGGCGTCAAAGTCGACCGACTCGCCCTCATTGATAGCAGTTGCACTCTGAGTTGCGACGGCAAACGGTTGACCGCTCACGCGACCGGCAGGGGCTGCCACACCCAGCGTAGTACCGCCGGTATTGCCGATGCTGACACGAGCGCCGAATGTAGCGTCGCCGTTGCCGGGATAGTACCAGGCGCTGTTCCCGGTATAGTTAACGGCCACGATGTCAAGATTACCGTCGTGGTTGAAGTCGTAATCGCTGTAGGCGGAGTGGTTGTCGGTATCCAGAGAAGCTACATAGACACCCGGCTGGAAGGTGGCGTCTCCATTGCTCTTGTAGAAATAGGGGTTACCGCTGCCACCCTCTACAGCGACCAAGTCGTCGAAGCCGTCATTGTCGAAATCGCCCAGCACCACGCCGTAGGGGTCAGTGCCGGGATCAGCGATATGACTGGTGACGAAGTTGCTGTCGCCGTCACCCAGGTAGAGGTAGACATAACCATCGCTATAGCGTGCCCGGGCAATATCCATATTCCCGTCGTTGTCCACATCCCCCGCATCCATACCGCGGCCGGAACCGCCAGTATTCGGCAACAGGCTGATATCAAACCCTGAAATATAACTGCGGCGGCTGATCTTGAAGTCATCGAACCAGAACTGCTGGCCGCTGGTGCCGTTGTTGTTGGTCCACCACTCAAAGGTCGTGATCCGTCCCTTGGCATCAGGCCAGTACCCACGAATGGCTTCCGGCAGGTCAATAGAGATCGTGTGCCAACTGTCGTCATCGACCAAGCTGACCACCGGGTTCGATGGATAACCATCCGGATCGGCAGTTGCCGTGCCGCCAATCTGAATCCAACCCTTATCATCGATGTAGAAGAGGAGGCCCACCGGAACACCGGACGGAATCCGGTAGGCGAAGCTCACGGTCGGCCCGTTATGCAGATACCAGCTTGCCGGATTGATAAGCCCAAAGAGGCCGGAGCCATCTCCAGTGGCAAAAACCCGCATGGACCAGTTACCGCTATTGGCCGTGGAGTCGTCACGCATCAGTGCAGTGCCATGACCGCTTACCCACCCTTCATTACCGATCTCGAATCCGCTAAAGAAATGGCTCTCCTCACCGAACTGCAGACTGCCCTGGTTGGTAAAGATCCAGCTGTCATTGCCGTTGCCGGTGACCACGAAGTCCATCTCACCGTCGTTGTTGAAATCCTCCGCCGCCATATCCATGAGCCACGAGTTGACATGATGGGCGCTGTCTCCCGCATGCCCTATGTAGACGGGCGCGTTAAAGGTGGCGCCATCCTTCTCATAGTAATAGAGGTGGAGTCTGGAACCGTCGTTGCCGTGACCGGAGATAAGATCGAAGTCACCGTCGTGATCGAAGTCGGCAATGGCCGAACCACCGCGCGTGTAGTGGCCGATATCCTCCACGAACTGCAGCGCTGAGAAGGTTCCATCACCGTTACTGCGGGCGAGATGATGTACGCTGTCATCTCGAGCTGTGATGATGTAGACCTCGGGGCCGATCACCAGATCATACGTCTGGCTGTCGCTTAGCCCATAACTGTCCTCGACCCCGACCATGACCGAGGACTTGCGCGGATCGGCTGATGTGGGCGTCCAGGTCACCAGACCCGATCAAGTGAGTCTTCGACCTCGTGAAAGATTTTGGGACATCCCAGTCCCCAAAATCGACTCGGCC
>JAESPE010000116.1 GCA_016756835.1 gamma proteobacterium endosymbiont of Lamellibrachia anaximandri | reverse complement strand
AAATGCTCTACTATGCTGGCGGTCATGAGAAACTCCTGATGTTGTTTCTCGTAATGATCGCCTAGTTCATTGCATTTAAACAGGTTTTAATGCGGTGGCCCTGGGCGTGCGGGGAATGATAAAGCTGAAGACAGCGCCACCATCATCGGCATTTTCCGCCCAGATGCGGCCCCGATGTCCATCGATGATCTCATGGCATATAGCCAGACCCAGCCCGGTGCCGCCCGCACCATTTTTGGTCTTGCTGCTCTGGATAAACTTATCAAACACGGCCTCAAGTTCATCTTCCGGGATTCCTATACCCTGATCCCGAATGGTGAAACGCAGTGCATCGCAATCTTTACCATCGTCTTCCCGCCGCCCCATGGGGATTTCATCAGCAACGATGGTGATATGGATAGATTTCCCGTCAGGGGTGAATTTAATGGCATTGGAGAGTAGATTGGTAATCACCTGACCGATGCGTAACGCATCGAAAGTTGCCAGCGTTGACCCTTTTATCGGGTCGATAAAGACCCTCAAGTCATGTTCCTTGAGTCTGGCCTCCTGTTCTGCGAGACAGGTATTGAAGACTTTTTCCAAGTCATTCTGTTCCAACTCGAACTCCATGCGCCCGGCTTCCAGTTTCGACAAATCCAGCAAATCGTTCAGCAGTGCCAGTAGCCGATTACCGCTCTCATTGATACGCAAGAAGTATTTGTTCAGCTTTTGATCCACCTCCGCTGAGACTTTATTGAGGCCAAATTTGGAGAAACTCAAGATTGCGTGCATCGGTGTACGCAACTCGTGGGACATGTTCGCAAGAAATTCCGACTTACTCTGGTTTGCCCGCTCAGCCGCCTCCATTGCCTCTCGCAGATCCCGGGTCTGCTCCGCCACCAATTCCTGCAGGTGATCACGATGCAGCCTGACTTCACTCTCTTTCTCTTCGAGCAGTTTCAACGCCTTGTCCAGACTGCGGGCATGTCCTTCCGACTCCACCAGACTGATCTGACCCTGCCAATATTCGGCAGCAATGCGATGACCAACCAGAAGGATAAATCCCCAATAGATACCGGCATAGACCACCATCAGATAACCCAGGGTATCGCCCTGAATCCCGATATAGAAGCTGATTATTATGACCGGCATCCAGATCAGGGCGAGAAACGCGTTCCAGACTTTCGGGAACTGCGTCATCGTACCTATCGCTCCTCCGCTCATACCAGCCGTGGCGATCAGCATGACGAAACCATCTGCGCTAAGTCCGGCGACGTGAAGTGCAAGCGCGCTGAAGAATCCCAGCAGAAAGCCGCTCGCCAAACTCCAGAAAGTGTATCCACTGCGTGATTCGACGAGCCTCTCATCGGTAATCAGGGAGAGTCGTTTCGAGTAGATATAACGAATGCCGCTGGCGGCAAACAGCATCAGAGCAACAGGTCCCATGATCTGTAGCTGACTTCTGAGAAGCGTACTGCCAATGAGGATAAATGAGACAAGTGCGGGGTAGGCAAAAACGATAATGCCAGCCCGGCGCCCCATGTCCCGGCTACCGCGCTCATTGACATGGAGTCTCAGTTCAGACGAAAGTTCAGATGCAATATGACTGTTTGAAAAGAAATCAGGCATGGCCTTCTCTATCCCCCATCAACCTGCCTGTAGTTACCCGACTTCGGATTCGACCGCATCGAGCAGCAGATCCATCTGATCGATAACCCGCTCAACGCTACTCCTGCTCATTCCCTCGGATGAATCATTTGCATTCCGCATATCAGACAGAATGTTCCGTGTCAGATCCTGCATCCGAAGCAGGGTTTCACCCTGCCTTTGCAATCGCTGCTCATTGTCGATTCCGACAACTCTTGCATTCGATATCTGCAGCATTACTTCCAGGTTTTTTTTCCAGCGGACATGCCTATTCGCGTCTTCTACCGGCATATTCCTGATCAATACGGAAACACCGCCGTATTTGGCCAATGTGCGGCGTCCGAAATCGATGAAACGTCCATCATCCGGCCCCATCTCCAGCACTTCCTGCTCCAATGGACCGACATCACCTTCATGGGAGAGGTAGAGATCACCTTCTTCACTCTCTATTCTCAACACAACTCTCAACCCATAACACTCAAACATATCAAGCATGCTCTTGCCGAGATCCGCTCGACTGTTCAACGGGTAGGCAGCACCCAAAAAATAGAGGAGTGCTTCAGCTTCACCACTGACAGACAGGGCCGTTTGCGCCACATCCAGGGCATCAGTTGAGGACTGCTGAAGCGAATCGAGCTGGCGCTTGGTCGCAAGCGCAAGCTTGACCTTGATCAGGAGTTCCTCATCGTCGAAAGGTTTCGTGACGTAATCATCACCCCCTGCCCGGTAGCCCGCCAATCGCTCTTCCAGTTTGGAGTAGGCGGAGACGAAGATGACCGGAATATCCGAGGTATCGGGTTCTGCCTTTAAACGACGGCAGACCTCCAGACCGTCCATCCCCTGCATATTGACGTCAAGCAGAATCAAGTCAGGCGGAGCGGTATTTGCCTCGTCCAGGCAGGCACGGCCACTGCTCACAAGCGTCAACTCAAACTGATCTCCCAGAATCTCCTCGAGAATCTCCAGGTTCTGTGGTTCATCATCCACACCAAGAATCCAGAATTTATGATCATCTTGACCTGCAGCCATATCTCCTCCATTGCCATCAGGCATGAGCACGCAAAAACGCAGCTATGGTAGCATCAAGAAACTGCCTGAATGGACAGTTTGCACCATTTCAGATGAGATCGGGAAATAAAATCAGGCTTTTTCTCACACTGATATCTGCTATCGTGCAGCCTGACCCCATACTCGGGAAACAGCAGGCGTTTGACCTGCGACAGGGCTTGCCAGCCTACTTACATACCGTCGGAAAGGCCAACATGGTAAAAAATGTCACATTCAAAGATGCCTGGGATGGTATTGCAGACTGCAAAGTCTGTGCGCTCAGGGAATCAGTGCTTTTTTCAGGGCTGGACGAAGATAATTTTGAACAGATACACGACCCTATCGATCAATACACGCTTCCGGTAGGAGCCACACTCTATCGCGCCGGCGACGTCGGCGACCGTATGTACACTATCCGCTCCGGCGTACTCAAACTGGTACAGTACCTGCCGGACGGCAGCCAGCGCATCGTGCGTCTGATCCGTGCCACGGATGTTACCGGACTGGAGTGCCTGCTTGGAGAAAACTACAAGCACGATGCGGTGGTCCTGCAACCGACTGAGGCTTGCAGCCTGCCGATCAAAGTCGTGGAAAAACTGAGCAAAGAGAACCCAAAACTTCACCGGGAACTGCTCAACCGCTGGCAACGGGCACTCAACGAAGCCGACGCCTGGCTCACTGAACTCTCAACCGGATCCGCCAAGCAGCGTGTGGCAAGATTGCTACTGCGCCTGGTCAGTGATGCGGAAACCAGCGAATGCCAACTCTTCGCCCGTGAAGACATGGGCGCGATGCTCGGCATTACCACTGAGACTGCCAGCCGTACCATTGCGGAATTCAAACGGCAAAGTCTGTTGGTAGAGACCAGCAGCAACCATTTCCTGCTCGACATCCCCAATCTGCAGCGTATCGCCGAAGATTGACTATTTTCAATGCCTCCAACCGGAATGACACTTAGCATTCCCACTGTCCTGATTGATAGGTTTTTCTGGGCAGAAACTAACTAGACGGCTTGGAGTAGGCAAGGTGAAGCAAACACTGCTGGAAGAGACTTATCCTGTTTTTCAACTGGAGATCAAACGGCCGGAGTGCCGATTCAGTTCAGTAGATGAGATAGTTGCTCATATCAGGCAACAGATCGAAACTCATCGGAGCGCCAGATTCATCGCAGTTTTTGATCATTTCGCCCATACGACTGCCCTACCGGAAGGTCAGGTTGCTGAAGAGATCACTGCAGCGATCAACATCGTTTTCTGCTTCGGTCTGACGCTGCAAGATCCCATGCAGCTGGCCGTGCGTCCACGCTCCATCGGCGTCTGTGAAACTGACGGGCATTTCATTATCACCTTCATGGAAGCCCCCATGCCTGTCGCCAATGCGGCTATGGAGGAGTGGGCCAGGTCACTCGTTGCAAACCGGGCAGCCGCCTGAGGTCATTATGAAAATCGGTATCACCAGCCAGAATTTCCGCACCATCACCGGTCACGCCGGAAAAACCCGCCGTTTTCTGGTGTTCGAACAGGATGATAGCGGTCAGATAATCGAAGACGAGCGGCTGGATCTCCCCAAGGAGATGAGTATGCATGAGTTTCGCGGCAGCCAGCATCCCGTTTTTGAACTGGACGTGCTGATTACCGGTGGCTGCGGAGAGGGTTTCATTCGCCGCATGGCGTCACAGGGTGTCCGGGTTGTCGCCACCAGCGAGACCGACCCACAAACCGCAGCCGCCAAGGTTGTTGCCGGGGAGGCATTGCCGCCCGCTGAACCCCATGACCATGACCACGATCATCATCACAATTCGGTAATGCCCGGCTAACAAGCTCGTCTCAAACAGTAGTTTGAGCTGCCTGATCCGCTGCGCTTGATCAGGCCTACATCGACATCTCCAGGTCATCAATGACCTTGTCAATGCCCGCTTGGGCGCATGCCTCATCGGCCTTGCCCGAAGGCGCCCCACTGACGCCGATGCCACCCACCAATTGACCACCCACCTGGATTGCCAGACCGCCCGCGGACATCACCAGCCCATCGATACGGCCAATCGGCGTATCGGCCCGGTCACTGAGTTGAGAGGTTGCCGCATTAAAGTTAACGGCGGTAAAAGCCTTTTGCCGGCTGATCGGCACGGTGATGGGGGCTGCAATGGTATCCCGAAGCACGACCTGTACCATTCCCTCACGATCCACCACGGTGGCGGCAATCTGGATACCCTGTTCACGGCAGGCCGCAACTGCACCTTGGGCAATGGATGTTGCCACCTCCAGGGTGAGGCGTTGTGTCGATACCAGAAGTGCGGGTTCTTCGTCCGCCGGTACGGCTTGGGACAGGGTCAGGCCTACTATTGCCAATAACAGGTTTTTTGCGGATTTTCTCATTGCATTCTCTCGGCTGATTATTGAATTAGGAGCATCATGGTACGCACAGCGCACCCTACCATCTCTAATTTTCAGGGGTAATCAGGAATTGTTTATGCGACAAAAATGGGACGGTGGGATGATTATTCCCACCGCCCTTATTCCTGTTTTTCTGGAACGCTTATGCAGCAAGTTTAGGTTGGCTCTTCTGGTGGGGGGACATATTCGTCTGGTGGGACACTATCGCCACTCACAGCATCATCCCGCTTAAAGCAAGGCCACTGGTCGTTGGCACAGGAGATCGCCAAGCCAGCGGCTGCGCCGCCCAGGATCACCCAACGCCAGGGAAAATCTTGAAAGCTCGCTTTCGAGGCCTCGGGGGTCGAGCTTGATCCATCTTCACCGCCGGGAGAATAGGCGAGGGTCTGACCACGCAGATCAATCGAACCCGCGCCGGCTCCAGTCATATTGAAATCGAGTAGTGGCGCCATACGGAAACGCGACGCGCCCCATCGCACTCTTTTCTCATTCCACAACTGCCGGGAATCATAGTCGAGCCGAAATCCGAGCCGTTCTTCACCGCTATTCCGGGAACTACTCTGCCCAAAAGGCACATTCACGTAGAACATCACGCCCGGATCGAACATGGACTCAGCCATGGCCGTGGAGTGCACGCAAAACGAGGTTGCCGCCGCCAGTGAAATCAGTGTCAATCTGTTCAATGTCTTATCCTCCGCTTCTGTTTCCGCTCCCGCTAAGCCGCGGGTAACGGTCTTTTGCCGACGCACTCCTCTCCTGGGAACTCGCCGTCAAATTGGGTGATAGCACCCAAATCCCCACCTTACTCGGATCGCGTCCGACCTGGTTTCACTGCCCGGCCAGGACACTCTCCTGCTTGACATCTTCGCACCTCGACAGCACCGCCGCTTCGGGCAGTGCCCCATACATCTCGTCCGCCAGCTCCCGCACGGCAAGCCGAACCTCCCGCTCATCGACCTCACTCTCCAGCGGAAACAGCGCCAGACCCGCATCCATGAATCTGTCTACCGGCTTTCTCAGTCGCACTTTGAATCCGTTCCAATAAAAGAGGTTGCCCAAGCGCTGATCACAGGTGAAACGACGATGCAGCTCCTCTTTCAATGCGTTGAGCAGATAGATCTCGGTCAGTGTATGTCTGATGCTCAGCAACGCCACCCGCTTTAATGCAACAACAAGATCTGAAGGCATCAACAGTCCCTGGTCGGGGATCTTCAGCCAATCCAGCACCACGGAAACCGAACGATTTGGACGATTCGGAGGGAGTTCGAAACGTTCTGCGCCTCCCGCTTCCAGAGCCAACGCGATGAATTCGGTGCAGTAGAGCTTTTCGTGCTCAGCGTAATTGAAATAAGGGTCGAACGGCGCCTCCTCACGGAGCTGCGTCCGGACATAGGCCGCAATACGCTCCTTGTCCAGACCCGTTGGTTCGTAGATCGCAACATGATGGTAACGTCGGAGAAACCGCCCCAAAGAAGTACGCTGCACCTTGCCTTTGATCACATCCGTTGGCGGAAGGCCGGTCAGGTTGAAACCGGCGACACCCGTGATGTGGTAGACATAGGGTGAGCCGTCATCGATTACCAGGATGCCGACATGAAGATAAGGGGGATAGGACTCGGGGATCAAGCTAATGCCCATATCCATGATGGCGCCGGAGCCGATCACCACCACCTGACCGGAGGCGAGGGGCAAACTGAGAAACTGCTGCGGGTCCTCACCGGCCACCTGCCAGGTCTTGAAATCCTGCCGCGTCGGATTGGCGCAGGCGGTCAGTAGGAAAACAAGGGAAAGCAGCAGCAAGCGCACTGCTCAGATCCCCTTGCCGACCGTTTCGGAACTGCGACTGTCACGCGCTTCCGATGAGAAGTTGTTCGGCTGGCCCGCCAGGGGTTCGAGCAGCTCCGCCTTTACCTCCGGCGGCAGACTCACGCAACCGGACAGTGCCGGCAGCGTCACCAGCAACACACGAAAAAGACCTACTTTCACTACCTCTCGAGCCATAACGGTTTCCCTGACCTAAGGCTGTCATGCAAGGAAGGCTATCTTTCGACAGTCATTATAACAAAAAACCTACTTTAAGCATGGCTATTGAATAATTGATGGCCACATAGGAGATAATTATTAATTCATCCGCCCTCTTCTACTTGCAGTGCGAAGATGTAGAAAACATTGAACACTATTCTCCCTGTGGATTTTGCCCGTAGCGTTCCTCCACATACCCATCCACAATCCCCATAAACTGCACCGCAATATCATCTCCCTTGAGTGTAGCCACTTTCTCTCCATCCACAAATACCGGCGCCGAGGGGCTCTCTCCGGTACCCGGCAAGCTGATACCGATATTGGCTTGCTTGCTCTCTCCGGGGCCATTGACCACACATCCCATCACTGCCACCGACATCTCTTCCGCACCTGGGTATTGCCGCCGCCAGACCGGCATCTGCGCCCGCAAGTGGCTCTGCACATCCTTGGCCAATTGCTGGAACAAGGTACTGGTGGTACGCCCACAACCGGGGCACGCCACCACCATCGGCGCGAAGGCCCTTAGTCCCATCGACTGCAGGAGTTCCTGGGCAACCACCACCTCCTGGGTGCGAGCACCACCTGGCTCGGGCGTAAGTGAGATGCGGATAGTGTCACCAATCCCCTCCTGCAACAGCACCGCCAGTGCAGCCGTGGAGGCAACGATCCCTTTCGAGCCCATCCCTGCTTCCGTCAGCCCCAGATGCAGGGCATAGTCACTGCGGGCGGCTAGTTTCCGGTAGACGGCAATCAAATCCTGCACACCGCTCATCTTGCAGGAGAGCACGATATGATCTCTGCCGAGACCCAACACTTCCGCCTGGCGAGCACTGTCCAACGCCGACTTGACCATGATCTCATGGGTCATCTCATCCGCATCCAGCGGATCGGCCGCACGGGCATTCTCATCCATCATGCTCGCCACCAGAGCCTTATCCAGACTGCCCCAGTTGACCCCAATACGTACCGGCTTGTCATATCGGCAGGCGGTCTCGATCATGGTGGCGTACTGACTGTCACGCTTCTCTCCGCTACCCACATTCCCAGGATTGATGCGATATTTCCCCAAGGCCTGGGCACATTCGGGAAAATCCGCCAGTAGACGGTGGCCGTTGAAGTGAAAATCCCCGATCAGCGGGACACTCAACCCCTGCTTGTCCAGCGCCTCGCGTATTGACGGCACCGCTTTGGCGGCTGCCTCATTATTGACCGTAATGCGCACCAGCTCCGACCCGGCCCGCGCCAGTTCCGCCACCTGTCTTACGGTGGCGTCCACATCCGCCGTGTCGGTATTGGTCATCGACTGCACCACCACCGGCGCATCACCGCCAATGAGAATCCGGCCAACCGGCACGCCAACCGTCTGGTGTCTGCTTATACAAGAAGATGTCATGGAACCAAGTTACCTTTAATTCGCTGAACTCCATAGGGGTCGGAGTCAAATTTGATTGAAGTAATGGGGTTTTCTGTGTCGTGATCCCTATCAAATTTGACTCCGACCCCCTTCGCTAAATTCGCTTCATCAAAATTTCAAACCTGAAAATTGGCATTATCGCTAATCCTGTCCCTTTAACCAAAAAAGCCCGGTCACAAGACCGGGCTTTTTATCGGGATATGCGGTGTCTATTTCAGCTTGCCGATACCCAGCATCTTGAGGATGTACTTCTCGTAGATCGGCTCTGATGTACCCTTCTTCATCTTGCGGATGAAGTACTTCTCGAAGGCGATCTTAGCCATGTGTACCCATTTCCCCTTCTTGAACCAGGCGACATTGCGCGGTGGAATCTGCGGCAGGGCAACAAAAGCAGCACCTGTGTCTCCCATATCCGCCAGACAGATGGCATTCCAGGTAGCCAGGGTAGTGCCTTCCTTGCCGTTCAGGGTATCCGCAATGTTATGCACGATTGCGGTAACCATCGACTCGATCATGTAACCGGTCTTGGGCGCACCGGTTGGCACAGCAGTCGCTTCCACCGGCGGGATGGCAATGCAGACACCTGCAGCATAGATGTTTCCGTAGGTCGGGTTGCGTTGGTGGTCATCCACGAAAACAAAGCCACGAGGGTTGCAAAGCCCCTCAACATTGGCAACCGCATCGACACCCTTGAAGGCCGGCAGCATCATGGAGAATTTGAATGGCAGTTCGATCTCTTTGATCTTACGGCCGGAATCATCGTACTGCTCGATGAACATCAAACCCGCTTCAATCTTGATCACCTTTGCATTGGTTATCCAATTGATGTGGTGGGCGCGGAAATCACTCTCCAGAAAACCCTTGGAATCACCGACGCCACCCAGACCGAGATGCCCGACATAGGGTTCGGAAGTCACGTAGGTCATGGGGACCTTGTCGCGAAGCTTGCGTTTGCGCAGGTCAGAATCAACGATGAAGGAAAATTCGTAGGCCGGGCCAAAACAACTGGCAAAGGGCATGGCGCCGATCACCACCTGCCCCGGGTCTTCGAGCAGTGCCTTATAGGCCTCGTAAGTTTTTTCGGCATGATCCACAGTACAGATCGAATGGGTATGCGCCTGAGGTCCTGAACCTTCAACCTCTTCAAAAGCCAGTCTTGGGCCGGTGGCAATTACCAGATAGTCGTATTCAATGACTTCGCCACCATCCAACTCGAGCTTGTTGTTTTTCGCATCGATCTTGTCGACGCGCTTGGCGATAAAGTTGATGCCTTTGCGCTCCAGGTGTGGACGAATCTCAAAGGTGATATGCGACCGCTCACGCCATCCCACAGCCAGCCAGGGGTTCGACGGCACGAACTGGAAATACTCCCGTTCGTTGATCATCGTCACCTCATGTTCGCGCCCCAATTCGGCGCGTAATTCATAAGCACAGGGCATTCCACCGGTACCAGCACCCACTACAACGATATGCGCCATATATCACTCCTCCAACCCATTTTTTCTTACACGGAAAGGTCAGACAGTCCTGCCGATCCGCTCAATTGTTAAAACTCGCACACGATACAACCAACCGCCTGAAAATTAAAGAATTATAAGTAATTCAGCAGGAACCAATACAAGCGGAATACACTTCATAAAGCCAACCAGGTGGTGGGAGTGCGCTGTGTCGCCACCGTCAACCGTTCAACGATTTGAGACGCATGCAACATCACTCCCTCGCGAACCAGTGCGGCGGTATTATTTGCTTCACTAAGATGGGCAGCCACCAGATGTTGCAGTCTTTGCTGGTCAAGGCGCGTCAGAAGCTCAAGGGATTGACGATTGCTCAGATGCCCCAGCGCACCACCCACCCGCGCCTGCAACCGGGGCGGGTAGGGTCCGGCGCGCAACATTTCGGTATCGTGGTTGAACTCCAGCTGCAAAGCGTCGCAGTCGGAAAGATTATCGACGATATGCGGCGTAATGTGCCCGGCATCAGTCAGCAAACCAAGAGATACCCCATCCGCCCGGAAAACAAACTGGCAGGGTTCACGGGCATCGTGAGGTACAGGATAGGGGGTGATTTTCAGGTCGCCGATAGAGAAAGAACCGGCATGACTATCGATACAGTGCAGTGCCGGTATCTCACCGCACCTGGCGCCTCTGTAGGTACCGGCAGTCATCCAGGCGGCAAGTGAGTCTTCGACCTCGTGAAAGATTTTGGGACATCCCAGTCCCCAAAATCGACTCGGCCTTCGACAGCCTGTTTGTGCCCCGGCCGTCCCGGAC
>JAESPE010000115.1 GCA_016756835.1 gamma proteobacterium endosymbiont of Lamellibrachia anaximandri | reverse complement strand
GTGCCAGTGACCGGGACGGCCGGGGCACAAACAGGCTGTCGAAGGCCGAGTCGATTTTGGGGACTGGGATGTCCCAAAATCTTTCACGAGGTCGAAGACTCACTTGTCCGCTTTTTATGATCAGAATGTTCTGCTGTCTTTCTATTTCCCGTGAATAGGCATGTCCAGCGATAAAATGCTGTGCCAGGAAAAGCAACAATAAAACACGGCAGAAACGCCCCAATACGGACAGGGCGTTACCTGTCTGCAGGGGTGTCAATTTGCCGTTAGTAAACAAGTCCCGGTTTCCTTATACTTTTCGCTTTTTTGGGTAAGCGGTTTTTCAATCCATTGAAAATATCTTGAATAGACCAACTATCATCTGAAACCCAGTGATGCCTGAAGGAAGAAGCGGGTTTCCCATCGGTTGACTAAGTCACGATTCGGCGCGTTGAAAAAATCCACATGCCCACCGTTGAGGTTTTGTCCGATCAACGCTATTTCTCCATCCATGCCCGGGAGAGTGAACTGTTTTCCCAGTCTCACATCCCAGCGCCTGAAGGTTGGGACCAGGTCGCCTTCACCACTCCAAACCATTTCGCCGACATAGTAGTAGGCAGAACTGATCTGGATGCCACTGTCGAAACGGTGGCTGCCGAGGATGCTGAAGGTATGACTTGCAGCATTATCACTAATACTATTTCTGGTTTGGATCGTGCCATCCTGAATCAGGAAAGCTTCCTGGCCGTAAGTATTGGCGTAGCCGTAGCCGAGAAAAATCAAATCGCGGGGGGTCGGCCTGAAGTCAAGATTCACCTCCAGTCCATTGATTGTCGCCTTACCTGCGTTTATGTAGGTGTCTGCGCCCTCCTGAATCAGTTCGTTGAAGTTATTCAGCGTTGCGAGGGCGATGGGGTCAGTCAGCCCACGGTCCGGGTCTGGAATATCCAAATTACGGAATTCATTTATGATATTGTCGATCCTTTCATGAAACAGTTTGAGATCCAGGGTCAGGCCAACTTCAGGGAAACTGCCCAGATATCCCAGCTCAAAACTGTCGATGGATTGCGGATCCAGGCTTCCGGTTCCCAGCACCCAGGTGTTCACATCATTGAGCGGCTCATCGAGAAAGACCACGAGGTTGATGTGATCCTCCAGCAGTGTGGGCATTCGGTAGGCGCGCGAAGCGTTCGCCCTGATGGTGTTGTGCTGATCGATGTGGTGATTGATTGCGAGGCGGGGAGAGAATAATGGATCCTTATCTTCAAAGTGCTCGACCATTCCGCCGGCATTGACAACCCATGCGGGAGAGATATGCCACTCTGTGTTGGCAAAGAGTCGTATTTGATTCCGCATGATGGCATCGTGTTGATGGAAGATCCAGACACTTTTTCCGCGATCCTGCCGTGCACCCGCTCCCCACACTAACCGTAGATTATCTGATGTCTGCAGGGTCTGCTGAAATTCCAGATCATATCTATCTGACTCAAAACCCAGCCAGGAGAGGGCCAGTGGCGAGTCGGTGAGTTTCAGCTCATCCAGAAACATCTGGAAATTGTAGTTCCCACCAGAGAGCCCAAGGGCGAAGATGTCAGGCCGTATCGGCTCGGGAAAACCTTGCAGGTCGTCCAACCCTTTGATGATGTCTGAGATGATAGGTGAACGGTAGTTGTCCTCTATCTGCTGGTAGTTATGATAAAACTGGAGACGAAACTCATTGCTTGGAGATTGCTGATGAGTCCAGGCTATCTGTTGGAAGTTGTAACGATTGTTTAATACCCTGGTCTGCTGAAAGATATCCGACCAGCCTTCGCCGTAGTTTCCCCGGCTGAAACCGACACGAAACTCCACGGTGTCGTCGTTATCCAGAGTTTGTTCTCCGTGGAAGTTGAACCAGCGGGTGTCGGCACTGTCTTCGCGTTCTTCAAAACCGTCGTATTCCTCATAGTTGGCTGAAATTCTATAGGCGAAGTCCCCAATCGAGTCGGCATAACGTCCATATATCTTGCGCGCATTGCCTTCGCCTATGATGGTTTTCAACATTGCACCGGGACGATCAGCCGGGTGGTCGGTAATGATGTTGACAACGCCGGCAAATGAGTTGGAACCATAGGCGGCGGCATTGGGTCCCCGGATCACCTCGATACGCGCTATTTCGTCAACCTCTATCGGCATGTCGGCCCATGCGACGCCACCAAATGCGGGATCGTAAACCGATCGCCCATCGATCAGCACCTGCATGTCACGAGCATACTGGTCGGCCATACCGTGATAGGTTGCAGTGGCTCTGGAGCCGGAATAGAAGCCCACTGCAAAACCCGGTACCAGTCGCAGCAGGTCAGGAATATTCCTGGAGCCGGATGCACGAATCATCTCTTTGTCGATGATCGTCATTGCCGTAGGGGTATCTGCCAGGGATTGGGAGAGACGGGTTGCGGAGAGCACCACGGGTAACTCTTCGAAAAAATAGTCTTCGGAGATTGGGTCGGGTTCAGCGGCGTTCCCAATCTGTAAACAGATTGCAGGGAGTATCACGAGAGAAGAGAGAAGTCGTATATATCGTAACGGATATCTTTGAAGTTGCATGGTTCTATTCGCTATTGTGTGGCAGGCGCCTCGGCCCTGTTTCTGATACGTCTGCTTCTTCTATGAACCGACATTCTTTAACGGATATCCTATCATCTCCTACAAGTAGAAAGGTTATCGTCTCAATACCTGCATCCAGCGCCAAAAATTCAGAAGTCCGGCCAACGATGAGGCGACATAGGTGAGCGCGCAGGCCTTCAGTATCCGCTTGGCCTTCTTTTCCTGGGATGCATCGATATATTTCCCCTGAGTGAGGATCGGCATCGCCTTGCCGAAGCTGGCATCCCACTCCACCGGCAGGGTGATAAGCTGGACGATGAGCCCGGTCCCCATGGTGGTGATCGCTGCCAACAGCATAATTGCACCGCTGCTCGGAGCTCGGGTAATGCCTGCCAGCAGGGGGGCAAGAAAGAGCAGAAATGACCCCAGTTTTTGGCTGACTATCGCTATCCTGGCCAGTCCCATGCGCAGACGAAAGGGGCGATAATCGCTGGCGTGCTGGATGGCGTGTCCGACCTCGTGGGCTGCGGTTGTAATGGCGGTCAGTGTTCTGCCCTCCATTTTGTCCCTGGTGAGTCGAACGGTCTTGCTGAGGGGGTCGTAGTGGTCACCGGATTCGGTGGCTTCAACACGAATGTCCTTGAGTTCAAAATGGTCAAGCAGATGGCGGGCCAGTTCACCTCCTGTGCCGGGAAAGTCCTCATCCTGCCGGTTATAACGTGAAAGGATATGCTGCACCCACCATTGAGGTGCGTATATCAGAGCAAGGACAAGGGTGATGAGAAGCAGATAGTGCATGGTATCTTCCGTTGGCAACAACAGGCGAATAATCCGGTATACTAACCCGTTTCCCGGGATTCCGGACTGAATTACAGAATTTGGAGATGAACGATGTCGACAGAGGGCGTCAAGAAAGTGGTATTAGCCTATTCCGGTGGTCTGGATACCTCCATTATCGTCAAGTGGTTGCAGGACGAATATAAGTGCGAAGTGGTGACCTTTACCGCCGATATCGGTCAGGGCGAAGAGGTGGAACCTGTACGCGCCAAGGCGGAGGCGGCTGGCATTAAAGAGATCTACATCGAGGATCTCACCGAAGAGTTTGTGCGGGACTATGTCTTCCCCATGTTTCGTGCCAATGCCATCTACGAGGGCGAGTACCTGCTGGGCACCTCCATTGCACGGCCGCTGATCGCCAAGCGGCTGATCGAGATTGCCAACGAGACCGGCGCGGATGCCATCTCCCACGGCGCCACCGGCAAGGGCAACGATCAGGTGCGTTTTGAACTGGGCGCCTATGCCCTGCGTCCCGATATTCATATCATCGCCCCCTGGCGTGAGTGGGATCTCAACTCCCGTGAAAAGCTGCTGACCTATGCCGAGACACACGGTATTCCCATTGAGATGAAGCGGGAGGGCAAGAAATCCCCCTATTCCATGGATGCCAATCTGCTGCACATCTCCTATGAAGGCTACGATCTGGAAGATCCCTGGACCGAAGCGGGAGAGGATATGTGGCGCTGGTCGGTCTCCCCGGAGCAGGCCCCCGACAAGCCGATGTATATCGAACTGACCTTCGAGCAGGGCGACGTGGTTGCCATCGATGGTGAGGCCATGTCTCCGGCGACCGTGTTGGCGACACTGAACAAGCTGGGCGGCGACAATGGTATCGGGCGTGCGGACATCGTGGAGAATCGCTATGTCGGCATGAAATCCCGTGGCTGTTATGAAACCCCCGGCGGCACCATCCTGTTGAAGGCGCATCGTGCCATGGAGTCACTCACCCTGGATCGGGAAGCGGCCCACCTGAAGGACGAGCTGATGCCGCGCTACGCCAAGCTGGTCTATAACGGTTACTGGTTCGCGCCGGAGCGGGAGATGCTGCAGGTCGCTATCGACCAGACCCAGCAGGTGGTCAATGGTGTCGTCAGACTGAAACTCTACAAAGGAAACGTCTACGTGGTCGGGCGGAAGTCCGACACCAACAGTCTGTTTGACGAGTCCATCGCCACTTTTGAAGACGATGAGGGCGCATACGATCAGAAGGACGCGGAAGGTTTTATCAAGCTCAATGCACTGCGTTTGCGGGTGGCTGCGGCGAAAGGTGACAGGTGAAAGGTAAAAGGTAAAAGGTGAAAGGTGAAAGGTGAAAGGTCGAAGTTAAAAATTGGCAGCTTTACATTGGTTGTAGGATTCAGAAACATGGCTTTGGCCCAGAAACGCGTCAAACCATAATTATGAAGCTGACGGTAAATTCGTCCTTTAGCCTTTCACCTTTAGCCTTGAACCTTCAGTTCTCTCGCTCCGGCAGTTCCGGATCCTCTCTCGTATAGCCAATGGCGGCCAGCTTTTCTAGATAGGCTTGCCAGAGTTCATCATGGAACTTTCCCAGGTTGTAGAGATACTTCCAATCGTAGAGCCCCGAATCATGTCCGTCATCGAAGATGATTTTAACCGCGTAACTGCCCACGGGTTTGATATCGGTAATGGAGACCATTTCCTTGCCGGTCTCCAGTTTTGCCTGTGCCGGGGTATGACCCCGGGTTTCGGCAGATGGCGAGTAGACCCGCAGATATTCGCAGGGCAGCGAGAAGTGGGCACCATCGTCGAAGGCTATATCGAGAAAGCGGGACTGCTGATGCACCTTGATGTCGACAGGGCGGGGTTTTTTTTCCATTAGGTCTTTCCGGTGGTTGATTCAGACCAGCCTTGCGTGTGTTTTTCCACAAGGCCTGCCAGCATTTCGATGTGGTCGGGTTGTGCGTTGAGGGCGGGTATATATTCATAGGCGCCGCCGCCCGCGTTCTGAAAATAACCCTTGTTCTCCACCGCGATCTCCTCCAGTGTTTCCAGACAGTCGGCGGAGAAACCAGGACTGACCACCTGGACGTGCTGTACCTTTGCCTTGCCCCAGGAGGTAAGGGTTTGGTCGGTATAGGGCTTGATCCACTCCTTTTTGCCGAAGCGGGACTGAAAGCTGAGTTGCCACTGTGAGTCTTCCAGCTGGAGTCTTTCGGCAACCTGTTCGGCGGTGAAACGGCACTCGCTGGGATAGGGATCACCGGCGGCGGCATAATCTTCAGGAATGCCGTGGAATGAGAAGAGCAGCTTTTCCGCCGCGCCATGTTGTTCGCGGAAGCATTGGATTGAGTCGGCCAGCACCTGTATGTAGTCAGCTTCATGGCCGTAGTGGTTGATGAAGCGCAGTTCCGGTAGTCGCCGCCAGTGTTGCAGTTCGCTTGTCACCGCATCGAAAGTTGAGGCGGTGGTCGTGGCGGAGTATTGAGGATAGAGCGGCAGTATCAGGATGCGCTCGGCGTTTTCGCGGCGAAGCGTTTCCAATCCGTCGGTTATGGAGGGGTTGCCGTAGCGCATTGCCAGGACGACTTTGACCTTGCTGTCGAACCGTTCGTTGAGTGTTGCCTGCAGTTTGTCCGTCTGTTGCCTGGAGATGTCCAGGAGTGGTGAACCATTCTCTGTCCAGACTGTACGGTAGGCTTCTGCGGAACGCTTTGGGCGGATGCGCAAAATGACGCCGTGCAGAATGATCTTCCAGAGTAGTTTCGGTAGTTCCACCACGCGGGGATCGCTGAGGAATTCCGCCAGGTAGCGTCGCACATCGCTGGTGGTAGGATTGTCCGGTGTACCGAGGTTGGTCAGTAAGATGCCGAGGCAACCTTTGCCGAGGGGCGCCTGGTCCGATTGGTTTTTATAGGTCATGGTGTTGATTGTTGTTCGCAGAACTGACTGAGTGTGGGTGCAGACTGCAGGTGGATTTATCAAGTGGGAAGACTACACCACTCGACAGTCGACTGAAACCAGATAGCCTAACCGATTTCGATCCTAAAATAGTGTCGGTCCGGAATTGCCACTATTCCTCTCGCAAAGACGTCAAGAAAATCGTTTTTAATCGTTCAACAATAATGAGTTATAACTTTACGATCTTGGCGTCTTGGCGAGAATTATTGTTTCTGGATGAACATTTATTAGATGAGGCCGGGACAGCTGTTTTACACCGATTTTTTCAACAGATCCGTAAACTCCGGCGTTCTGAGATAACCGTATGATTTATGGTTGATCTTTCCCCAATCATTGATTACCAGATCGTCCCTCACCTTGACCCCATCCTCGTTTGAATCGTAGTCGTCCGCGAGGTGGGTGTCGATGGCAACCGGGTCGCGCCGGTCTGCAAGGTTGGTCCATTTTTTTACGATATTGGGGGTACGCACCAGCGGACTCTCTTCACTGATTTTATATTTTACGTGGGGCAGGCCAAGGGGGGAGCCGATGGTCACGAAATGGTCGATCTTGATATTGGGATCCTCTTTGCCGAGCTGCCGCAGGACATCATAAGCGATGATGGTGCCCATGGAGTGGGCGACCAGCATGATGCGATCCCCTCTGTTGTCGAGAATCACGGTTTTCAGACGTTTCCTGAGTTCTTCACGGAGTTCACTGTCTGTATAGTATTTATGTAGATCCTGCAGTTTTTTCTCCAGCACCTTATCGGCAATCTTATCGATGCCGAAGAGTCCCTTTGCCGAGTCCCACATTTTTCCGTTGATCGACGATGCCTTGGCTCTCACAATGTCCAGCCAACCGTCATCGTAGCGTTTCAGGGCGCCGTCTTCGGCTTCGTGGTATGCATCGGGGTCTTGGTCGGGTGTGGCATACATGGCATCGGCCCAATAGACCGAGTGAAAATTGAGGGAATCCAGAGTGATGCCCGCATTTTTTTGCAGCCCTTCCAGCATGGCCTGTTCCCACCATTCGGCCAGCGTCTTCTCCGGTGGTTTGTTGGCCAGCCCATGAATACCGATGATGACTTTGCTCATGATACCGATCTCCTTTTTTGTTTTCCCCGATAAAGAAATATAGTTGCCTGAGCATCGATTGCATAGGCTTGTTGTTCAACACGGTAGATTTTCCTGGGGCGTCTGGTGAAGAATCGTCCGTTGGGACAAGTGCAACACAGCCTGTTATATTCAGATATCCAGAGAAAACCTTGTGGGATGATTGGAAAGTGCGGGAGACAGCCGGGGCCGGGCATTCCGGACGCGTTGCTGCTGCCCTGCAACACTTGACGGGACAAAGCGGTCTACGATGCTCAGGAGCGCAAACTGGCAGCCGGAATTTCAAGAGCTACGAGAAACAGGCACCAGACGAGATCTACCGGACGTGAAGTGAAAATACGACTGCCAAGGGTTGGTATCAGCGCCTGTCTGTTGGGTGAATCCGTGCGTTATGATGGTCAGCATAAATACGCCGCACAAATCGTCGAAACCCTGTCGGATGTAGTGAGTTGGGTGCCGCTCTGCCCTGAGACAGAAGCCGGCTTGGGTGTGCCGCGTCCACCGGTGGAACTGATTGGTTCACCCGACAGCTTCCGGGTTGTTGGTGTCGAAAATCCAGCGTTGGATGTAACTACCGCGCTGCTCGATTATTCACGACAAAGGGTACAAAAACTTGGGCGGATCAGCGGTTTTATTCTGCAGAGCAGGTCTCCCAGTTGTGGTTTGAAAAGTACCCCATTCAGGGAGAGTGGCCTGCTGGGTGCCGGGGTGTTTGCTGGTATGCTCAAGCACGAGTTCCCGGAGTTGCCGGTGGCTGAGGATGTGGATCTGGATTCAGCGGATGCGCTGGATGAATTTCTGCAGCGTGTCAGGCGATATGACCTGAATCTAAGGTAATTAGGAACAATCGAGCCACAGGCTTGTCAATATACGCAATAGGCAAGCCAGCAAATTATTCGTGATATCCGTGAGCCTGGCTGCAGTCAGATCGGAAATAATAAACACAGGGGGAGTGATGAAAGCTGTTCTATTTGTATGCGTGGAGAATTCCAATCGGAGTCAGATGGCTGAGGCCTTTGCGCGGCTGCACGGCAGTAACCATCTGGAGGCATTCAGTGCCGGTTCCAATCCCAGTGGTCAGGTCAATCCCAAGGCGATTGCCGCGATGCAGGAGAAGGGTTACGACCTGACAATACACCATTCCAAATCGTTTAGAGATCTGCCCGATGCGCAGTTCGATTTTGTTATCACCATGGGATGCGGTGATCGATGTTCCCATATTCCGGCGCAATTCCGTGAAGACTGGGATCTTCCTGATCCCAAAACATTGCCGCCGGACGAGTTCAACGTGGTTCGGGATGAGATTGAACATCGGGTGTTGGATTTTCTGATGCGGATTAATTAAGGGATAGGCGAAAGGCTAAAGGTGGCCGTACCAAATAGACAGACCGAGATTCTTCGTCATTCCTGGCTCTTTTCGCCTTTCAGGTTCCAGGCTCCAGGTTCCAAAAATCTTACTATGACCCAGAAACGCATCAAACCATAATATGAAACGGCTGTGAATTCGTCCTTTAACCTTTAGCCTTTAACCTTGGACCTTTATTATCCCTTCATGAACAAGGAAAAGCGGCAGCTCATCTTCGAACGCCTGCAGGCGGCTAATCCCAACCCGACTACCGAACTCAACTATCGGACCTCCTTTGAACTGCTGCTGGCGGTGATCCTCTCTGCTCAGGCGACGGATAAGGGCGTCAATAAGGCAACAGCGCGCCTGTTTCCGGTTGCCAATACGCCGGAAGCAATCTTTGAACTTGGTGAAGTGGGTTTGAAGGTGTATATCAAGACCATCGGACTGTTCAATTCCAAAGCAAAAAATATCATCCAGACCTGCCGTATGCTGATCGATATTCACGACAGTGAAGTGCCGGATGAGCGACAAGCACTGGAGGCGCTGCCCGGTGTGGGCCGCAAGACTGCAAATGTGGTGTTGAATACTGCTTTCGGACAGCCCACAATGGCGGTGGATACTCATATCTTCAGGGTTGGGAACCGGACCCGGCTGGCGCCTGGAAAGACGCCGTTGGAGGTGGAGAAAAAACTGCTGCGCTGGACGCCGAAAGCCTTCCTGCAGGATGCCCACCACTGGCTTATTCTGCATGGACGTTATACTTGCGTCGCCAGAAAACCACGTTGCGGCAGCTGTGTGATTGAGGATCTTTGTGAATTCAGGGAGAAGACGTCGTAAACCTACGGGGTTGAAATCTTTTTAGGAGTTTTACCAATGCATCGAATTGCGGTCTCTCTTTTTGCCTTATTCTTTTTGTTTGTAGCTAATGTCGAGGCCGGTAACGGCCTGGTAAACGTGCGCAGCCAATTCGGTGTGCAGAAGACAATGGATCGTCTGGAGAAGACGGTCAAAACAGCAGGCATGCATATTTTTGCACGTATCGATCACGCCAAAGGGGCGGCTAAGATCGGCAAAACATTGCGTCCAACCCAACTCCTGATCTTCGGCAGTCCGAAGGCGGGGACTCCCCTGATGAAAAGCGATCAGCGGGTCGGCCTCGACCTGCCGCTCAAGGTGTTGGTCTGGAAGGATGCCGAGGGCCATGTCTGGTTCAGCTATACCCGTCCGGGTTATATGCTCAACCGTTTTGGGATCAGTAATCGACCCAAGGTCAAAGAGAAGATGGCCGGTATATTGGCCAAGTTCGCCCGTGTGGCGACAAGACCCTGATCCGGAATCCCTATTCTGTGTTTGGCGGCGATAGAAATCAGATTCGGCAGGTCTTTGTGGATGCCTGGCAGAAGCGGGTTCAGGGTAAACCCCTGGAGCCGCTCGAACAGATGATCGCTGCCGTAGTGGCTGAACATCCTGAATACCATAAACTGCTGGACGACCGTGAAGCAGCATTGAGCCGGGAGTTTCTGCCGGAAGACGGTGAGAGCAATCCGTTTCTGCATATGGGTATGCACATTAGTCTGCAGGAGCAACTCTCCACTGATCGTCCGAATGGGATCGCCGGGCTCTACCAGCGGCTGACCCAACGTATTGGAGATGCCCACGAGGCGGAACACCAATTGATGGAGTGTCTTGCGCATATGCTTTGGGAGGCTCAGGTCAACAAGCGGATGCCGGATGAGCAGGCCTATCTTGAATGCGTCAAACGTCTTGTTATCTAGTGCGCTATCAATGTAACAATTGCGGATTCAGTCAGGATGTAGGGTGCGCTGTGCGCACCATGATTAGCGTACATACCGTAATTCCAGCTTGTTTTGGTGCGCATGGCGCACCCTGCAAATCCTAATTTTATGGCTCTTCAGGAAAATTTGTGGGTAGAAATATAGCGGATTCATTGCGATAGAGGAAATTTGTCTGGGATTTGAGGGTAGAGCATCCTGCCCCCGTTCTGAGAAGATGGAAG
>JAESPE010000114.1 GCA_016756835.1 gamma proteobacterium endosymbiont of Lamellibrachia anaximandri | reverse complement strand
TTGAGTTATCAACAATCAAATGCAGCTCAAGTTCTTTCGGTGTTTGTTTCTCAACGGTTTTCAAGAAAGACAAAAACTCTTGGTGACGATGCTTTGATTTACATTCTCCAATCACTTCGCCACTTGCAACATCCAGTGCAGCAAATAATGTGCTGGTGCCATGCCGTTTATAATCATGCGTCATTGTACCCGCACGACCTTTCTTCATCGGCAAACCTGGCTGCGTACGATCCAGAGCCTGGATAGATGATTTCTCATCAACACAGAAAACAGCCGCATTCTCCGGCAGCGACAAGTAGAGACCAATGACATCCACCAGTTTTTCCTCGAACTTTGGATCATTGCTGACTTTGAATCCCTTAGTCAGGTGAGGCTTTAATCCACTCTCTTGCCACACACGATTTACAAAACTATGCGTTGTTCCCAACTCCTTAGCCAAGGTGCGAGTTGACCAGTGTGTAGCCCCCTGCGGTTTCGTTTGTGTTGTTGTCTGAATAATCTTTGAGCGTAACCTGGTTTGGTCAGCCGTTTTTTTACCACCTTGATTGCCGCCACGGGGTAACTCTTTTTCTATTCCAGGAAATCCAAACTCAGCATAACGGTTTCGCCAGCGTCCAACCTTGTGCGCACTGATATTCAATTGCTCGGCAATCTCAATATTAGATAATCCATCTACCGCAAGCAGGATAATTTTCGAACGTTCGATTAACCGTATGGATGTTTTTCGACTCCGAACATTCTTTTGCAATGCTGTCTGTTCTTGTGGGGTGAGATAAATAGTCACTGCTGAATTCATTTTTCCTTTCCTTGCCATAATACCGGAACATAGGGGATTATAAATGAATATTTTATTCAGGACACTAAACTACGTTTACTGGGGGAGGATAGCCCTGACACTCTGTTAACACGTAGCAACATCGCCTACTGGCTTGCAGAATCCGGCCAGGCTACCGAGGCCATTTCGCAGTTCCAGGCACTCCTGCAGGATGAACAGCATATCTTCGGCCCGGATCACCCCGATGTCCTGGGCACACGCAGCAATATCGTCTCCTTGCTTGCTGAATCAGGTCAGATTGACGAGGCGCTCTCACTGGCCCACGCACTGCTACAAGACCAGTTGCGTGTCCTGGGAACAGATCACCCCGCAACCCTGACGACTCGCAGTAACATTGCCGTCTGGCTTGCCCAATCCGGTCAGATGAGCGAGGGACTTTCACAGCTGAAATCTCTAATACAGGATCAAGCACGCATCCTGGGACCTGATCATCCGGACACGCTCGGCACCCAAAATGACATCAATTTCTGTCGTGATCAGTTAGGGTATCAGTGAGCCGGTATTTCCTGTTTCCCTCCACGACCGAAGCATTTTTCCATCAATTTCCTGCCGCTCGTTGTGCTCCGTGGCGCTGGATTTCCAGCAGAAAAAAACAAGATAATGGAGCAGATAACTGCCGTCCACGGCTTTGCAGTCCGTCGTACTTCTTTATAATTCAATAGGTTATGCTCTTTGCCACTCGCTATGCCACGCAGCCAAGCATAAAATTCCTACTCTCTACTTATCCAACTCCCTTTCGATTGTTGCCGCTTGAGTAGCAATTCGCCAGGAACAAGTTATACGGAGAATACTGATTCACTCCGTATAAATTGTAATCTGAATCAGTGAGTTATCATTGAGCAGAGCGAAGCGAATTATACCGCCCTTTCGGGTTTGCACTGTCCCATGTCATCTTCTTGAGCTCATCATTTACGCTTTAACTTTTTTGCTGTCTGATCGGTTGCAAGGTTGGCCGCTTAGGTGAGTGCCTGCATGGTCCGTTGGCGAAGATTGAGCTTACCTCCGGTATTTTTCCAGCTGGTTACAGTCGGCTGACTTACACCAAGCAGCTTTGAAAACTGGGATTGATTCATCCCGAATCGTTTGCGTAACCGGGCGACTGCGGATGCGGTAGGGATAAATTTTTTTTCTTGCTTACTACCGTTGCAGGTTTGATTACCGTCTTCTTCCTGCTCTGCCCCGTTGCTTTTTTCCCGGTTTTGATAATGTTCTTTTTCTTCGTCTTTGCAGCGATTCTCTTTTTCGCCACTTTTTAGCGACTGATATTTTTTTACTTTTTGCTTCAGAGGGTTCTACGAACTCTACTCCAAAAACATCAGAAAGATCCTGTCTGGCCAGACGTCGTCGGTTTCCTTTTCCTGATGTCGCTGCCTGCAGTTCTAATTCAGCGGTGATCAACATTTCTAAGCAGAAATAGTAATTCAGGCTGATGATCCAGCCGTGAGCCTATTCCGTAAAGAACTGCGGCAACATGTTTGCACATCTCCGCCCAGTCAGGACAGCCACAGGAGAGCTTGATTTCACTCGGTTTTGGAAACAGTCCTTTGTTACGATCAGTCACAATCTCCATAACATGATTGGAGAGACGTCCCTGTAATAACTCCAGCATGGAGCCAATTTGTCCGGCACACTGTTTACGTACATTTTTCCATTTTGTTGCGGAAAGCGGTGTGATCCTTATGTCGATATTGTAGAGTTTGGAACCGCTAACGATAGCCTCGATTTTTCCTTTTGAGATAGCAAGATGGAAAACCGAACCATTACGCACATAGGTTCGTCCGCGCGGCAAACGGTTCGCATAGTCACTGAATTGTTCCAGGTGTTTGCACCAGGCTTCTCCCCAGAAGGTGCGGGCAGTCTTATGGCCTTCCACCACCACCGGCTCAATCTTCTTTCCCTTTTTGCGCAGTTTCTGCACCTCCTGTTCTGCTTTGGCACGCCGTTTTGCAATTGGCACATAACGAGCGTAAGCCATTCTCATTTCTCCTATCCAACTTCGCTTTTTTCGATATCGAGTGACACCAGGTTGAGCAGCGCTTCGTTATCCATCTCGGTGAGTAGCATTTCTCCTCCCTCTTCCAACAGATCATTGGCGAGTGCTCTCTTCTCTTTGATCAAAGCGTCGATTTTCTCCTCTACCGTTCCCTGACAGACAAATTTGTGCACCAGTACATTCTTTGTCTGGCCGATGCGGAAGGCACGATCGGTTGCCTGATTTTCCACTGCCGGGTTCCACCAGCGATCAAAATGAATTACATGGGATGCCTGTGTCAAGTTGAGGCCGGTGCCTCCTGCCTTAGCAAGGGCATCGTATCCGCTGCACAAAGCGGCTCCAGGGGATCAATCCGGCCAGGATCGTTTGGTGTCAGCAGACATCGTGTGGTCAGATATTTTCCGGCAAAGTTGCGCCAATAGACAAATGTTGGAGGTAAATCGGCATCCGCTTTCCTTACCGCTAAGGCAAACAAGCCCTCGCCCGTATGTCGCGAAAACGCCTTGCCAATGTGCGCATTACCGGCGCCCTCATCTGAATCGCTATCAGTTGTTAACGGGAAGCAATGCAGATGCCCGGAAGGTAACAATCCTATTTCAAAAATCAAATTATAATAACCCTGGATTTTAAGATCTGTAAGCAAGCTCAAGACGATCTTGAAAATAATCCTGTACGCAATTATAGAGATGATATAGGGCGTAGATAGTGCAAGCTATACCACTCCATCTACTATTTTTGCCTTGGCAAGATGCCGATCAAATACCGGGCTAATAACCAATAGTTGGCACATCAAATTTTCGCCTTCAGTCATGCCTAAAGCTATCACCCGGCATCAATTATCATTTTTTGCAGCTGCAACTTGATACCATAAACCGGCCATTATTCCGGCCAGATACACACATAATTCCTTGATTTATTTTAATTCTATACTTATTATTCAGTTAGTTACATTCTACTTATTGTGGACATATATCCGGCCATATTGCAATGCAAACAACCAGCCACAACTTTTCACCCTTCATCCCCAGCAATGCGGCACTGGAAGCCTCTGATCTCGCTGATAAGGCTGTCACCATGATAACGGCCTCAGCCAAGTTGGCAGGAGGTCTCCCCGGGGAAACACGCAACACCATCACCCGGCATATGGCCGTCATCAACTCCTACTACTCCAATCTCATTGAAGGCAATCGCACACGCCCTCACGAGATCCGTGCAGCCCAACGTGGAGACTTCTCCAGTGACCCCGCCAAGCGCGACCTCCAAATGGAATCCCTCGCCCATATCAAGGTGCAGGAGTGGATACGCGAACAGGCACCGACACTGGATAAGGTGTTTTCTACGGAGTTTATTCAAACAATCCACAGGGAATTCTATCAACAGGTCCCAGAAAGCCTGCGACTACTAAAGAACGCTAAGGGTGAGATTGTTGACGAGGTCGTACCCGGTCAGTGGCGCACCAAAGAGGTCACGGTAGGCAGGCACCACCCCCCACGAGCCGGCGATCTACTCCCACTGATGAGGCAGTTTTGCGAGATCTATCACCCGGGCCGCTACAAGGGTGAGAAAAAGATCATTGCCACGCTGTGCGCACACCATCGCTTCGCGTGGATACACCCCTTTGCCGATGGTAACGGCCGCGTCGCACGTTTGCTTACGGACTCGACATTGAGCACAATAGACATTGAAAGCTACGGCGTCTGGTGCCTCAGCAGGGGACTTGCACGCGCCTCCGACCGGTATAAAACCTTATTGGAGCGTGCGGATTTTTCCCGCCAAGGGGACCATGACGGACGTGGCCTGCTTAGTGAACGAAATCTGGTCGAATTCTGCGACTTTATGCTTGATATCGCAATTGACCAGATAGACTACATCAGCGGCCTTCTGCAGATCGACCAGTTGCGAACACGCATCCAGGGTTACGTCCATGCACGCAATGATGGGCGCATACCGGACCTCGGCAGCATCAAACCCGTTGCGGCACTCATACTCTATAACGCCTTCATGCTGGGGAAACTTGATCGTGCGGTCGCATTGGAGCTTTGCGCCATGCCAGAGCGCTCTGCCAGGCGCCTGCTATCGCAGCTGCGGGAAGAAGGCTTACTGAGTGAGACCAGTTCCAAGTCACCGCTCCGTTGGGCCATCCCTGAACACGCCGAGCCCTGGTATTTCCCTCAGCTCACCCCCGGCATCTGATATGCCCTGTCCCTTCTGAAAATTGGATCGTGAGGTTTTTCTTGCCTGTTCTCACGGAAATGAGTCACGCGGTAACACGCATGTCGCGATGATGGAGATAAGGTAACGGTGTAGAAAACTGCCGTCCACGGCTTCTATGGCCGTTACACGAGTGTCTTCTTTCGGATTTTTCGAGTGGCAGGAGTGGTTTTTATGACAAAAAACGCCACTTTTCACTTAAAGTGATATAGAGATAATGACTATATTCTATTGATTAATAGAGTAATAAAATGGAGGCTGAACCCGGAATCGAACCGAGGCCCACGGCTTTGAAGGCTGTTGACGTTAGATTATTTGGCCTTTAAATCAGTCAGTTACAGATATTGAGTGGGAACCCACTCTTCTAACCCACGCCATAAAAACAAAGCTCGTTTTTTCTGCGTTACTACGCCGAATCCGCCAAACAGTGAATGCCCAATAGATTTCAGGCCGACATACATTCTACCATGCACACCATTAGGTTTCAGGCAGCTTCGGACCGTGGCTTAATGTGTTTTATAATGGACTCGCCCGCCTCCATCTCTGCGATACGCAGCTCGAAGGTCTTCTGAAGGTTCAACCAAAACTCGGGTGTGGTACCCAAATAACGCGACAGTCGTAGCGCCGTATCAGCGGTTACTCCGCGCTGACCATGTAAAATGGCGGTAATACGGTTGGGGGGTACATCCAATTGTTGCGCCAGTGCTTTCGCCGACATATCGAGCGCATCTATTTCGTCGCGCAGCACTTCGCCAGGGTGCACTGGACGCATTCCGTTCCTGACACTCATAACTGACACCTCATCAATGATAATCCACAATCTCTACATCGTGTGGTCCGTCGTCTTTCCAGCGAAAGCAAATCCGCCATTGTTTGTTGATCCGAATGCTGTGCTGCCCTGCCCGATCACCGGCCAGCACCTCCAGTCGATTGCTTCGCAATGCTGACAAATCCTGTAACGCATCAGCACTGTCTAAAATGGTAAGCCGCCGCGTGGCTTGTCCGGCGAACCCTTGAAACTCGCGTACCCGGCGGCCCTTGAAAAATTGCTCAGTTTTTCGGTCACCGAAGCTTCGAATCATGTTGTGAATCTAACATGTATTTACGTGATACGTAAAGCATATATATCTATACCAAAACCTTGCATCACTCCGGTGGCAAGTTACCAACACGCAAAAAAATCGCTGCTGACTTTCGCGACACTATTCCCCTACACCGATCTGTTCCAACTCCGCAAGGACCTGTTTGTCACACTTGCGTTGTGGTCTTCGACCGGTGGCTTTCCCCGAACGTAATCCGACCAGCATGCGCGCCATCTGGGGATTGTGATTTGTTCAAGGTTCGCTGTCATCGCTTGTTTCACTTGAGATTCGCTCAAGATCATCGAGAAACCCAGGTGCCATGATGATTTTATTCTTTTTTCTAAACCTTATTACCTTAGGACTAAAGTTTTCTATGATGTCTTTGTGTACTTTATCCAGAAACGTGATGGCTAGCTCTACTTCACGCTTGAGTAGGCCATCGATATCGGAAAGCGGTGTCAGGAGCGTGGCACAATCGGACAAAAAACATCTCCAGCGGACACGCTTAAGGGACTCACTATTGGTAAATATAAAAGTCCTACTGGGATCGTCGTCCCAATTCTCATCTCTTGTATAGACGGCCGGCGCCCAGGATGAAAGCGACTCACCCAGAACGTCGCGCCGCTCGTTCTGGTAAGCCCACCAACGACGCTTCAGTTCTTCGAGCTGACCTTCGAGACCATTGGCATCGGTACGCATATCCCATAAAAAACCACCACCTTGCCGTTTGCCGTTATTTTCCCCTTCGACCAATTTACTGGGAATCAGTTTGTCGATATAGTCACTGCCAGCATCATCGATCTCTTCCATTAGATGAGTTGTCAGAGAGGTTACCGTGCCGTAATAGAGCTGGCCCTCGATCAATAGACGGATCCACCAGCTATGCGAAATACCATAATAGCCTGAGCCCTCGTACTCCGGAAAATCCCGGAATCTGGCGTGCTCCTCGTACAGATAGTCAGCAAAGTCGTATTCGTAGAGCGTGGAGACATCCAGGATACTGGTGTCCTCTTCCATGGACTCATTCAGGTAGAGGTAGTCTTCTCCAATGCCACTTGTCAGCAGCTTGGCCCAGTTGAGCGGGTAAAGATCAGCGTTGGAAACAGCCTCCCAGGCGTTATTGACCTCCTTTGCAGAATTGCACCCGATCCCGCACAGGCTTGCCAGAAGGGAGCGCTGAATGCGATATCTCGCATCATCATCCATTGTGGCGCGAAAACGCTCTTGTCGCGCATGCACCCATGAGTAGTAGGCAGGGTCCGCAGCGATCAGAGCCCTGCGGGCGGCGGCTTCAATGTCAGAATTCTCGAAAGGGTGTGGCATAAGGCATACTCAAAAGAAAACCCTGAAATGGATGCGGATGATTTTGAAGTGCATATGACGCCACTTGCGGAATTTCTACTCGACTAAATCATCCAACGCTTCACTTAATCGAACCCGTTGCGCCTGATCTTGCAGGAAAAGCTGTTTCGTTTTTGTTAGATGTAACTTGTGTGGTGATCCAGTTCGTTCCGTCCTATGAATCACAGGGATACCTATTGCATCAATCATTTGATGGATATGTTGTCGCCGCCTTTTGGCCAGCGGCCAAACTTTGCGTTCCAGGCAACTGGATTGCAAAAATGCCACGAGCACTTTGCAGTCAGCACAGTCACATCGCCCCGTCCCCAGGATCGACCAATCACCCGTCTTCCGTGGCGGACTATCGAGTACCTTGGTCAATTCACCCCTGACAAACTCCAAAAACCGGGCACACTCTCTTCCACTCACACCAGCTTGATGACGCTGTTGCTTTACAAAGCGAGCAACCTCTACCAAATCAAATATAAGATAGCTGCTTACATTAGCAATCAAATGATCAATCGTTTTATGAAAAATTGCGTTATCGAAGCTTAAGAGAGAGGCAGATAGCAGGTCGGTAACCTCGGCTATCCTGGCGGGTGCATTTTTTAAGCGGCTCACGGGAGCATCGGCCTGAGCCTGACGAAGGTGTTTCTGTTTCAATACACTAAGTTGGTGGATCAGCAGCCAATGGGGCAACTCACCGTGCTCGTCAGGAGCATGGGCCACCCAACGTTTAATAATCGGTGACAGCTTGTCGATTAGGCTTCCCCATGCCTCATAGACTGGCGCTTCCAACCAACCCTTAATAACATCAATCAACCATGGGGCGCCATAGGCTGCCTGTAAGCGGATCATGGCCTGAACGTTTTTTGGATGTAGCGCATCAATACTCAGGGGTTGTAGAAGCCCATGGGCGAGATCGGGGTCATCAAGCTTCAATGCGAGCCTTAAGATGGGGGAAAACAAGGATGACTCTATTCTTGAATTATTCGAGCCGGACCAACTGGGGAGAAGACGGCGGATACTCTTTTGAGCCTGCTGATGTGTCTTCTTTTTCTCCGCCAACTTGAGAAGCTCCCGAATCATTATCTCCGGTGCAATCTCAAGCAATGCGACATAGTGATCCTCCCGGCGCCAGAGAATAATTGCGGCACGGTGATACCAGCGCTCCATGGTATTGCCCCAATTCCCCATCCATCCCTCATACTCCGACTCAAAAGGATTGAACTCATCAGTTGCCTTGGTCCAGCAAATCTCCCTGCCGTAGACATACCATTCGGGTAGACCGACAGCCTTTCCCGCTGCATCACGCCAGTGTTTTATGATGGTGGAATCATCGATCAACTCAAGCAGCTCGGCATTCGCTTCATCATCACTATCCCCCTCCAGATCATCGTCGTCATCGTAATCCCAATATCTCCTTGAACCATACCCCCAAGGCTCATCTATCTCGCAGTCCCATATCTCCTGGATGTCCGCCAATGCCAGGTATATCTCTAAATCCAATGTAGCGGCCGCTTCCGATAGGGCCGATGCCCGCAGCTGATCGATATTTTTGAGCGACTTCCAAGAGAGCCCTTTCGGTGTGTACTGGTGATCCAACAGATAGACAATTTTTCTTGCACTCTCACGAGAGTCATCTTCTGTGGGAGAAACAGTGAAATAACTGCCCAATACCTCAGTCAGCAGTTGTTGGGGTTGAGCAACTGAAGGTGGTGTGACTCTTTCGGCGCCCTCTTTGAGAATCAGATTATAGATCAGTGCTACACGATAACCCTCTGTTACCGGGCGAACCTCATGATGACAATCAGCATAGAAGGCAAAAAAGGTCAGCTTGTCAGCCGCTGCCCGGCTGCTCTGATAACGCCTCTTCTCCCCTTGGTGATCGATGATCAAGCCCCCTCCTTTATGAGGAGAAGGCAGCACCACCACCAGCGTGGCAACCATACCGTCACACTTTTCTGAATCCTGATGAGACTGAAAGAACTGCCCCGGCGCATAGATCAGCACATCATGTAGATCTGCCCGCAACCTGCTCTGCTCTGGCAGCCCCAACTCGCCTTTGAGTTTGCCCACGGCGGGATTGAGCGTCTTGTTCCAGCGGCGTTTATCGATCCTGACACGGCTTTTAGGGATTTTCCAGACATTGCGCACCTCACTGTCCAGACAAGTCTTGTCCCGCCAACCGAATGTTGCCGGTTTAGCCACCTTGATCATCTTCTTAACAACGCCGGGTTTGAGAGGAAATTTCAAGCGACCGATTGAATTGATCTCAATGTGCAAATCTTCTGCATCAGTCCTTTCCTTAGCGGAAAAAGAGCCTCGTGCGTCAAACTGTTCCAGCACCGTAGTGATTTTTTCCAGCATTCCAGGCATCCCATTAGATTATCAATCTATTTGATAACAGAGCTTACAACTCCAATATCGAGCACTCAACAAATCGATTTATCACCTTTAAGCTCTGCTCTTGCTTGGTACAGCAGGCTGGCAAATATATTCACATGCTGTTGTCACATTCTTTATATGATTTCAGTAAATCCGCCACCAGCAATAAATGTGATGATATTAGGAAGAGGTAGGGTGTCTGCAACCAGAATCAAACTGCCGTCCACGGCTTCTATGGCCGTTACGCGAGTGTCTTCTTTCGGATTTTTCGAGTGGCAGGAGTGGTTTTCTTGGGCAAAAAACACCACTTTTCGCTTAAAGTGATATAGAGATAATGACTATATTCTGACTATATTCTATTGATTAATAGAGTAATAAAATGGAGGCTGAGCCCGGAATCGAACCGAGGCTCACGGCTTTGCAGTCCGTCTCACTTGCTTATAATTCAATAGGTTATGAAGCTTACCACCCGCATTACCACTCCGTGATGCCCGGCTGGAATACACAGGAGCACTCCCAAACTGCAAACCAAGGTGGAAAACTTCCGTTGGCAGACTTACAGCCGAGAGCACTGCATTGCCCTGATACTGATACCGATCACTAATTATGAATGCACAATATTAATGAACGTGGCAGCATTTTGGACAATATGACCCAAAAAAGTGGCGCTGGCCGGGAAATTCTCAAGCATGCAATCCAAACAGTAGCACTGAAGACCGGGCTACGCCTCCACGTCAAAAGATGGCGGGGGTGTGCCTCTCGCTATACCACTCCACCTACTATTTTCACCTCGATTTTTTCCACGACCTTTCGAGCGAACACTGCCTCAAGCACAATTCGCCCTGCAAGTGAGTCTTCGACCTCGTGAAAGATTTTGGGACATCCCAGTCCCCAAAATCGACTCGGCCTTCGACAGCCTGTTTGTGCCCCGGCCGTCCCGGTCACTGGCACTACGCGACAA
>JAESPE010000113.1 GCA_016756835.1 gamma proteobacterium endosymbiont of Lamellibrachia anaximandri | reverse complement strand
TTGCGAGGTTGTCGCGTAGTGCCAGTGACCGGGACGGCCGGGGCACAAACAGGCTGTCGAAGGCCGAGTCGATTTTGGGGACTGGGATGTCCCAAAATCTTTCACGAGGTCGAAGACTCACTTGTATATCGAGGTGATGACCAAGGGCGATGCCAAGGGCCGGGTCTTCACCTTTCCCATCCCCACTTACAACATCACCCCCGACTTCCCCTGGGAGAGCGAAAATGCTGAGTTGTTATTCGCCATGACCGCCAAGTATGGTCTGCCCTACTTCCAGAATTTCCTCAACTCCGAACTCAAGCCGAATATGGTCCGCTCCATGTGCTGCCGTCTACAACTCGACCTGCGGGAGCTGCTGAAACGTGGCAACGGTCTGTTCGGCTCGGCAGAACAGACCGGCTCACTGGGGGTGGTGACCATCAACTGCGCCCGCCTCGGGTACCTCTACCAAGGGGATGAAAGCGCATTGATGCAGCGGCTCGATGAACTGCTGCGCCTCGCCCGCACCAGTCTGGAAATCAAACGCAAGGTGATACAGCGCCACATGGATGCGGGACTCTTCCCCTATACCAAACGCTATCTCGGCACCCTGCGGAATCACTTCTCCACCATCGGCGTTAACGGCATCAATGAGATGGTCCGCAACTTCACTGCGGATGAGCAGGACATCACCGGTGAAGCCGGTAGCGCCCTGGCGATCCGCTTTCTCGACCATATCCGTGAGCGCATGGTCGAGTTCCAGGAACAGACCGGCAACATGTACAACCTGGAGGCGACGCCTGCAGAGGGCACTACCTACCGCTTCGCCAAGGAGGACCGCAAGCGTTGGCCCGGGATACTCCAGGCAGGCACGCCGGAAAAACCTTACTACACCAACTCCTCACAGCTGCCGGTGGGTTTCACCGACGACCCCTTCGAGGCGCTGACACGCCAGGAGCCGCTACAACAAAAGTACACGGGCGGCACGGTGCTGCACCTCTATATGAACGAACGCATCAGCTCAACAGAGGCCTGCAGGCGGCTGGTGAAACGGTCACTTGAGCGGTTCCGTCTGCCTTATATCACCATCACCCCAACCTTTTCGATCTGCCCGAAACACGGCTATCTCAGCGGCGAACACGAGTTCTGCCCAAACTGCGACGAAGAGCTGATCGCCAATAAACAACAGGAGTTACACAACCATGCAAACTGCCATTGAACTGAAAGAGGAAGAGCGTACCCGCTGCGAAGTCTGGACCCGGGTAATGGGTTACCACCGTCCCGTCTCGGCCTTCAATCCGGGCAAGCAGTCGGAACATAGCGACCGGCGCTGCTTCCGGGAAAGTCGTGCGGTTACAAAGTTGAAAGGCTGGCAAATCGAAGATTTGCCGGATTCTTGAGTCAAGCCAGGCTTGTTCCATCAGACTTCAGCTTAAATCACGACAGCGCTCGGCTTATCCAGTGGCACGGCCACCTTTAACCTTTATTAATCATGCAGCAAACAACGCTACAGATTGGTGGTCTCACGCCAATGACCACCATCGACTACCCCGGCGAACTGGCAGCAGTTATCTTCTGCCAGGGCTGCCCCTGGTCCTGCCGCTACTGCCACAATAGCCATCTGTTACCGCGTTCAGGAGACGACCTGATCGAATGGGCAAGCGTCATCGACTTCCTCAAACAACGTCAGGGACTGCTGGATGCCGTGGTTTTCAGCGGTGGCGAACCCACTTTGCAGCGCAACCTCAAAGCAGCAATCCAGCAGGTCAGGGCGATGGGGTTCAAAATCGGTCTGCACAGCGCCGGGGCCTACCCGGAAAGGCTGGCCGAACTACTGCCCCTACTCGATTGGGTGGGGCTGGACATCAAGGCGTTGCCGGAAGATTACGATACCCTGACCGGCGTCAGTGGCAGCGGGAAAAAGGCCTGGAAAAGCCTGCAACTGCTGATTGCCAGTGGCGTGGCTTATGAGATCCGCACCACGGTTCATCCTGAGTTGCTAACTCCGGCACTCCTCAAGCAGCTCGATTCCCGGCTGCAGGAGACAGGTGTCGTCAATCACCAACTGCAAAAGTGCAATACCAGTCACTGCCTCGATACCACACTCACCGCTTGAAACCCCGGGCACGGGGGGAATCAATCCCCAAAACTGGTGCCGACGCGGCGGGCGCTCTCCACCCAAGGGTGGTCCATCGGCACTAACTTCTTATTACCCGCCACCTCCTGTAACGGAACGGGAACCGCCAGCTCGCCACGGGCGGCCACCATAACCCCGAACTGCCCCTGCTCAATCAGATCGGCACAGGCGGTACCCAGCCGGGTGGCAAGCAGACGGTCGGCGGCCGATGGTGTTCCGCCCCGCTGGAGATGGCCAAGTATGGTGACTCTGGACTCCAATCCTGTAAGCTCCTCCAGCTGCTGGGAAAGCGTAACCGTATGGTTGGCGTTGGCCGCCTGTAGCGCCTGCAACGCATTTTTGGCGCTCTTGCGCTCCTTTTTTTCGACCGCTGCCGCCTTGCCGACGCCACGGATCGCCGCATTGAGGCCGGGGCTGTCACCACCTGCGGTCAGTATCCCTATATGCTTGGTCATCTCCTCTCCAAACGGCCTCTGCCGCTGCAATTGATCGTAATGGGCAGAGGCGTTGAAACGTCTGCTACCCTGATTGAAAAACGGGATTAGTGTAGCCTCCCTCAAGAGATAGCACAGCAGATTCCTGGAAACATATTTCGCCGTAATTTTGTAGGGGCAGGCAGTGGCCGTTTTTTGATAGACTATGCGACTTTGATGGCTATTTTTTCCCTGTTTCTGAAGAATGTCTCTGCTCAACTCACTGCTGAATCTTCGCCCGACCTTCCGGCACGGCGTCCACCCTGATCCCCTCAAGGAACAGACGGTTGACCTGCCGGTACAGCGCGTACCCTTCGTTTCCCGCTATGTGATGCCCCTGGGACAGCATATCGGCGTACCTGCCAAGCCGGTGGTGGAGAAGGGTGATACGGTCACCCGGGGTCAAATGATCGCCGAACCCGGCGCCTTCATGTCCACCGCCCTGCACAGCCCCGTTACCGGTAGAGTGGTGGGCATCGAGCCCCATCGCTATACGGACGGCTCCTTCAAGCCAGCCATAGAGATCGAGGCCGACCCCTACGCCACCCAGCAGTTTCAACCCCGCCCGCCCATCGACTGGGAGTCCCTCTCCATGGATGGCTTCATCGCCGAGGTGCAGAAGGCAGGTATCGTGGGCATGGGCGGTGCCGCTTTCCCGGCCCATGTAAAGTACGCCATCCCGGAAGGACAGAAGATCAGCAATCTGCTGATCAACGGTGCCGAGTGCGAACCCTACCTGACCACCGACCACCGGCTGATGGTGGAGCGCCCCGAATCGGTGGTGCGGGGAGCAGAGATCATCCGCCGCAAACTCGGAGCGGAAAAGGCCACTATCGGGGTGGAGGACAACAAACCCGATGCCATCGAGATTCTCTCCCGGACCATCGGCAAGGAGCCCATCGAAGTGGTCGGGTTGCCGATGAAATACCCCCAGGGTGCCGAGAAGATGCTGATCAAGGCGACCTACGGCATCGAGATCCCTGCCGGGCAGCTGCCCCGGGATTGCGGTATCGTGGTCAACAATGTCGGCACTGCGGTAGCTGTCGCAGAATGGTTCGATTTGGGCCGCCCGCTGATGGAGCGGATCGTCACCGTCTCCGGCCCCGGCATCCACTACCCCGCGAACCTGACGGTTCCACTGGGCACTCCCATCCGGGAGGTGCTGAAATTCTGCGGCGGCCTGAGCGAAAACACCCGTGAGGTGATCTCCGGCGGACCGATGATGGGCGCACCCATCGCCAGCCTGGATGTGCCGGTGCTGAAGGGTACCTCCGGCATCCTCGCCTTCACCGCAGCCGAAACCGGACGCCCCCGAGAATACCCCTGCATCCACTGCGGACGTTGTCTGGAGGCCTGCCCCTATTTTCTCAATCCGTCGCGTTTCGCCCGCCTCGCCAAGGCCCGTTTGTTCGATGAGATGAACGCCCTGAATGTCTCTGACTGCGTGGAGTGCGGTGCCTGTACCTACTCCTGTCCCTCAGGGATACCGATCGTTCAGCATATCCGCACGGCAAAGAATAACTTACGGCAGCAGCATAAGAGGGCAAACGGCTAAAAACATGTAGGCCCGATCAAGCGCAGCGGATCGGGCATCCAGGCTTCGTCAGAACGAATCAGATTGCCGGTTCCGCTACGCTTGAACCGGCCTACGGCTAAAGGCTTTCGAGTATGTGTCGGTGTTTATTATGTGCAAGTATTATTTTATGAATTATAAAAACGACAACGTTTGGCTTATCCGGTGGCGCGGCCCCCTTTTGCCTTTCGCCTTTAACCTTTCGCCTTTTAACAATCAATGAAGAAGAAAGATCCAAGTCTCCTGGTTCAGCCTGCGCCACTACTGGTGCAGGGCATGACCACCCCCAAGGCGATGCGCGATGTCTGGTACGCACTGCTGCCCGCCACTCTGGCCGGTCTCTGGTTTTTCGGCCTCAGCGCCCTGCTGGTATTGCTCGCCTCAATCATCGGCGCCGTTGCCACAGAGTGGGCGTTTACTCCGGCGCAAACCCGGACCACGGCGCTAGGCGATGGCAGTGCTGCGCTCACCGGCCTGCTGCTGGGGTTGACCCTGCCGCCTGCATTGCCAATCTGGATGGCCTTTCTCGGCGGCGTGGTGTCCATCGGCCTCGGCAAGGTAATCTGGGGCGGACTGGGTAACAACCTCTTCAATCCTGCGCTGGTGGGACGCGCCTTTCTGCTGGGCACCTTTCCCATCGCCATGACCACCTGGTATGCGGCGCAGGGTCCGGAACACTTTTTCGACCTCTACTCCAGCACCCTGGCCACCCCTTTCATGCAGGCGACATGGGACACCATGAGTGGTGCCAGCCCCCTTGGTTTGATGAAGTTCGAGTACGAGGGCACTGCTATTTCCAGCCTCTTTATCGGCAACACCGCCGGCTCTCTGGGTGAAACCAGCAGCCTGCTGTTGCTGCTCGGCGGACTCTGGCTCTGGTTCCGCCGCGACCTCGACTGGCGTATCCCCGCCAGCATCTTTCTCACCGCCGGGATCTTCTCCGCCATCCTGTTTGCGGTGGATGCCGAACGCTTTCCCAGCCCACTCTTCACCCTCTTTTCCGGCGGTATGATGCTTGGGGCGATCTACATGGCGACCGACCCGGTCACCTCACCGCTCACCCCCAGGGGCAGTTGGATCTTCGGTGCAGGCATCGGTTTTCTGGTGGTGCTGATCCGCGTCTTCGGTGGCATGCCGGAGGGCATGATGTACGCCATTCTGCTGATGAATGCCGCAACACCCCTCATCGATCGCTATACCCAACCCCGGGTGTTTGGACGGGGAGTGAAAAAGGCATGACCATCGAACAGCAATCCCTGGAGCAGCAGGAGCCCAGCTCCACCAAACTGGCCCTCTCGCTGGCCTTTGCCGGCCTGATCTCCGGTATCATCATCATCAGCATCTTCGAGGCGACCCTGCCCACCATCACTGCCAATAAGGCCCGTGAGTTGAGAGAGGCGGTTTTCAAGGTGTTGCCGAACGTCACCACCATGCAGAAACTGCAGTTCGACAACGGCAAACTGCGGGTGCGCACCGAAAAAGGGGCCGATGAGAATACGATCTATGGCGGTTATGGCAGTCAGGGCCAGTTCGTCGGTTATGCCGTGGAGGGTGCCGGCCCAGGATTTCAGGACACCATCCGCGTGCTCTATGGCTACCTGCCGGAGCAACGCAAGATCGTAGGCATGGAGATCCTGGAGAGCCGGGAAACTCCAGGACTGGGGGACAAAATCTTCAAAGATGCGGCATTTGTCGCCAACTTTGACGATCTTGCTGTCGACCCCGAGATAAAGGCCGTGAAGAAGGGCACCAAATCCACTCCCTTTGAGATCGACTCCATCACCGGCGCCACCATCTCCGCCAAGGCGGTGGTAAGGATCATCAACGAGGCCCGCGTACGCTGGGAAGACCGGCTGCCGGCCCCGGGCAATGAACCGAAACTGGAAGGCAAAAAGACAAAGGACGAAGGCTAAGGGGAACACATCTTCCCCCTTTGTCCCTGGTAATTATTGAGACATCAATTATGGCAATCAACATCAAAGACCCCTCCGCAGTACAGGAGATGATGAAAGGCCTCTGGCGGGACAACCCCGTCTTCGTGCAGGTGCTCGGCATGTGTCCGATGCTGGCGGTGACCAACTCCGCCATCAATGCGCTGGCGATGGGACTCGCCACCCTGTTCGTGCTGGTGGGCTCCAGCGCGCTGGTCTCGGCCTTCAAGAACCTGATTCCGAAGCAGGTGCGCATCTCCCTCTATATCGTCATCATCGCCACCTTCGTGACGGTGATCGACTACACCCTGCTGGCTCTGTTTCCCGCCATCCACAAGGAGCTGGGAGCTTTTATCCCCCTGATAGTGGCCAACTGTATGATCCTCGGCCGTCAGGAGGCGTTTGCCGCCAAACACACGGTAGGTTTTGCAGTGATGGATGCCATCGGCATGTCCGCCGGTTTTCTTATCGCTCTCTTTGCACTTGGCAGCGTGCGCGAGATCCTGGGCAACGGCAGTCTCTTCGGCATCGATCTGTTTGGCGCGGGATTCGAACCCTGGGTCATCATGATCCTGCCGCCGGGCGGCTTCATCACCCTCGGCCTGATCCTGCTCTTCTTCAACTGGGTCACCGAGCGCAAGGCCCGGTTTCTGGAACAGGTTGTTGCCGCCGAACAGGCCAAGGGGTAAGCACACATGGATAATCTGATCTGGATCTTCATCAGCGCCATGTTGGTCAACAACTTCGTGCTGGCCTATTTTCTCGGGCTCTGCCCCTTTCTCGGTGTCTCAGGAAGACTCGAAACCTCATTCCGGCTGGGTCTGGCCACCACCTTCGTGCTGCTCATCACCGCGCTCTGTTCCTGGTTCCTCAACGCCTATGTACTGATTCACGCCCCCTACCTGCGACTGATCAGTTTCATCGTGGTCATCGCCTCCACGGTGCAGTTTATCGAGATGGCGATCAAGAAGCTCAGCCCCTCCCTGTTCAAGGCACTGGGCATCTTCCTGCCGTTGATCACCACCAACTGCGCCATTCTGGGACTCGCAATCTTCGCCACCAACCGGGGTTACGGTTTCGCCGAAGGCATGGTCTTCGCCCTCGGCGCCGGTGCCGGCTTCACCCTGGCGATGGTCCTGATGGCCGGACTGCGGGAGGAGACCGAAATCATCGACATGCCCGTGCTGGTTCGCGGCACTGCCATGAACCTGATCATCGCCGGCATTCTCTCCATGGCATTCATGGGGTTTGCCGGGCTGTTCAGCTCAACCTGAGGAGGATTACCGATGCTCATCCATATACTTTCACTCCTGGGATTGATGCTTCTGTGCGGCGGCTGGGTGCTGTTTCAGGGCTGGCTGTCACGGCAGGATCCCGAATACAAGGGTTACAAGGTGGGTTGTGGGGCCTGTAAGCAGGGTAACTGCTCCACCCAGGATGGTTGCGATACAGCCATCCCCGCCGCTTCTCTCAAACGAAGCGTGTAGGCCGGTTCAAGCGTAGCGGAACCGGCAAGCCCGCGCCCGATCCGCTACGCTTGATCGGGCCTACCAGGCTACTTTGATAGCTGACGGATGCCGGACACGGATGCGCTGATGTCCTTTATATCGCCGAATCCAACCCCGGACTTCGATCAGTTGGCCCAGCAGGCCTTTCGGCTGCCAATCGTTGAAGTAATCGAGATCCGAACGATCGATGCGTATCTTCACTCCGGCAAGTTTCAGCCAGATGGAGCGACGGCTGTTTTGCGACTCTTCAACCCGGCCGTGAAGCAATCGAAATCCTTCAACAGACCGCGCCAATCTGGCCGCTTCGATGACTGGCACATCTGCCCAAACACCCCGTCCCGCAGCACGTGCCCGGCTTTCTGCCGCACCATAACATTGCAGGTGGTCTAGATTTGGGGGAAAGACGATCTGGAAACCCGCACCATCCTGCAACAGTGCCTCAATAAGATTTTTTCCATTCTGGCTATATACGTGGGCCAGAATCCGTCGGTAGCGATCCTTTTGTTGATGCCCCTTCTCCAGACGAATCCGCTTACCGGAATCGGAGACCAGCCGCTCAAGCCGTCTCTTTGCAGCCTTGGCATGAGGTTCGTCGGGTTTTTCCTCCCAACCTGTCTCCGGGGTATTGATGCCGATCAGGCGAATCCTGCGACCATCGGACAACAGCAGAGTATCTCCATCGAAAACCTCTGCCACTTCGAATAACTCGCCACTGCGCAGGGAAGGGCAGGAAGCATCGACAGCGCTGCTGAACAGCAGCGCCAGAAAGAGCAACAACAAAAAAGGCCCCGCACTGCGGGGCCTTTTTACTGTCATCTGCCTTGTTTGATCCACACGCTGCGCGGTCACAGACCGCGAAGCGGGCAGGGCGGCGAGATTAACGGTTGTATTTCTTACGAAATTTATCGACACGACCGGCAGTATCGAGGATCTTCTGCTTGCCGGTGTAGAAGGGATGGCAGGCAGAACAGACTTCGACGTGCAGCTCGTCCTTACCCAAGGTGGAACGGGTAACGAACTCGCTACCGCAACTGCAAACGACCTTGACCTCATTGTACTTAGGATGGATATCCGCTTTCATGTCAGACCCGCTATCTAGAAACTATTAATTACCGCCATACTGGGCGGAGAAGGCGCGCAATCATATAAGAAACCGGCGCCATAGGCAAGCATTCTATTGCCGCGCCGGACTTGCGATGCGGAGGAGGGGATTCAGTGCCCGCCGGATGCCCTGAAATCGATCACTTTGGCTGAGCAAGGCTCCTCCGTCGTCTCTGTCCAGGGTTTGTCCTTCAATCCACTGATTCTTGCGAGCAAACCAAACTCCCCATGAAGCTGCTCCCACATCATCCGGGATATATGCAGGCAGGCACTCAACGGGGAACGGTTGCGGCGCTCCTGCTCAATACGCCACTGCAGACAACGCAGTCGCTGCCGACGCTCCTCCGGGGCACTTTCGATGAATTCATCAATCGCCGCCAAGCGCAGGCGTTCGAAATCCTCCGGACGCTCCTTGGCCACGGCAAGCATGGAATCAAAGTCCATAGTGTCAAAATTATTCTTATTCATCCGAGTCGCACCTAAACGCCTGAGATGGTAAAAAACTACCACGGCTACACTGCATTGTCGCAGAACCTGCTTCCCAGATTTAATGATAGCGCCGGTTACAAAAAGATAACCTTTTAAATATCATGGTGTTACTGCTCGTTATTCTTGGCCGTCAGGTTTCCGGCACGCCTGCCTGTCCCAGCCCTCTAAGGCCTCCCCACTGTCACTCCAGCGAGCTTCTCCGATCAGATCCAGGCGAACCTTCACCCTCTCATCCGACTCAGTAACCCCCTGTAGATACTCGGCCCCTGCTTGAGTATAGACGTCGGTTGGAAGCACCTTGCCGTGCACCTCCAACCCCATTTCATCCCGCCAAACCAACTCAAGCCAGGCTCTTTTGAGCACCGCATATTCAAACTGCTCATGCAGCAAACAAGCTATCGGCACATAGTCGCTTTCCATCCTGCCCTCCACATCTTTTGCCTTCAGGTAAAAAGCTGCAACAGATCGTTGAGGTAGCGCTGACCCAGCTCAGTTGGCCTGATGCGTCCTTCACCTCTCTCCAGCAGACCCCGTGATTCTGCCTTTTCGAGCGCGTGGTTCATGACCGACAAATCCAAGCCTGTACGGGCTTCAAACAGCGCGATCTCAATACCTTCATACAGGCGCATCCCATTCATCATAAACTCCAGCAGCCGCTCTTCCGGCGCCAACGTTTTCTCTCCCTGAGTAAACAGGCCTCCGGCACGTCCCTGCAGATAATCGCCGGGACTCCGCATCTTCCAGAAGCGTCTGATCCCATCAGCCTTATCTGTCACCTTGGCATGGGCGCCGGCACCTATTCCCAGGTAGTCACCGAAACACCAGTAGTTGAGGTTGTGTCGACACGCGTCTCCCTGCCGGGCATAGGCGGAGATCTCATACTGATCATACCCCCCTGCCGCCAGCTGGGCCTGTCCCTGCTGCTGTATCTCCCATATCAGATCGTCATCCGGCAGTTGCGGGGGCGCATGATGGAAACGGGTGTTGGGCTCAAGAGTCAATTGATAGTAGGAGATGTGACCGGGATCGAGCTGTAGCGCAAACTCCACGTCCCGCCAGGCTGCCTCAGGTGACTGCCCCGGCAGGCCGAACATCAGATCCAGATTAATGCGCCTGAACCCGGCCGCCTTTGCGGACTCAAGCGCCTTGGTCGCTTCGTCCGGGCCATGTATCCGCTCCAGGGCCAGCAGACTTTCAGCGTCAAAACTCTGTACACCGATGGAGAGACGGTTAACCCCGGCCGCACGAAAGCCGGTGTAATATTCAGCCTCCAGGGTTCCGGGGTTGGCCTCCAGGGTGACCTCCATGCCTTCAGGGCAATCGATTCGCTCCCGCACCCCGACCAACAACCGCCCAATCGCCGCTGGAGAGAAGAGACTGGGCGTACCTCCACCGATGAAGATGCTCTGCAGCGGGCGATCTTTAAAATTGGCTGTGTCGACGCTCAGATCCGCCAGCAGTGCCTCCACATAGGCTGCTTCATCCAGGCTTTCATCCGCCGCATGGGAGTTGAAATCGCAGTAAGGGCACTTTCGCACACACCAGGGGATGTGCACATAGAGGGAGAGGGGAGGGGGGATCATCTGATGCTGAATGTCCAACAAGTGAGTCTTCGACCTCGTGAAAGATTTTGGGACATCCCAGTCCCCAAAATCGACTCGGCCTTCGACAGCCTGTTTGTGCCCCGGCCGTCCCGGTCACTGGCACTACGCGACAACCTCGCAAGC
>JAESPE010000112.1 GCA_016756835.1 gamma proteobacterium endosymbiont of Lamellibrachia anaximandri | reverse complement strand
GCTCTACTATGCTGGCGGTCATGAGAAACTCCTGATGTTGTTTCTCGTAATGATCGCCTAGTTCATTGCATTTAAACAGGTTTTAATGCGGTGGCCCTGCCTGAACGATCTTTTCCAGTGCCTGAATACGAAAACGGTCCATGCCCCAATGTTTGTGTGACAGTTGATCCGCATGTCCTCCATATTTGGTGATGAGCGGCTCCGACAGAAATAGTACCGGCTCGGTGGCACAGATGCGCAGCCAGAGGTCGTAGTCCTCGCAAGCTGGGAGTCTCTCATCGAACAGTCCTACGCTGTCAAACAGAGACCTGTGCAGAATGACGGAGGAGGGGGAAATTGCACAGAGCGGCAGGCAGCGGTCAAAGATGAAACCGCCACTCTTGGCGTGTTTGTGCATTGCATTGACCCTGACCCCGTTCCTGATCCATATCTCCTCTGTGTGGCAGATAAGGTGGCCCGGCTCGGCCTTCAGCGCCTCAGACTGTAACTGGAGTTTCTGTGGCAGCCAGGCATCATCCGAATCGAGCAGTGCGATCCACTCCCCCTGAGCCTCGCGAATTCCCAGATTACGTGCACTGCTGACGCCCTGGTTGGGCTGGTGGAGGTAACGGCATTGCGGGTATCGACGGCTGATCAGCTCGGCTGTTTCGTCGGTGGAGCCGTCATCGACTACAATCACTTCATCTGGTGCAAGATGCTGGGAGAGGACTGAATCCAACGCCCTCGGGAGCGTATCAACACGGTTGTAGGTGGGAATAATGACGGAAATCTGCATTCCCGGAGCATACCTTTTTCTGCTCCGGGGCGGGAGAGTTCAATCTCATTTGATCTAATCCCCGCTGCGATTACTGCGTGAAAGGAGAGTGTGATTCCAGTGTACTAAGGGCTTTTTCGAAGTCGAATGCGTCGACATGTTTTTTCAGCTCGAGAGCAGTGCTCACCATCTTTGTGCCGCGAACCATTTCATGCAGTTGCTCGACCAGTTGCAGTGCCTGCAGATCGCCGTTGACCAGCATTGGTTTCATACTGGAAAGTAGTGTCTGAAGGGTCTGTTGATCCAATGTGCTGACTGGTCGGCTGGTTGCTGATTCAGGTGGTTTGTCCAGGGATTTAAGGCCGTCAAGTACCTGATAGAGCTGGTCAGTGACCTTGCTGTGGATTTCCGTCAGATCTTCCATATCTGTCTTCAGATGTTTTTCCAGGCTGGCGCCTGCAGTGGAGAGGTCCATGGCGCCGATAGTAGCGGAAACGCCTTTCAGCGCATGTGCGAGGTGGAGGGCCTCATCCCTGTTGTTCTCCAGAATTGCCATGCTGATGCGACCGCTCCAGTGCTCATAATCGGCGCGGAATCGCAGTAACAGATCCCGGAACAGGGCCTGGTTTCCACGCATCCTTTTCAGACCTGCTTCGAAGTCGATACCGGGCAGATGTTCAGGCAGAAGAATCGCTGACGATGTGTATTCGTCGTTGAAGATGTGGTCTGCCTGACCAGGCTGGATCCACTTGATCAGCATTGCATAGAGCGCATCGGGTTCTATGGGTTTCGGCAGATAGTCATCCATACCGGCCGCGAGGCTCTCTTCCCGGTCGCCGGACATGGCATTTGCGGTCAGGGCGATAATCGGGATTTCGTCGTAGGTTGCGTCCTGGCGGATGATACGGCTTGCTTCATAGCCATCGATATCCGGCATCTGTACATCCATAAGCACCAAGTCAAAGCGTGTCTTTGCCAATGCTTCAATGGCGGCTCGTCCATTTTCCGCTATCTTGACTTTAAGTCCGTAATGTTCCAGCAGCGCTCTGGTAACTTGCTGATTAACAGGATTGTCTTCCGCAACTAATATATTGGCTCCCAGGATGCCCTGGATATTTTCCACATCCCTGCCGCTGACGGATGTGGCTTCGTGCCTTATGCGCAGGGTGGGGCGCCCCAATGCCTTCAAAACGGCATTGAGAAACGCCGTCGGTATGATGGGTTTGGTCAGTAGGATTGTGTTACGGGTTTCAGTTTGGCGGATGGCCTGATCATTGTTGTATTTACTCATCAGTATAATACGAGGCTTGGGATCGATCAGTGGATCACTCTGGATTGTCCTCAACAGTTGCAGGCCATCCATGCCGGGCATGGACCAATCGATAAGTGTGAGTTGATAGGGCCGGGTAGGCTCCTCACGGCAGCAGCGCTGCAGCTCTTCTATACAGGTTTCGCCGCATGCTTTTCCAATAGCATTGGCACCGTGGAAGCGAAAGGTTTTTAATATTGTATCCCGCGATTTCGCGAGATCATCCACTACCATTGTGCGAACCTTGTGCAGTTGTAGGTTTTTATGGGTTTCCCGTTCGGGATCAATCTGCAGAGGGAGGGTGAAATAGAAGTTGCTGCCCTCTCCCTCTGTGCTCTCGACGCCGATCTCACCCTCCATAATGCTGATGAGGCTTTTACTGATCGCCAGTCCCAGGCCAGTTCCCCCAAACTTACGGGTAGTGGATGAGTCGGCCTGCGAAAAAGAGTCAAACAGCACGGCAAGTTTATCTTCGGAGAGTCCAATGCCGGTGTCGCTGACATCGAACCGAATCCGGATTTTCCCCTGTTGTGACTCTTCAGCGGTAACCGAAATGACTATCTCGCCCTGTTCCGTGAATTTGACGGCGTTGCTGGCAAGATTGGTGAGTACCTGTCCCAATCGCAATGGATCACCGATATATCTGTCCGGCAGGTCGGGGGCAACTGAGTAGACGACTTCCAGAGATTTTTTCTCTGCACTGAAACAGAAGATGGTGCAGACTTGCTCCAATAGTTCACTCAGAGAAAAATCCACCGTCTCTAAAGTCATCTCGCCGGCCTCGATCTTGGAGAAATCGAGGATGTCGTTGATGATGCTGAGCAGGGTTTTGGCGGATGATTGAATCTTGCTCAGATACTCATGCTGACGCTGGTCGGTCTTTCCCTCGATTGCCAGATGACTCAGCCCGATGATTGCGTTCATCGGGGTGCGGATTTCATGGCTCATGTTGGCAAGAAATTCGCTCTTTGCCTGATTGGCGGATTCGGCCCGATGAATGGCGTCCTTGAGCTGCTCCTGGAATATTCTGCGCTCTGTGATATCTGTGCAGATGATGATGTACTGGAAGGCTTCTCCCTGACTGTCCAGAAAAGGGACAATGGTTGCATCGAGCCAGTAAGGAGTACCCGTTTTGTTTCTGTTGGCAAATTCACCCTTCCATGTATGTCCATGGCGGATGGTGGACCAAATATTTTTGATGATGGCAGCTGACTGATCAGTTTGATTAAACTGAGGATGTTTTTTACCAATCAGTTCGTATCGTTGAAAACCACTGACACGGCAGAATCCTTCGTTGGCGTAGGTGACTTTGCCGCTGGTATCGGTGATGCTGACGATGGCGTGTTGATCAATAGCGGATTTTTGCCTTTCGAGTTCACTGAGTGTGCGTTCGAGTTTGCTTTGCACCTGCTGCCGTTCTTTGACCAGGTCACTCATCAGCAGAGAGAGTTTTTCGAGACTTGTCTCATCGTCAGACAGTTCGGGGAGATGGGTGGATCTGAGCAGTTCGTTGGCCGTATGGCGCAGGGACTCTATTATGGCGTGTTGCCGCCGTTCCTTACGACGCAACTTCTCGTTGGCCTGCAGGATCTCCTCGTTGCTGATCTCCAGGCTTTGGTCGCGCAGCGTGATATCGGCTTCGTGCTGTTGATAGGTATTATCTATCTGACCGAGCAGGCGATCGAGGCCCCCCAGAAGATTGCGGGCCTCCTCCTGCAATCCGTCAGAATCTGCAAGTCGCCTGAGTTCCAGCAGCGCAGCAGTCAGCTTCGGCTCATCAGGGATACCGAAAAGCCGTTTTAACTGGCGTGTCAGAAGTGGGTGCATAGACTCAGGGTTTGTCGATGGTACTGACGCATAGAGTCAGGTGAATCCAAAGACTCGATGTGGCGCGGTGACAGTCCCTGTTTCGATAAGCATTATTTTCTCCAACAATAACAATATTATGTGCCGCTACACCTCTTAGCGGCTGATCGTTGGAAATATTGAGGTCGCAGGAAATATTCGGGGTGAGTTTACATTTGTTTGCATTAGTCCTTTAATTCTGTGAAGTGGTTCGCGAAAAACAGTGGCTTGGAGCGAGCAAAATGAGAAGGGTTACGCAATGGTGACTGACGGGCCGTGTAAAACTCCATATTCAACAGATATCGTGGATTGATACGACTGACTTTGCAGCGGTTACAACCCAAGTGGAGGGGAGTGTGAGTAAACGGAGGTTCGATGTTGAAGCCTTGATGGCGAATTTCATGGAAGGTGATACAGACGCGTTTGAAAGTCTCTATGAGCGGTACAAGGGCAGAATCTATCGGTATGTCGTGCGGCATTGCGGTACTGGTGAACAGGGTAGGCTGTTCTACCAAAAGTTCTGGGCAGGCTTTGTCGAGGCTCGCACGCTTTCACCCACCCCAAGACATCTCAAGACCAGTCTCTACAGGATATTGCATCGGCAAATGCGTAGCTTCTGTCAGGAGAGTGGTGCAGCAACTGTCTATCCGGTTGGAGAGCTGGTTGCTGGGGATGATGGCGTACAGTGGGGCGTGCTACTGGTTGACCTGGTGCGTGCGTTGCCATACCGGCAACGGGAGTCTTTTCTCTTTCGATATGAAATAGGGCTGAACTGCGCGGCAATCGCGCTGGTGCTCGGAGAATCAGGTTTTACCATTGAAGAGCGTATCCGGTCGGCAGAACAGGAACTCTCAGTGCAATTGGCGGCTGCGGGCTGTGCTGATACGACAAGGGTGGCGCTGAAGTCTTATTACAGCGAAACCCGAAGGGTGAAACCGCCAGTCACCTGGGATAGGGATATTCTTCAGGTGCTACCCCAGTGGCTGGGGGAGAAGGCGCCACAAGAAGAAAGCAATGAGGCTGGGATGCAGGCCGGTCTGTTGGCGCCTGGATTCAGTGCTGCGCTTCGAAGATTGAAATCGGGGTCTGGTGCCCTAAAAAAGGGTCTTCGTCAGAGTGTGGAGCCTGCTGGGGCACAGATGCCTTTAACTGCAACCAACCAATAGCCGCAGGGCTATTGGTTGGTCGTAGTTCGTGACCATCGCCCGCCGCAGTTTACCTATCGAAAGAAATCATTGCGGCGAGGATCTTTGCCGTTCTTCCCTGCTCTCTACGTATTTGACGCCCAATTCCCGGTATATGCACAGCTTCACCCTTTGAGTGGTCGTTGGTCAGAAAAATTGAGGTTGTCGGGTGAAATCAATAACTGTTTACAAAATCCCCCAGTTTCTGCGAAATGGGTCGCGAAACCCAGTGATGCGGTGTGAACGAAATGAGAAGGACTGCCCAATGATGCCCGACATGCCATGTAAGACTTTACACACAACAGATGTCATGGGTTGAAGCGAAGGAATTTGCCGTTGCTACAGCGTAAGTGAGGGTGATGTGGGCAAACGAAGATTCGATATTGAAGACTTGATGGCGAATTTCATGGAGGGTGATGCAGGCGCGTTTGAAAGCCTCTATGAACGGTACAAGGGCAGGATCTATCGGTATGTCGCGCGGCATTGCGGTACTGGTGAGCAGGGCAGGTCGCTCTACCGAAAGGTATGGGCGGGTTTTGTCGATGCACGTTCCCGTGCATCCACTCCAAGACGTCTCAAGACCCAGCTCTACAAGATGCTACATCGCCAACTGCGCGGTTTCTGTCAGAGGAGCGGGGAAACAACGGCCCACCCAATTGCTGATCTGGTCGATGGAGATGATGGCGTGCAGTGGGGAATACTGCTGGTCGATCTGGTGCGTACGCTGCCATACCGGCAGCGTGAGTCACTTCTCTATCGGTACGAAATAGGACTGAGCTACTCAGCAATCGCGTTGGTGTTGGGAGAGTCTGGTTTTACCATTGAAGAGCGTATCTACTCAGCAGAACAGGAAATTGCGGCACGGCTGGCGGCGGCGGGTTGCGCAGATACGACAAGGGAGGCGCTAAAGTCTTACTACAGCGATACCCGCAGGGTGAAACCGCCCGTCACCTGGGATAGGGATATTATTCAGGCGCTACCCCAGTGGCTGGAAGAAAAAGCGCAGATAGAGAAAAATGACGGGACAGGGATACAACCCAGCCTGCTGTCGCGCGGAGTCGATGCGGTGGTTTGCGGATTAATATCGGGAACCGGGGTGTTTCAGAGAAGTTTCCGGCAGAGAGTGGACCCGGCCGGTGCGGATACGACCCTGCCTGTGACCAGCCAGTAGTTGCAATGACTTGCCTGGTGTTGCCAAAAATGTGACGAGTGCCGCCCGGCTGGTGTAGAATTCCCCGTTTTACCCAGCCGGATGAACCATGCAGGATATCAACCCGATTACCAACCGGATCAACGACCTCAAGGGACGTACCCAGTCCCTGAGGGGGTATCTTTGACTACCCTGAGAAACAGGAACGTCTGACCGAGGTTCTACGGGAACTCGAAGACCCTGCGATCTGGAACGATCCTTCGAAGGCGCAGACCCTGGGGCGTGAAAGGGCGGCGCTGGAAACCATCGTGCTCACCATCGACGAACTCGAAGGCGGTCTCGGCGATGCCGCCGATCTGCTCGAGATGGCTGTGGAGGAGGGGGACGAAGAGATGGTCTCCTCCGTAGATGCAGATCTCAAATCTTACGAGCAGCAGGTCTCTTCACTGGAGTTCCGGCGCATGTTCTCCGGGGAGATGGACCCTTCCAATGCCTTCCTTGATATCCAGGCCGGCTCAGGCGGCACCGAAGCCCAGGACTGGGCCGAGATGCTGCTGCGCATGTATCTGCGCTGGGGTGAGGCACGGGGCTTCAAAACAGAATTGATGGAAGTCTCCGCCGGTGAAGTGGCGGGGATCAAGTCGGCCACCATCAGGTTCGAAGGCGACCACGCCTTCGGCTGGCTGCGTACCGAGATTGGCGTACACCGGCTGGTGCGCAAATCCCCCTTCGATTCCGGCAACCGCCGCCATACTTCTTTTGCGGCGGTGTTTGTCTCCCCTGAGATCGACGACTCCATCGAAGTGGAGATCAATCCGGCAGACTTGCGTATCGACGTCTATAGAGCCAGTGGTGCAGGCGGTCAGCACGTCAACCGCACCGAGTCGGCAGTGCGCATCACCCACAACCCCACGGGAACGGTGGTGCAGTGTCAGAACGACCGCTCCCAGCACAAAAACAAAGATCATGCGATGAAACAGCTGCGGGCCAAGCTCTACGAATTGGAGATCCAGAAGCAGCGTGACTCTCAGGCGGCGGTGGAGGAGACTAAGTCCGACATCGGCTGGGGCAGTCAGATCCGTTCCTACGTACTCGACCAGTCACGCATCAAAGATCTGCGTACCGGTGTGGAGACGGGCAATACCCAAGCGGTACTTGACGGTGCACTTGACCAGTTCATCGAGGCGAGCCTGAAGAGCGGGTTGTGAGTGACGGCCGCCAAACACGAATGAATAGTGTCATCCCGAGTGAAACGAGGGATCCCGTTCAGCTGGCAGAGAAGTCAGCGGAAAAATATTTCTCCCTTCTGTCGAAATGACGGCGGGATGTTTACGGTTAACAGATAATTAGATTAAGCACATGAATGATCAGGTACCAGACGAAAACAAGCTCATCGCCCAGCGGCGTGATAAGTTGAACCAGCTGCGTGAAACCGGCAACGCTTTCCCCAACGATTTTCGGCGCGACTGCATGAACGGCGAATTGCATGCGGAGTACGATGAAAAGCCGGATGAAGAGTTGGAAGCCCTCGGACTGCGGGTCTCTATTGCAGGACGCATGATGAGCCGCCGGGTTATGGGCAAGGCAAGCTTCGCGCATTTGCAGGATATGTCGGGCCGTATGCAGCTCTTCGTGCAGCGGGATTCCCTGGAAGAGGGGGTCTACAACACCCAGTTCAAGAAGTGGGATATCGGCGACATTATCGGTGCGGAAGGTGTGCTGTTCAAAACCCGCACCGGCGAGCTATCGGTCAAGGTAGACAGTGTTCGTCTGCTCACCAAGGCTTTACGTCCCTTGCCGGAAAAGTTTCACGGTCTGTCAGATCAGGAACAGCGTTACCGCCAAAGGTACGTGGACCTGATCATGAACGAGGCGACACGGGAGACATTTCGTACCCGTACCCAGGTGGTTCAGTTCATCCGCAACTATCTGAACGGCAAGCAGTTCATGGAGGTGGAAACCCCTATGATGCAGGTCATCCCCGGCGGTGCAACCGCGCGTCCCTTCACCACTAAACATAACGCCTTGGATATGGATCTGTTCCTGCGTATCGCACCGGAACTCTATCTCAAGCGCCTGGTGGTGGGTGGATTTGAGCGGGTTTACGAGATCAACCGCAATTTTCGCAATGAGGGCCTCTCCAGTCGCCATAATCCTGAGTTCACCATGCTGGAGTTCTATGAGGCATATGCGGATTTTAATGATCTGATGAATCTCACGGAGGAAATGCTGCGCGCCATGTGTGAATCGGTGTTGGGTAAGACCAAGATCGACTATCAGGGTGAGACTTACGATTTTGGTGCGCCGTTTCAGCGTATGTCCATTAAAGAGTCAATCCTCCACTTCAATCCCGATATCAGCGAAGCGGAGCTCGATGATCCTGAGAGCGCCCGGGCAATCGCAAAGCGCCTGGAGATTCCCCTGAAAGATAGCTATGGTCTGGGCAAGGTGCAGATCGAAATCTTCGAGAAGACGGTTGAGCATCGCTTGATGAACCCGACGTTTATCACCGCCTATCCTACAGAGGTTTCCCCCTTGGCCCGTCGCAACGACGAAAACCCTTTCGTTACCGATCGTTTCGAGTTTTTTGTCGGTGGCCGCGAGATCGCCAACGGTTTTTCGGAGCTCAATGATGCGGAGGATCAGGCAGAGCGTTTCCGCAAACAGGTTGAGGAGAAGGATGCGGGTGACGATGAAGCGATGCATTTTGATGACGACTATGTGCGCGCACTCGAGCACGGTATGCCACCAACTGCAGGTGAGGGCATCGGCATCGACCGGCTGGTGATGTTGCTCACAGATTCACCCTCCATCCGCGATGTTCTGTTGTTCCCACACATGCGGCCAGAGGTGTAATCTCTTTGGGTTCAACTCTTCGCAGCTTGCTACGAAGAGTCAGTAGGAGCGGCGCGTCGCTGAACTGTGAAGGGGATGAATTTCTCCGCAGCTCCGTGCCGTGCTAATGACCAGTTGTGCATTTATCTTCGGATTACTATCATTAGTTTTCGCCAGCGGTGCGGGTGAAGCCAATCAGCGTGGTGTTGGTATAGTAGTCTTTGGCGGTATGCTGGCAGCCTCAATTATTGGCATCTTTTTCATTCCGATGCTGTATGTGGTGTTTCAACGCCAGAGAGAATGGTTCCACAATAGTTCAAAGGGTAATCTAGCCTAAAGTTAACACAAGGAAAGTTGCGATGAATAAAAGCAAAGCATTAGCCTGTAAGGTAGCGCCGATGGTTGCAGTCCTGTTACTGTCAATGCCAATGGAAGGCGTGTTTGCGAAAAAATCACATGAAGGGAAAAGTCACAAACACGGATCAGACGGACGCCGACATACGCATAATAACGGAATAACGCATCAGCATAATTACAACGATAATAGAAATCTTAATCGCAACAAAAACACCAATATAAATCGTAATCGGAATACCAATGTAAACGCCAATATAAACCATAATCGAAATACCAACATTAATGTGGATGTCGACAATGATAATTACTATAGACACCACGGCTATTACCGTCATGATGGTGGTGGATTTGGTGCTGGTTTATTTACCGGTCTGGTTATTGGTGCGGCAATAGCTTCTATTCCGCCTACGCACACGACAGTTATTGTAGGGACCACACCCTATTATTATGCTGACGGCATATATTACCAAACTGTTCCAGCTGGTGGGTATGTGGTCGTTAGTGCTCCAGTTGGTGCAGCCGTGGCCGTTGTCCCGCCAAATTCTGCACAAATAACATTAGGTGACACAGTTTATTTCTATCACGACGGCACCTACTATGTTCAACACGACACTGTATTTCAAGTCGTAGCAGCACCAATCGGTATTACAGTGCCAACGACACCAACAGGAGCCACATCAAAAACAATCAACAGCCAAACCTATTTTGAGTTTCAGAAAGTCTATTATCAGCCCGTCATTATTGGTGGAACCACGAGTTATATGACCGTGAAAATCCACTAGGCATTCTTATTTTCAGTGAAAGGAGTCTCTCGATGGGAAATGTAACTTTTAGCGAACACAAAGTATGGGATTTACCAACGAGGATCTTTCACTGGGTCAATTTCATCTCCGTTATTAGTCTTATTTTTATAGCATTAATCATGATGTATAAAAATGAATTAGGAATAGCAGGCGTGGATGCCAAGATCGCTTTGAAAGAGATTCATGTGACCGTTGGTTATATTTTTGTATTGAATCTTGTTTGGCGACTAGTTTGGGGATTTGTTGGAAACAAATATGCACGGTGGAGGAATATTTTACCCGGCAGGGGTTTTGTGAAAACAGTGCAAGGTTACCTGAATTCTGTAACTGATGGATCTCCTCAGCAGTATGTAGGACACAACCCTCTCGGTCGCCTGGCAGTATCGGCAATCATACTCTTGTTAATTGTTATTTCATTAACAGGTTTGACTCGTGCTGGTACGGATATCTATTACCCCCCTTTTGGCTCATTTGTTAAAGGATACATCGCTGAGCAGGGAGTTGCCCCAGAGGCAATTGCTCCTTATGACCCAAAGGGAACGGATGAAACTAAAATGAAGTTCTTAAAAGCTTTTAAGAGCCCCATTGGAAAACTCCACAAGTATTTTGCGTACACCTTAATGTTTATAATTGTCATTCATACGCTGCCAGCCATGGAGAGCGAAGCGAAGGCTGGTAGTCCCCGGTAGCCGCGAGGCCGCACTGCTTACCCGGCGTGCCTTGCGCCAGAGGGGAAGCAAAGTAGGCATCCGAGCG
>JAESPE010000111.1 GCA_016756835.1 gamma proteobacterium endosymbiont of Lamellibrachia anaximandri | reverse complement strand
GGTTTTGTAACCTCATGATTCATGGGTGAATGTCCCTCTGTTTGAGGGCGTGAGGTTACATTTTAATTTTATTCAGGAAGTTGTCATGGATCGATTTTTCTCCGCGAAGCGGCTTCGTCCAACTATAGCGATTAAATAATTGGCATATACGATGACTCCCAGATTTTTACTGTTGCTGGCACTACTTTTTACCCCCATTGTCGTTCAGGCGGATGAGGGCACCAAACAGCTGCAACTTTTTCTGCGCAATCTGAACACTTTGCAGGCAGATTTCCAGCAGACCCTGACAACCCCGGAGCTTGAAGGCACCTTTATCACCAACGGCACCTTCTATCTCAACCGCCCCGGGCGTTTTCGCTGGGAATATGCGCCACCGAATCAACAGATTATTGTCGCCGACGGCAACCGTGTCTGGCTCCAGGACGTCGAGTTGGAACAGGTTTCCCACCGCAGCCAGCATGAGGCGTTAAAGGGAACGCCGGCACTGCTGTTGAGCGATACCAGTCCGGTCGGGCGTCACTTCGACATACGGGAGCTGGGGGAAAAAGAGGGGCTGGTTTGGGTGGAGCTCCTGCCCAAGCAGAAGGATGTGCAGTTCAACAGTCTTCGCCTTGGATTGGCTGATCATGAACTGCGGCGCATGGAGATGTCCGACAGCTTTGGACAGGTAACCCGTTTTGTCTTTTCCAACATAACACGCAACACGGAACTGCAAGACGAACTGTTTATCTTCGATCCCCCATCCGGTCTTGATCTGATCGGCGATCTATGACTGAAGCCGATCTGTTCAGCCGCGAGCCCGATAGCGGAATGCGCCCGCTGGCGGATCGCATCCGCCCCCGCACTTTGGATGAGTTTGTCGGGCAGACGCACATCATTGGTCCGGGTAAACCACTGAGGCGGGCAATCGAGGAGGACCGGCTGCACTCGATGATCTTCTGGGGGCCGCCGGGAACCGGCAAGACCACCCTCGCCAGTCTTATTGCCGGACACTCCGGTGCCAACTTTCTCAGCCTCTCTGCGGTGTTGTCCGGTGTAAAGGATATCCGAGCTGCAGTTGAGCAGGCGCGTCTCTCCCGGCAGCAGGAGAATCGGGCAACCGTGCTGTTCATCGATGAGGTGCACCGTTTCAACAAGTCCCAGCAGGATGCGTTTCTTCCCCATGTGGAGGATGGCACCGTCGTCTTCATCGGCGCCACTACAGAGAACCCTTCGTTTGAACTCAACAATGCACTCCTCTCCCGCGCGCGAACCTACGTGCTCAAGTCCCTGACCGAGGAAGATATTAAACGCATCATTCGACAGGCATTGAGCGAAAAGGAGCGGGGGTTGGGAGAGCGTGAACTTCAGATGGACGATGAGGTTTGCGGGATGCTGGCGGAAGCGGCGGATGGCGATGCCCGCAGGGCCTTGAATCTGCTGGAGATTGCCTCCGACCTGAGTGAAGACAGCGTGATTGGTAAAGAGGTTATCGAAGAGGTTGCGACCGGCACATTGCGGCGTTTCGATAAAGGCGGAGAGGCTTTTTACGATCAGATATCCGCTCTGCATAAATCGGTACGGGGTTCGGCCCCGCAAGCGGCGCTCTATTGGCTTGCCCGTATGGTCGATGGGGGTTGCGATCCTCTCTATATTGCGCGACGCGTGGTGCGTATGGCATCCGAGGATATCGGCAATGCCGACCCACGGGCGCTGGAGATAACACTCAATGCCTGGGATACCCAGGAGCGTCTCGGCAGTCCGGAAGGGGAGTTGGCCATTGCCCAGGCAGTGGTCTATCTGGCCTGTGCGCCAAAAAGCAATGCAGTCTATAGCGCCTGGAAAAGTGCACTTGCCGAGGTAAAACAGTCTGGTTCTCTTGAGGTGCCTTTGCCTCTTCGCAATGCGCCGACCAAGCTGATGAAGGAACTCGACTACGGCAAGGCCTACCGTTATGCCCATGATGAACCCCACGGCTATGCCGCCGGAGAAAACTATCTGCCCGAACAGCTTGCCGGTCGTGAATTCTATTTTCCCGTGAACAGGGGGCTGGAGATCAAGATTGCCGAGAAGCTGGCCTACCTGAAAAAACTGGATGCTGAGTCTTTGTAGTTAGCGTCTGGCCGGTTCAAGTGCAGCAGAACCGGCAATCCCTCGCTTCACCCATTTTGAGCGCCCGATCCGCTGCGCTTGATCGAGCCTACATGCCGGATGTCTCCTCTTTCAATGAGTCGTAGGCCGGTTCAAGCGTAGCGGAACCGGCAATTCCACTATCCATCCCACAGGAGCATAGGTAAAATGCTCCATTTCAGCATGCTCAGAGGATAGTCGGTTTGACGCAGCTATTTGCCATCGCTGCAGGAGGCGCCGCAGGTGCGGTGTTCCGCTTTTGGGTTTCCAACGGCATCTACGGCCTGTTTGGCCGTGGCTTCCCGTTTGGTACCCTTGTGGTCAATGTTGCGGGTTCACTACTGATGGGTTTTCTCTACATTATGCTGCTGGAGAGAATGACTGTTGCGCCGGAGATGCGTGCCGCACTGCTGGTGGGGTTTCTGGGGGCGTTTACCACTTTCTCAACATTCTCCATTGAAACTTTGAACCTGATCGAGCAGGCGGATTTTTTGAAAGCGGGCCTGAACATTGTTTTCAGTGTCACTGCTTGTCTGCTGGCCTGCTGGTTTGGCGTCTTACTTGGGAGACAGCTATGAATCAGACCGAAGTTACCATGGTTCGGATTTACTTGACCGAAGGGGATCATCAGTTAAGACAGCTGCTGGACTTCCTGCACCAGCAGGAACAGGTGCGTGGCGTGACAGCCTTCCGCGGAATTGCCGGTTTCGGCAAGTCAGGCAAGGCCCATGAGTCGTCTCTGCTGGATATTTCGCTGGACTTGCCGTTGGTGATTGAGTTCTTTGACCTGCCTGAAAAGGTAGAACAGGTGCTACAGGATCTGAACAAATTGATTGAACCGGGCCATGTCGTGAGTTGGTCCGCCAGACTGAACTAGGAATAAAGAGATGCTGGACCCCCGACTGCTGAGAAATGATCTGGACAACATCGCGGCGTTACTCGAACGCCGGGGTTTTAAGTTGGATAAAGCGCGGATTTTGTCTCTCGAGACACGCCGCAAGGAACTACAGGTTCAGGCACAGGAGCTGCAGAGCGAACGTAACAGCCGTTCCAAGTCGATCGGCAAGGCCAAGGCTGCTGGAGAGGATATTCAGCCTCTATTGGCAGAAGTAGCGGATCTCGGCGACAAGCTGAAGCAGCAGCAGCAGGCCTTGAACGAGGTTCAAGCCGAGTTGCGCGATATCACCCTGGTCATTCCAAATATTCCCCATGATTCGGTGCCGGACGGCAAGAGTGAAGACGACAATCGGGAAGAGCGCCGCTGGGGAGAGCCGCCGGCATTCGATTTTGAGCCCAAGGATCATGTCGATCTTGGGGAAGCCAAGGGGCTGATGGATTTCGATGCTGCATCCAAACTGACCGGCTCCCGTTTCGTCACGTTGCATGGACCACTGGCCAGACTCCAGCGCGCGCTGGCCCAGTTCATGCTGGATACCCACACAGATGAACACGGTTATACTGAAACCTATGTGCCGTTCCTGGTGAACCGTGACAGTCTGCGGGGAACCGGACAACTGCCGAAATTCGAGGCGGATCTGTTCGCCCTCAAGGGGGAGCATCAATACTACCTGATCCCCACCGCCGAAGTGCCTGTTACCAACCTTGTGCGGGACGTGATCATCGACGACCAGGATATGCCGCGCCGCTGGGTTGCGCAAACTCCCTGTTTTCGTAGTGAGGCTGGATCCTATGGGCGGGATACCCGGGGTATTATCCGTCAACACCAGTTTGAAAAGATCGAGATGGTGCAGATCGTGCGGGCATCAGACTCCTACGATGCACTGGAAGCGCTCACTGGCCATGCAGAGGCAATCCTGCAAAAACTGGGGTTGCCCTATCGTGTCGTAACCCTCTGTACCGGTGACATTGGTTTCTCATCTGCCAAAACCTACGATCTTGAAGTATGGCTGCCGGGGCAGGGTAAGTTTCGTGAGATCTCCTCCTGCTCCAATTTCGAGGATTTTCAGGCTCGTCGGTTACAGGCGCGCTGGCGCAACCCGGAAACAGGCAAACCTGAACTGGCCCATACCGTCAACGGTTCAGGGTTGGCTGTGGGACGGACACTGGTTGCGGTGATGGAGAACTATCAGGATAGCGACGGCAACATAACAGTGCCGGAGGTTTTGCGTCCCTATATGGGTGGGCTGGAAGTTATATAGCTTCTGTTCAGATGCGGAAGTAGGCCGGTTCAAGCATAGCGGAACCGGCAATCTTAAAGACGCCCTATCCGCTGTGCTTGATCGGGCCTACTGTCTAGGATATATCGGCTGATCAGGGATGCAGCCCGTTGATGACAACTTTTACTGTGCCCGTCTGGCCAGGAGTGACGGGTTTGACCTCGCCCTCCGGATCTCCGCTCTTGGCTATGGGATTGCCTGAGAGCGAAATGCGCGCACCTACCACAACCTCAGGAAAGTTGGATAGCTTGAACTTAGGCATCATAGCCATGCCGTCATCCAACTCTATCGTCAGAGGCAGATCCCGCACCTGCTTGCGTGCGGCCGCCAGTGGCATCTGCGGTCCTTCCAACGCCTTGGCGTAGATAAACACCAGATCACCAGGTTTAGCCTTCGCACGCATCTCATCGGATAACACGACTTCCAAGGTTATTTTCGACTTGCCTGCTGCATTGGTCGTCGGTACTGATTTGGCAGCGGTCTGCTGTACGATGCTGGGTAGTTTGGGTGCCTCGCCCATCTCTCTGCGCGCATCCTCAAGTGCGTTCGTGATGGTGGCCGCATCCTTGTTATTCGGGCCGAGCAGAGTCTGCGCTCTCTCCCAATGCTCGACGGCAGCGGGGTAGTTTCCTCGCTGGTAGGAGACTATTCCCATCATCCAACGTGCATTGGGGTTATCCGCATCCAGCTTGACGGCTTTCTCGACGAGGGAAGCAGCCTTGCCGGTGAAGTTGTTGCTATCTGTTTTAGCCAGGCCCTCTGCGTAGGCCAGTAAAACGGCGGTGTTTTCCGGGGCAAGTTTCATGGCCTGTCCATAGGCCTCAAGCCCTTCCTGAACCCTGCTCATGGACTTGTAGCTGCGGGCAAGCATTAACCAGCCGTCTAGGTTCTCGGGTTGTTCCACCAGTTTATCAGCCAGTTTTTGCACTAGATCTTCCATTGGAGGCAGGTTATTGGCTTGTTCCTGGGCGCTGTTCACAGTAGTGTCAGGTACCTGGCCCGTCAGACGTGGAATGATTTCAGGGGTACCCAATATCTGATAGATGATCACGGCGCTGACAGGGATAAACACGGCTGTGCCCATTGCCCACCTTCCGCTGCTGCGGTTCATTGCTGCAGGCGTCACTTTGTCGCCCGAGACATCGATCAAGAGTTCTTTTTCAAGATCCTTGCGTGCAGCATCATAACGGGCCTGATCGAGAATGCCGCTGTCGAGGTCGTTATCCAGTTCTTCCCGCTGTTGCTGGAAAACCTCAAGATTGAGTTCATCGGAACTGATGCCAGTGTTCTTAAAACCTCTTAGTAAAGGCAGAACAACAAAGGCCATGGCCAGGAGGGTCAACCCGGCCGCAATAATCCAGAAAAGGGTCATTTTTGTGCGTCCTTGGAATCAGACGGTTGCTTAAGAAGGGTGTCGAGCCGCTGTTGCTCATCGTTCGAGAGTTCGGTCTCTTGGGTCACGCTTTTTTTCCGTAGCGCCCGGATAAGTACCAAAGCGCCAATGATCAGCAGTACCAACGGGCCGAACCAGAGGGGGTAGGTCGAGGGTTTCATCGGCGGATCGTAGAGGACAAAATCACCATATCGGGCAACCATGAAACGGATGATGTCATCCTTATCCTGTCCCGCCGTCATCATATCGAAAATCTCGTTGCGCAGGTCCACCGCCAGCTCGGCATTGGAACCGGCGAGGGACTCATTCTGGCAGACGAGACAGCGCATCTCGTCGATGACCTCGCGAAAGTCAGCCGCCTTTTGCGGATCCTCGAATGTGTACTCTGCCAGGGTGGCGGCGTGGAGTGGGGTGGCGATTACGAGAAAAAACAGGCTCAGTAGAAAGCTACGCACGAACATCATCCTTTCTTTTTGAGTTCCGCCACCATCGGCAGAATCTTGTCGCGAATCAGATCCGGATTGACCGGTCCGGCATGCTTGTAGTGGATGATACCTTGGGCGTCAACCAGGAAGGTCTCCGGTGCGCCGTAGACACCCAAATCGATGGCTGTACGGCCCTTCTTGTCGAAAATGTTGGCGGTGTAGGGATTGCCCAGCTGCCTGAGCCAGGCCTGTGCAGCGACGCGTTCATCCTTCCAGTTGAGACCGTAGATATCGACCTTGTTCATGCGGCCGAGTTGTACCAGGGTTTCATGTTCCGCCCGGCAGGAGACACACCAGGTTGCCCAGACGTTGAGCAGATAGACCTTGCCCAGCAGATCCTTATTGGTGATCTGAGTATCGGGTTGTTCCAACAAGGGCAGAGAGAACTCAGGCACCTGCTTGCCGATCAGCGGGGAGGGGATTGCTCTAGGGTTGTAATTTTCGTCTAATCCCTTGAATAGAAAGGCGGCAATCACTGCAAAGATCGCCAAAGGGACGAGGAAACGCAGATAACGACTCATGAATGACTCTCCGCGGCGGCTGGGGTTGAACTCCCTGCCGTCAGGGTGGAAGTTGAACTGGAGCGTTTGCGGGCAGTGCGATAGCGTCTGTCCGAGATGGCAAGCAGCCCGCCGAGGCCCATGAAGATCGAAGCTATCCAAATCCAGCGAATATAGGGTTTGTAGTAGAGACGCAGGCTCCAGTCCCCATTGCCTAGCGACTCACCGAGAGAGACATAGAGATCACGGGTCAGTCCCCAGTCGATCCCCGCTTCAGTCATGGGTCGGGTCTGCACAAAATAGGTGCGTTTTTCCGGCTGCAGGATGGCGATCTGTTCGCCATCTTTAGAAATCAGAAAACGTCCACGATGGGCATTGTAGTTCGGTCCGGGAAACTCACTGACGCCCTCGAACTTAAACTCATAGCCGGCAATGTCTGCCGTATCACCGGGCGACATGCGAATATCCGTCTCTATACCGTAGTTGGAAACCATGGTGACGCCGACGATAAACATGGCCACGCCGATATGCGCGAGAATCATACCGTAGTAACTGCGGCCACCGCCCGAGAGATCACGCATGAAGCCGTTGAAACCGGATTTATGCTTGAGTCGTTCTTTGACGTTGACCACATGGGAGAGTACCACCCACATCGCCAACCCCATACCGAGGCCCACCATCAGGTTACCGTCGGAAAATAGGGGCAGAAGCGTGAGCAGGCCGAATGCCAAGCTGATGACAAATGCGACTCTCAACTGTTTGACCAGGAAAGCAGCATCTGTGTGCTTCCAACGGGAGATTGATCCCACGCCGATTAATAGCGCCAGAAAGGGTGTCAATAGAACGAACATCTTGTTGAACCAGGGAAAACCGACTGAAATCTTGCCCCACTCCATGGCGTCATAGATCAGCGGCGCCAAGGTGCCGAGCAGGATTAGACCAGCCAGTACCGATAACAGCAGGTTGTTGCCCAGCAAAAAGGTCTCGCGGGAGATCAGGTCGAAGCGACCGCCGCCGGAGATATAGGGGGCACGCCATGCATAGAGCATGAGGGAGCCGCCAATCGCAATCAGCAGAAAGATCAGGATGAAGACGCCGCGTTCCGGATCTGCTGCGAAGGAGTGGACGGAGGTCAACACGCCGGATCGGACGAGGAAAGTGCCAAGCAGACTCAGGGAGAAGGCAAACAACGCCAACAGCACGGTCCAGCTCTTGAAGGCGCCTCGTTTCTCGGTCACCGCCAGTGAGTGCATCAGGGCAGTGCCTACGAGCCATGGCATCAAAGAGGCATTTTCCACCGGATCCCAGAACCACCAGCCGCCCCAACCCAGTTCATAGTAGGCCCACCAGCTGCCCAAGGCGATACCCACAGTCAGAAAGACCCAGGCCACCGTGGTCCAGGGACGTGACCAGCGCGCCCAGGACGCATCAAGCTTGCCGCCAAGGAGGGCGGCAATGGAGAAGGCAAATGCGACTGAGAAGCCGACATAACCCATGTAGAGCAGTGGGGGATGAATGGCCAACCCCGGATCCTGCAGCATGGGGTTGAGTTCACGGCCTTCAAACGGCACCGGAAAAGTGCGATCGAAAGGGTTGGAGGTCAGCAGCAGGAACAGCAGGAAGCCGATACTGATCATGCCCATTACCGACAGCACCCGCGCAACCACGGGCAGTGGCATGTTACGGCTGAAAAGAGCGATGGCTGCGCTCCAGGCGGCAAGCAGAAAGGCCCACAACAACAGCGATCCTTCGTGAGCGCCCCATACTGCGGAGATCTTGTAGAGATCCGGCAGTTTGGTGTTGCCATGCTGAGCGACATAGATGACCGAGAAATCGTTGGCCAAAAAAGCATTAGCCAAAACTACGGTTGAGAGGGTCAGGAAGAGCAGCTGGCCCCAGACCAACGGCCGTGACAGGGCCATCCAGCTGTGGGTATTCGTGTAGGAACCCGCGAGTGGGATGATAGCCTGGATGATGGCAAGGCTGAGTGCCAGGATGAGTGCATAATGGCCAATCTCCGGGATCATTGGGCACTCACCTGCTGCTGCATCTCATTGACACCTTCGTCGTGGGCCGTTTTCAGTGAGTCAGCCACTTCCGGCGGCATATAGTTCTCATCATGTTTAGCCAGTACTTCACTGGCGACGAAAATACCGCTTTCGTTCAACTGCCCCAGTGCGACGATGCCTTGGCCTTCGCGGAACAGATCGGGCAGAATGCCAGTGTACTCCACGGTAACGGTCTCGGCATTGTCTGTGACGTCAAAGGCCGTGGTAAGTCCGTCTGGTTTGCGTTTGACGCTGTTATTACTCACCAGTCCGCCGACGCGAAAGGGGTGGCCGGTGGGGGCTTTTCCTTCAGCTATTTCGGAGGGTGAAAAGAAAAACATCAGATTTTCATCAAAGGCGTTCAGAGCGAGCCAGGCAGCGACACCGATACCGGCAACCATCATACCAATCAGATAAAGGCGTTTTTTTCGGATAGGATTCATTTTTGCTCTCTCTTCTCGCGACGCAGTTTGCGGGCGATGTCAGTTAGGACCCGGCGGCGCTGTAAAAGCGGGCTGACCCAGTTGGCAACGAGAATGACGAAAGCCAGTCCATAAGACGGCCATACATACATGGCATAACCGCCCATATCCAGAAATTCGCTCATTTCATCTCCCCTTCAACCAGCTCGCGCACCCAGCGGGTATTGCGGTCACGTTCCAGTACTTCAGCTCGTGCCCGCATTAAGACCACGGCACCGTAATAAAGTTTAAAAGAGATGCCCATCAACAAAAGCGGGATTAGCATGCTGGTCGACATGGCTTGTTTTCCGGTCATGGTCACGGATGAGGTCTGATGCAGCGTGTTCCACCACTCCACCGAGTAGTGGATGATCGGAATATTGACAACGCCCACCAATGCCAGAATAGAGATGGCTCGTGCAGCCACGCGTTTGTCCTCTATGGCACTGTAGAGCGCGATGATGCCGAGGTAGAGGAACAGCAACAATAGCTCAGATGTGAGACGTGCATCCCAGACCCACCAGGCCCCCCACATGGGTTTGCCCCACAATGAGCCGGTCACCAGTGCCAGAAAGGTAAAGGATGCACCGACCGAGGCACTGCTGATAATCGTGATCTCCGTGATTTTGATGCGCCAGACCAAGCTGATCAGGCCAGCGACCGCCATCACCATATAGATGAACATCGACATCCAGGCCGCCGGCACATGAATGTACATGATGCGGTAGCTTTCACCCTGTTGATAGTCGGGTGGGGCAACGAACAGCCCGTAGTAGATACCGGCGATCAGGGTGAGTAGAAAAGAGACCGCGAACCAGGGAATCATCTTGCCCGCGACATTGTAAAAGTAACGGGGCGAACCCATCTGATGGAAAAATCGAACTATCATATCAACTTAAACTGATTCTCAGAGAAGCGGCGGTGGCCAGAGGGGCCAGAACCAGGGAACCTATCAGCATTGCGGCAAGGATAGAAATCTGCGCGCTGGTGGGAATCCCCACGATGGAGGTCTTTACTGCATCTGTGGCAAAGATCAATACCGGGACATAGAGCGGCAGCACCAGCAGTGAAAGAATGACGCCCCCACGGCGCAGGCCGACGGTCAATGCCACGCCGACCGAACCGATCAGGCTCAATACCGGTGTTCCGAGCACCAGCGTCAGCATCAGGGTTGGAATGGCATCAGTGGGAACATTCAGCATCATCGCCAGCAAGGGGGCGGCGATGAAAAGCGGCAGTCCGGTAATCATCCAGTGCGCCAGAATCTTTGCCAGGACCAGCACCGAGATTGGATGGGCACTGAGCATAAACTGCTCCAGGGTGCCATCATCAAAATCGGAACGGAACATGGTGTCGAGGGAGAGCAGGGCGGCGAGTAGGGCCGCGACCCAGATGACGCCGGGGCCTACCGCCTGAATCAGCTTGGGATCGTTGCCGATGCCCAGGGGGAACATGGCGGTGACCAGCACGAAAAACAGCAGTGGGTTGACCAGTTCGGCTCGACGCCGATAGGCCAGGACCAAGTCCCTCTTGAGGAGCAGGGTGAATGCGCTGGTAAGAGAGAGCGTGCTCATCGTTCCGACAGATTGACCCGTACCAGTCTGACATCTTCCTTGAAGCCGATACGGTGGTGAGTCGTCATGGCCGCCATGCCACCAGATTGCAGGTGCGCTTCAAAGAGCCGTTCCATGTGTTCAATGCCTTTTCTGTCCAATGAGGTAAAGGGTTCATCCAGAATCCAGAACTTTGCATCGGTGACCAAAAGCCGGGCAATTGCCAAACGCCGCTGCTGTCCTGCTGACATATTGCGGGTTGGCACGTCCTCGAAGCCGTAGAGCCCTACCTGATTCAACGCCTCTTCCAGGGTGATCCCCTCTTTAGCCTTACCGAACCCGCGGGCCACCCGCAGGTTTTCCAAGGGGGTTAGATCCAGTTTGCTTCCGTCCTTGTGTCCAAGGTAGGCGGTGTGTTCGTGATATTCAGGACCCAGCCTGAAAATATCTTCACCCTTCCAGAGCAGTTGTCCCGATTCCGGCAGCCGGATACCGCACAAGATACGCAACAGGGATGTTTTACCACTGCCGTTACGTCCTTCGAGCACAAGCGCTTCGCCGGGGTTCACGGTGAAACACAGGCTTGAAAACAGCACCCGGTCGTCCCGGATGCACTCAAGGTCTTTGGCTTCAAATGTTGCAGTATCAGAAAGAGGTGAAGTCACGTTTTATATTTTTTGGTGTGGTCCTGGAGATGATCACACTATCTGTATCAGCAGTTCGGAGTGCTGCATGCCGTTAATTTCAATAAGGCGCAACCATACCTGATACGAGGGGTGAATCACAAGAATTGTGAGCCGAGGCTACCCGATTCTTTCGACCTTATCACGTTGTTAAGATCGTGCTTAATAGCGCACTTGTTGTTATCCCTTGAAAATTGAGGGTAAGGAGAATCGCTGCAGTTTCTCATTATAGGCAAATAATACCGAAACTTAGGTAGCTTTGCATACCAATAAATTGGCAACTAATTGATTGCTGTAATAAAATATTCTAATAAACTTATTCATCATTGATAATTGTCATTCCCAATCTATACCGGTATCAGGAAAATATTCACGTACATTTTTATTGGCTGAACGAATACAGACCGCTTTATTACTCGGTGGTCAAAAGTTGTTCTTGGTTTCGGCAGTCGACCATTGTTTGCTTAAAGGTGACAAGATGGATGTAGCGGTACGTGAATTTCAGCTGGCGTCATTTTTGGGTGATTGTCCACTTTTCAGGGACATTACATCCGCTGCCAGCCATGGAGAGCGAAGCGAAGGCTGGTAGTCCCCGGTAGCCGCGAGGCCGCACTGCTTACCCGGCGTGCCTTGCGCCAGAGGGGAAGCAAAGTAGGCATCCGAGCG
>JAESPE010000110.1 GCA_016756835.1 gamma proteobacterium endosymbiont of Lamellibrachia anaximandri | reverse complement strand
CCGGGACGGCCGGGGCACAAACAGGCTGTCGAAGGCCGAGTCGATTTTGGGGACTGGGATGTCCCAAAATCTTTCACGAGGTCGAAGACTCACTTGTTATTCCTTTTTTTACCTGATCTCTGAGGGCTAATGCTCGAAACACTGCATCGAATCGTCAAAGAGGTAAACGCCGCCCCCGATCTGGGCGAGGCGCTGGAACTCATCGTGGCGCGGGTGAAAAAAGCGGTGGGTGCCGATGTCTGTTCTGTCTACCTGACCGATTTCGAGAGGCGTGAACATGTACTGCGGGCCACGGAAGGTTTGCAGTCTGCTGCTGTCGGTAAAGTCAGGCTTCCTCTGCACAGGGGGTTGATTGGGCTGGTATGCGAGCGCGCCGAGCCGGTCAACGTTGCGGATGCCCCCGATCATCGTCACTATCTGTTTGCCCATGAGACGGGTGAAACCCGCTATCACGGTTTTCTCGGTGTGCCGATTATTCAGAATCGCAGGGTACTCGGCGTACTGGTGGTGCGTCAGATAAAGCAGCGTACCTTCGATGACAGCGAGGTAACCTTCCTTTTTACCCTTGCCGCACAGCTTGCGGGTGCCATTACACATGCCCAGGCGAGTGGTGAACTTGTCACCATGGAGGGCGTGGCACCTCCCACCCGTTTTCTGCAGGGACGCGCGGGTGCTCCAGGTGTGGCCCTTGGTACGGCAGTAGTTGTCTACCCTCCCGCCGATCTGGATGCAGTGCCTGACCGCAAGGGGGAAGACCCCGAGCAGGAGGAGGAGGATTTCCGCACCGCAGTGGCTGCTGTGGTGGAGGATTTGATGGCCCTGGAAGACCGGGTGGAGGACAGTCTGCCTGCTGAAGACAGGGCGCTGTTCGATGCCTGGCTCATGATGCTGGGCAGCGACTCTCTGATCGGTAAGACAGTGGAACGCATCATGGCTGGCGATTGGGCGGCCGGTGCCTTGCGTCAGACCATCGAAGAGCATGCCAAGGTGTTCGATGGCATGGACGATATCTACCTGCGGGAGCGGGCATCCGATGTGCGCGATCTGGGTCGCCGTATACTCATGCACCTGCAGCAGGAACGGTCCGGTCCGGTCGACTATCCGGAGGACACCATCCTGGTAGGTGATGAGGTCAGCGCCATGCAGCTTGCCGATGTACCGATGGAACGCCTTGCGGGCCTTGTTTCAGCCAAGGGCGCTAGTTTCTCCCATGTCGCCATATTGGCTCGGGCGATGGGCATTCCCGCAGTCATGGGGGTGAGCGACCTGCCCGTGGGGCGGGTCGATGGGCGTTTCCTCATCAGCGATGGCTACCGGGGGCGTATCTATGTTTCACCGGCGCCGTCGGTGAGAACCGAGTACCTGCGGCAGGCGGAAGAGGACCGGGCACTGAGCACAGAGTTGGAGGCGACCCGTGATCTGCCTTCAGAGACCTCCGACGGGGTGTCGGTGCGGCTCTATCTTAACACTGGTCTGGTCTCCGAGATGAGTACACTGGGTTCCGATGAGGCAGCGGGGGTCGGTCTCTATCGAACAGAAGTTCCCTTTATGGTGCGCGACCGTTTCCCCAGTGAAGAGGCGCAGACCGCAAACTATCGGAATGTTCTTGAGACCTTTGCCCCCAGGCCGGTCACCATCCGCACACTCGACATTGGTGGCGATAAACCCCTGCCCTATTTTCCGGTCAATGAGTCCAATCCATTCCTTGGCTGGCGCGGTATCCGTATCTCACTGGATCATCCGGAGATCTTCCTCACCCAAGTGCGTGCCATGCTGCGTGCAGCTGTAGGCTTGGATAATCTGCAGCTGCTATTGCCGATGATCAGCAATGTGAGTGAGGTGGATGACTCACTGCTGCTGATTCAGCGGGCACACGATGAACTGATCGAAGAGGGTCATGGGGTGAAGATGCCCCGTGTCGGGGTGATGATAGAGGTGCCGGCTGCGGTCTATCAGGTGGAGGCGTTGGCGCGCCGGGTCGATTTTCTCTCTGTCGGCACCAATGACTTGACCCAATATCTGCTGGCGGTGGATCGCAACAACTCCCATGTGGCGGAGATCTACGATGATCTGCATCCCGCTGTGTTGCGGGCCTTGATTCAGGTTGTGGAGGGGGGCAGACAATTTCACCGGGAGGTCAGCGTCTGTGGTGAGATGGCGGGCAACCCTGCAGCGGCGGTCTTGCTGCTGGGTATGGGGGTCGAAAATCTTAGTATGAGCGCCAGCAGCCTGCTACGGGTGAAGTGGGTGATTCATTCCATCAGCCGCGCCAGGGCCAGGGAACTGCTGCAGGCGGCACTGCGCTGCGAAAAGGCTGCTGAAGTCAGGGCGTTGCTCAGCAATGCGCTGGAAGATATAGGGCTGGGTGGCTTGGTCAGGGCGGGGAAATAGGTCGTGCAGTGGTTGTCATGAAATATTTTTTTAAAACTTGCACGACTATTTTCATCGTATTGACGATGGTCGGTGCTATTTATGCAAATACTGACAGGTTGGGAAGCAGTGACCACCCCCTGATATCCAGGATGCAGGGTTTCTGGATCGCTTCCTACAAAGAGAGCGAGATTGATTCGCATTCATTTCGCGATAGTGCCAATAATAAAATTAACATCGAAGGGCATTACTACCATGTCGAATATCGTCTGAAAAAAGGTGCCCAAGCGCCAGGCCGTGTGAGGATACTCAAGCATCATGAAAATGCGTTAAAAGGGACAGATGCTGAAATCCTAAAGAGAACAAAAAAAGATTTGTACTTCAAAGTCGCAAAAGAGGGCCAGGAGACCTGGATTCAAGTCCATGCTTTGGAGCGCGTCTACCGCTTGACCATCGTGGAACGCGAGCAGAAGGAGCATAAAGTTGAGGCCAAACCGGAAGCATCCCAGGCAGATAATGCGATCAATACAGCAGATATCCATGAGGCCGCAAAGAGCGGGGCTCTGGATGAGATTAAAGCGCTTATTGCTAAAGGAGAAAAAGTTAACGCAAAAGATGATCGCAACCTCACGCCGCTCTACTACGCCGCAAAAGCCGGTCACAAAGAAATATGCCAATTTCTTATAGATCAGGGCGCCGATGTTAATGCAGCCCCAGAACCTTTCTATACTCCTTTATATGCGGCCCTCAACAAGCGTAATAAAAATGGCGTGGAAATATTCAAGTTGCTTGTTGAACGGGGAGCTGATTTTAACATGATAGTTGGAGGCTACGCGTTACTGCACAATGCTGCTTTAAGCTGCCATGATGAGGGTCAAAGGCATATTGCCGAGTTTCTGATTTCTAAAGGGGCGGGCATCAATGTCAGGGGTTATCAGGATAAAACGCCTCTGCATATGGTGGGTTGCAAGGAGATTTGTGAGCTTCTCATTTCAAAGGGGGCCGATATTGAAGCCAGGGATAAAAACGGCCGAACACCACTGTTTGATGCCTGTTCCAGAAAAAGAAAGGAGATTTGTCGTCTTCTCATATCCAGGGGAGCGGATGTCAATGCCAGAAACAACCGTAGCTGGACCCCTTTGCGACAGGCGCTTGAGAAGGGTTATTCCGAAGTTGTCGATATCCTGAAAAAACACGGAGGGGTTAAGTGACGCAGCTCTGACAACTCAAGGAATAATAATGAACCTGGAGGAAAACTCAACCGCAGGATTGAGTTGGCGGAGATGTGACATGGAGCCTTCTAGGGGGCTGGTGGTTTCATCTACCTGTTGTGCGGTATTCAATCCATAGGATACGGGGTAGTAACAAGGGGAGGTGTTGCTGGTGAGACTGTGATGTCATTTTGATACCCATTAGGATAGACGACGTACTGGACGGATCCATTCTCAGGGCGAAACTTCCCTGAATGTCTTCCGGTTGGAGATCCTGACCATTCATCTACAATAAACGAAAAGCCCGTTGACGGGTAATCATGAGGTAGTGAGAATGAGAAAGCTGTTTTTGATGGTCTGTCTGCTGCCGGCGCTGCTGATCGCAGCAGAACGTGGTCCGGCGGTGAAGAATTATCCTGCAGATCAGGTGACGGATGGCGTCTATGTCATTCATGGCCCGCTGGGTCGGCCTTCGGTGGAGAACCAGGGTTTCATGAACAATCCGGCCTTTATCGTCACCGGTGAAGGCGTGGTGATTGTCGATCCCGGTGCCAGTGTGCAGATCGGCGAGATGGTGCTGCGTCAGATCCGCAAGGTCACTGACAAGCCGGTGGTTGCGGTGATGAATACCCACATCCATGGCGACCACTGGCTGGCCAATCAGGCGATCCGGTCTGCCTATCCGAAGGTGGCGATCTATGGTCATCCCAATATGATTGCCAAGATCGAAGAGGGTGAAGGCCAGAGCTGGGTCGATTCACTGTTGAGCATGACGGATAATGCAACCAGGGGAACGGAGGTCGTAGGGCCAAATCATGCGATCGATCATGGTGGTGAAATCACTTTGGCCGGACTCAAGATCCGGTTTCTGTTCGAGCCCAAGGCCCATAGCGATTCCGATTTGATGATAGAGGTTCCTTCAAAGAAGTTACTGTTTCTTGGGGACAATGTCATGGCAGGTCGTCTGGGTCAGATGCGGCATGGGACGTTTAAGGGCAATATCGCGGCCATTGATATGGCTCTGAAAGTGGATGCGGCGGTTTTTGTGCCTGGCCACGGCGCAACCGGCGGCCGTGAGGTTCCGGAAACCTACCAGCGTTATCTCTCCACCCTCAGAAATGAGGTGGCGAAGCAGCTGGATGAGGGCTTGAGCGACTACGAGATCAAACCCCTCGTGGTGAAACTGCTCTCCGAATACAAGGATTGGGTCGATTTTGATATAGAGGTGGGCAGCCACGTCAGCATTGCCTATCTTGAAGTGGAAGCAGAGATGTTTTAAGACTTCATGATGTGAGTTATGAGTCAGTGATTAACCTAGGGTGCGCCGCGCGCACCATGATTGCTTCATGAGGTGAATGATGAGTCAGTCTTTGAAAGGGACCCGCACGGAAAGAAACCTGATGACCGCCTTTGCCGGTGAGTCTCAGGCACGCAACCGTTATACCTACTATGCAGGTGCCGCCCGCAAAGAGGGCCTGGTGCAGATCGCCCATATCTTTGAGGAGACTGCGAACCAGGAGAAGGAGCACGCCAAACGTTTCTACAAGTTTCTCGAAGGTGGAGAGGTGGAGATTACAGAAACCTTTCCGGCGGGGGACATGGGAGATACTCTGGCGAATCTGCGCCATGCCGCTGCGGGAGAGGAGCATGAGTGGACTACCATGTATCCGGGGTTTGCCAAGGTTGCCCGTGAAGAGGGTTTCGAGCAGGTGGCAATGGCGTTCGAGGCGATCTCCATTGCGGAGAAACAGCACGGTAAGCGCTACCAGGATCTGGCGGACAACCTTGAAGCCGGACGGGTTTTCAAGCGCAACGGCAAGGTGGTCTGGCGTTGCCGCAACTGTGGCTATCTGCATGAGGGAGATGAGGCGCCGGGCGTCTGTCTCGCCTGTCTTCATCCGCAGGCCCACTTCGAGTTGCTGGGGGAGAATTGGTAGGTATCTGCCGGTTCCGTAAACTTGAACCGGCCTACGACTTCATTGGTGGATTCCAGCGTAGATTCGTAGGCCTGATCAAGCGTAGCGGATCAGGCAGACACCTTGCGCTGCTATTTTGTCGGTTTTGCTCTAAAATGCGTTCTTTGTCGGCGATTCGTCGTTGAATCCATAAATGTTCGGAGTCCTTCCCATGCAGCGCACAGCGCAGGTGGAACGCAATACACTGGAGACTCAGATCAGCATTACGCTGAATCTGGACGGTACGGGTACCTCCCGTTTCGAAACCGGTGTCCCTTTTCTTGACCACATGCTGGATCAGGTGGCCCGTCACGGCCTGATCGACCTGGAGATTGACGCCAAGGGCGATCTGGAGATCGACGCGCACCACACGGTGGAGGATATCGGCATTACCCTGGGGCAGGCGCTGGCCAAGGCACTGGGGGATAAAAAAGGTATCCGCCGTTATGGTCACGCCTATGTGCCGCTGGACGAAGCGCTCTCCAGGGTGGTGGTCGACTTCTCCGGCCGTCCCGGTCTGGAGTACAACGTGGCCTTTACCCGCGCCCGTATCGGTGAGTTCGACGTGGATCTCTTTCTGGAGTTTTTCCAGGGACTGGTCAACCATGCCGGTATGACCCTGCACATCGACAACCTGCGGGGTATCAACGCCCACCATCAGGCCGAGACGGTATTCAAGGCGCTGGGCCGGGCGATGCGCATGGCGCTGGAGCCGGATCCCCGCATGTCCGGCGTGGTGCCTTCCACAAAGGGCACTCTGTAAACTTACCCCAATATTTTAAAGAGCAGTATTTCGATGGCACAACGCATCGCAGTCATTGACTACGGTATGGGCAACCTGCGCTCCGTCGCCAAAGCGGTGGAGCATGTCACCGCTCCCGGCGACGAGGTGCTGGTAACCGATGATCCGACCCTGATCCTCAACTCCGACCGGGTGGTCTTTCCCGGCCAGGGGGCGGCCCGCGACTGCATGGCCGCTATCTCCGATCACCATCTGAACCGGGCGATCCTGGATGCGGCACAATCCAAGCCGTTTCTGGGTATCTGCATGGGGCAGCAGGTGTTGATGGAGTTCAGTGAAGAGAACGAAGGTACCGAACTGCTCGGTCTCTATCCCGGCAGGGTGCGCCATTTTCCCGGTGGACGCGGACCCGATGGGACTCTGTTGAAGATCCCGCATATGGGCTGGAACCGGGTGAGTCATAATCACGATCACCCCCTCTGGGAGAATATCGATGAAGGCAGCCGTTTCTACTTTGTACACAGCTACTATGTCGATCCTGATGATGGCGATTTGATAGAGGCCACCACCGACTTCGGAGTTACCTTCGCCAGCGCCATTGGTCGGGATAATCTTTTTGCGGTGCAGTTTCATCCGGAGAAGAGCGCCGATGACGGTCTGCAATTGCTGAAGAATTTCGTGAATTGGAATGTTTAGTTTGTCTGTAGGAGCGGCGCCCTCGCCGCGATTACCCGGTAGTTTGATAGATCGCGGCGAGGGCGTCGCTCCTACGCTAACCAGGAAAGTATTGTGTTACTAATCCCCGCAATCGATTTGAAAGATGGTCAGTGTGTGCGCCTGCGCCAGGGCCGCATGGAGGACGACACCGTCTTCTCCGACAACCCGGTTGAGATGGCAGGTCGCTGGGTTGAAGCTGGCGGTCGGCGTCTGCACCTGGTGGATCTCAACGGCGCCTTCGCCGGAGAGCCGGTCAACGGTGGCGTTATACAGGGTATCGCAGAAGCCTATCCCGACATGCCGATACAGGTGGGTGGTGGTATCCGTGACGAGGCGACCATCGAGGCCTACCTGAACGCAGGTGTGACCTACTGCATCATCGGCACCCAGGCGGTGAAAGAGCCTGATTTTGTGGCTCGCGCCTGCAAAGCGTTTCCCGGTCATGTCATTGTCGGCCTGGATGCCAAAGAGGGGATGGTGGCGATCAACGGCTGGGCGGAGGTCACTGATCAGGAGGTGACCGAGCTGGCGCGCCGTTTTGAAGATGATGGGGTTTCTGCCATCGTCTACACCGATATCGGCCGTGACGGCATGATGACCGGCCCCAATGTGGAGGCCACAACGGCGCTGGCCAATGCCATCAACATTCCTGTCGTGGCCTCCGGCGGTATCACCAACATCGGTGACATCGAGGCGTTGTGTAAAGCCGATACCACCAACATCACCGCCGCCATTACCGGCCGGGCGATCTACGAAGGGACGCTCGACTTCGCCGAAGGCCAGAGATTGGCGGATGAGTTGACGGGGTGAGTTTTCACCGCGAGGGCAACGAAGGCCACGAAGGGTTTAAGTTTTTCTTTGTGTTCTTCGTGTCCTTTGTGGTTAAGCAAAGGTAAATAAAGCATGCTAGCCAAACGTATCATCCCCTGTCTCGATGTAGACAACGGCCGCGTGGTCAAGGGCGTCAAATTCGTGGAGATCCGCGACGCAGGTGATCCGGTGGAGGTGGCGCGCCGCTATAACGAAGAGGGTGCGGATGAGATCACCTTTCTCGATATCACCGCCAGCTCCGACGACCGGGAGACCATCGTCCACGTCGTGGAGCAAGTGGCATCCGAGGTGTTCATTCCCCTGACCGTGGGTGGCGGCATCCGAGTGGTGGAGGATGTGCGTCGCATGCTCAATGCCGGCGCGGATAAGGTGGCGATCAATACCGCGGCGGTTTTCAATCCGGAGTTCGTCAAAGAGGCCACCACCAAGTTTGGTTCCCAGTGCATCGTAGTCGCTATCGACGCAAAGAAGGTGAGCGGCGAGGGAGAACCCCTGAAGTGGGAGATTTTCACCCACGGCGGCCGCAAGCCCACCGGTATCGACGCCATCGAGTGGGCGAAGAGGATGGCGGAGTACGGCGCCGGTGAGATCCTGCTCACCAGCATGGACCGGGACGGCACCAAGATCGGTTTCGATAACAAACTGACCCGGGCCATTGCCGAGGCGGTGCCGATCCCGGTGATCGCCTCCGGTGGCGTGGGCAACCTGCAGCATCTGGTGGATGGGGTGAAAGAGGGCGCGGCAGACGCCGTTTTGGCCGCCAGTATCTTCCATTTCGCCGAGTACAGCATCGGCGAGGCCAAACGCTTCATGCAGGATCAGGGCGTCGAGGTACGTCTGTGAGCTGGCTCGACAACATCAAATGGGATGAGCAGGGCCTGGTGCCCGCTATCGCCCAGGAGAAAGGGACGGGCACTATTCTGATGGTGGCCTGGATGGACCGGGAGGCCCTGCGGCTGACGCAGGAGACTGGTCACGCGGTCTATTGGTCCCGTTCCCGCAAGAAACTCTGGCACAAGGGCGAGGAGTCGGGACACCAGCAGATCGTCAGCGCTATTCGGGTCGATTGCGATGCGGATGTAGTACTGCTGGAGGTGGAGCAGAAGGGCGGTATCGCCTGCCATACCGGTCGCCACAACTGTTTCTACAGGGAACTGCAGGATGGTGAGTGGGTCGAAGTGTTACCTGTGCTGAAAGATCCTGAGCAGATTTATAAGTGACACACCAACCGATCAGTGAGATAGCAGATGAGTGATGTTTTGGAACAACTGGCCCAGGTGTTGGAGGAACGCAAGCAGGCGGAGCCTGACAGCTCCTATGTGGCTAAACTCTATGCTAAGGGTTTGGACAGCATCCTGAAAAAGATCGGTGAAGAGGCCACAGAGACTGTGATGGCGGCCAAGGACGGGGTGCCGGAGAAGATCATCTACGAGACTGCGGATCTGTGGTTCCATACCATGGTACTGCTGGCTCATCAGGGTCTGGGGCCAAATGATGTACTGCAGGAGCTGGAACGCCGTTTCGGGCTTTCCGGGTTGGAGGAGAAGGCCAGCCGTGGCAAATAGTGTCACGGGAATTCAGCCTGAGTGACGACGGTGCTTACCGCCGGGGCATAACTGGGGTATTATCCCCGCATTGATGGCCGAGGTTTCCTCTGGCCGGCACGAAAAAGATAGATAGACATCCGGTTTGAACCGGGGAGCGGAGAAGATTATGGGTATTGGTGGTATCAGTATTTGGCAGTTGTTGATTGTTTTGGCGATCGTTCTGTTGCTGTTTGGCACAAAACGGCTGAAGAATATCGGCTCTGACCTCGGCAACGCCGTCAAGGGCTTCAAAGGCGCCATGACTGACAGTGAAAAGGCCGAGTCCAGCGAAAAGCGTGAACAGATCGAAGAGTCTGAGTCCGGCACTGTGGTGGAAGGGGAAGTTACTTCCAAAGAGAAAGACAAGGTCTGATTCCTTTACCCCGTCTTGGGGACAGCTTGAGATCCAACCATGTTTGATATCGGTTTCTGGGAACTGGGCATTATCGCGCTTGTTGCGTTAGTGGTCATAGGTCCTGAACGCTTGCCCAAGGTGGCGCGTGTCGCAGGCCATTGGCTTGGCCGCGGCCGTCGTTTTGTGGCTAACGTCAAGGCGGATATCGACAAGGAAATCAAGGCGGATGAGCTGAAACAGATCCTCGAAAAGCAGATGTCCAACCCGTTGGAGGAGATCGTCGAAGATACCCGAAAAGATCTCTACGATGTCGAACGTTCTGCCTCCAAGTCGTTGAATGACGCCAAGAATACCCTTGAGGATCGCGAGATCCCCGGTACTGACAAGTAGGTTTCCGTTGGCTGAAAATCCCCAGGCTTCACCAAGTTCCGAACAACCGCTGGTCGCTCACCTTCTCGAATTGCGGGACAGGGTGCTGCGTATGGTCCTGGTTGTACTGGCGATCTTTCTGGTGCTGTTTCCATTCGCCAATGACCTCTACATCATGGTTTCAGAGCCGTTGAGAAGCGCGTTGCCGGAAGGCAGCACTATGATCTCAACCAAACCGATCGACCCCTTCCTGATCCCGTTCAAGCTCAGCCTGCAGATGGCTGTGTTTTTGGCTATTCCCTTTATTCTCCACCAGTTCTGGGCCTTTGTGGCGCCGGGGCTTTATAAGCACGAGAAACGACTGGTGATACCGTTGCTGGTTTCCAGCACCCTGCTCTTTTATCTGGGCGTGGCCTTCGCCTACTTCGTCGTCTTTCCGCTGGTCTTCGCCTTTCTTACCAGCACTGCGCCCGAAGGGATCGAAATGGCTACCGATATGGGTAGTTATCTCGATTTTGTCATTACCCTCTTTTTTGCCTTTGGTATCGCCTTTGAGGTGCCCATCGCTACTATCATTCTGGTGTGGATGGGGGTGACGACACCGGAGAGCCTGAGATCCAAACGTCCCTATATCATCGTCGGTGCCTTTGTCGTCGGCATGTTTCTGACGCCACCTGATATCATCTCCCAGACTCTGCTCGCCTTGCCTATGTGGGTGCTGTTCGAAATAGGCGTCTTCTTCTCCGCGAATTTCGTGCGCAAGAGAGAGGATGACTCCGAAGACGCGGGTGTCGAGCCTGCGATGGCGACGGCCACAGCCGGTTCTTCATCGGCAACCCCCGAGCCTGAGCCACCCATGGGTTCAGAGATAGATCCTGCGATTGACTACGTCGACCCTGATCGTTTCGTGCCCCTGACCGACGATGAGATGGAGACCCAACTCGATGCCATCGAGGATGAGGAGGATGAGGACGATGGGCCAACGGTGGAAGAGAGGTTTCGTCAGGTTCAGACATCCCGTGACGTCGGCGATGTAGAGCAGGCCCGCGAACTGCTCTATGAGATTCTGGAAGAGGGCAACGCCGACCAGCGACGGGTGGCACGAAACATCCTTGCCCAGTTGGATACGCCGTAGGTTGCTGCGAAGTGTTCGGAGCGGCGCCTTCGCCGCGATTTACTTATCTACGGAGCCATCGCGGCGGGGCGCCGTTCCTACAATTTAACACCCCGTTCACTTGCGGCGGCGTGGTTTATCGATAGCGCATCCGCGTACCGTGTACCAGTGACAGGGAAATCTCTTCCGGTGTCAGCTCTTTGGGAAAAAAGGCCCCGGAGATCTTTGCGCCGTTGATGCTGGTCCCCTCCATTTGTGTATCTGACAGATTCAATCCCCGCAGGTCTGCCTGACGCAGATAGGCGCCACGCATGTCCAGACCCCGTGCATCCAGTTCGCGTAGATCCAATCCCCGCAGATCCGCCTGCTGTAGATTGCAGGATTCTCCATCCGCCCTTCGCTGATTGAACTCGGTTATCTTCTCATCCCGCAGTAACTGGTACATAACGTCCTGCTTTATTTCGGGTTTCTGCATGTTTCTCTCCTATCTGCCCAGCGTGGCATGAAGTGCCTGTTGAGTTGCATAGACGGCTGCCGCAACAATGATGCCGGTAAAAATTACGCCGATGATGCCAAGAAGAATAGCCAATAATCTGGACAGGGGTTTTTTTGGCGTGAAATCACCGTAACCAATGGTCATTGCAGTGATGAAGGACATGTAGATGGCGTGGTTGATGGGTAAGGGTTCCTGCCGGGCAATAACAGCTGCGCTAAGCAGGATAAGCGTGACAAGAAACAGGAGAATTGGGGTGGTGTAGAAAAGGGCCTGGGAAAATATCTGTAAAAAGAGCAGTGTTGTCTCCATGGTGTCCTTTTATCTCTTGATGTGACTTCAAGTAATTAAGGCTAAGCCGACCCTCACCTTCAATCGCTGCCAGCCATGGAGAGCGAAGCGAAGGCTGGTAGTCCCCGGTAGCCGCGAGGCCGCACTGCTTACCCGGCGTGCCTTGCGCCAGAGGGGAAGC
>JAESPE010000011.1 GCA_016756835.1 gamma proteobacterium endosymbiont of Lamellibrachia anaximandri | reverse complement strand
CGGGACGGCCGGGGCACAAACAGGCTGTCGAAGGCCGAGTCGATTTTGGGGACTGGGATGTCCCAAAATCTTTCACGAGGTCGAAGACTCACTTGAAGCCCTCGTCCTCTGCTCCATCCGACCATGGCTAGGCGCTACCGCGAGGAGGTACGTGATTTACAGAAATCTTTAAATGATGAGAGCAAACGTGGCGAGGCAGCAGAGTTGCTGCGCGGGCTTATCGAGAAAATCGTACTCACACCAGTAGCTGGTGAAAAAGAGCTTTCGCTTGATCTCTATGGGGATCTGGCTGGGATTTTGAGGGCAGCCTCAAAGGAGAATTCTATGAAGAAAATGGCCGCAAAAGAAAAACGGCCTGGGCAAATATATGTCAATGACAATTATTTACCCAAGCCGTCTGTAGAATTGGTAGCGGGGGCCGGATTTGAACCAACGACCTTCGGGTTATGAGCCCGACGAGCTACCAGACTGCTCCACCCCGCATCAGCGAGGCGCAATATTAACGCCTCCAGTCATACTTGGCAAGCCCTAATGTGACACTTTTTTTCAGCCAGCAAAAGCCGCAGTGCAGATCGACAGCAACCCGGCAGGAAACATGCCCAACGCCAGCACGGAAAGGCCATTCAGAGATAAAACTATCCGTGTGTCCATGCCCGCAGTCAAAGGGCTATCATCAAGCGGCTTATCAAAATACATTAGCTTAATAATGCGTATATAGTAAAAGGCGCCGATTATGGAGAAGAAAACGCCTACCAAAGCCACCCAAGTCAAATCGACGCTAACGACAGCATCGAGTACGAACAGTTTCGCAAAGAAGCCCACAGTCGGCGGCACACCCGCCATGGAGAACATCAAAAGCAACATCATGGCGGCAAACCAAGGACTACGATGACTCAGTCCTTTATAGTCGTCGAGGCTCTCTGCCTCAAAACCCTTACGGCTCATGGCGATGACCATGCCAAATCCGCCCAGCGACATGATTGCATACACCAGGGTATAGAACATTGCTGCGGTATAACCCTCCTGGGTACCCGCGAGTATGCCCAGCAGAATAAAGCCCACATGAGATATGGTGGAATACGCGAGCATGCGCTTGATATTGGTCTGCGCGATCGCGATCAGATTACCCACACCCATGGAGAGTATCGCCAGAAGAATCAACATTCCCTGCCAACCCTCCCAGCCACCTGGCATCAGCAGCTCGCCCAGTCCATCTTTCAGGATGCGAACCGCCAGTGCAAATGCTGCGATTTTTGTCGCACTGCCGATAAACAGGGTAACAGCGGTGGGTGCACCATGGTAGACATCCGGCACCCACATGTGGAAGGGCACCGCACCAAACTTGAACGCCAAGCCGACGACCACAAAAACGAGACCGAACACCAGGACCATATTGTTCAGATCGGGACTGGCAAGCGCAGTACTCAATTCATCGAAACGAATGGTTCCGGTGGCGCCATAGATCATTGAGATGCCATAGAGCAGCATGCCGGAGGCAAGCGCACCCAGGATGAAATACTTCATCGCGGCTTCCGCGCCCTGCTTCGAATCCCGGTTGAAGGCAACCAGGGCGTAGAGAGAGAGCGCCAGCAGCTCCAGACCGAGATAGATCACCAGAAAACTATTGGCGGAGACCATGATACTCATGCCAAGCACGGCAAACAGTCCAAGGGTGTAGAACTCTCCTTTGAACAGTCCCCTGTCCTTCAGATAATCCTTGGCATAGAGAAAGGCGACGAAGCTGACCAGGTAGATCGCAACCTTCAACACATCGCTCATGGCATCGCGTACGTAGCTGCCGTCAAACACTATTTGCGCGTCGGGCTGTACCACTGCCAAGGTGATCACAGCGGCAAAAATCAGACCGATCTGAGTAATCCCGTAAGTAATGATGCGCTGTTCATCTTTCAAAAAGAGATCGACCACCAGCACGATACACGCCAGGGTGAGGACGAAAATCTCCGGCAGAACCGGAATCAATATTGACGAGTCAAAATGCATTGAACGCTACCGAGTAAGTTGCCTGTTCAGAGCTTCGAGATGGAAACATGCTGCAGCAGATTGGCAATACTGGCATCCATCACCTCAACCAAGGGTGCGGGCCAAAGGCCAAGGACCATGACGGCCACTGCAAGTGTCCCCAGTACGATGAGTTCCCGAGAATTCATATCTTCCAGCGCGGCAACATTGTCATTCGACACTTCGCCAAACAGCACCCGCTTGATCATCCAGAGAGTATAGGCCGCACCAATAATCAGTGTCGTTGCCGCCAGGAACGCATACCAGAAATCGGCGCGAAAACTGGCCAGGATCACCATGAATTCCCCGACGAAGCCGGATGTGCCGGGCAGGCCCGCATTGGCCATGGCAAAAAAGACCATGAATGCTGCAAATACCGGCATGGTGTGCACCACGCCACCGTAGTCGTCGATCTGGCGGCTGTGCATCCGGTCATAGAGTACACCGACGCAGAGGAACATGGCGGCAGAGATAAAGCCGTGAGAGACCATCTGCACCATACCGCCTTCCACACCCAGCAGAGCACCGCTACCCTCCCCGGGTCCGGCGTCACTCATGATGATGAAGACTATGAAAAAGCCAAGGGTGACAAAACCCATATGCGCGATGGAGGAATAGGCAATCAGCTTTTTCATATCCTGCTGAGCCAACGCCACAAAGCCGATGTAGACGACTGCGATCAAAGACATGCTGATGATCAGCCAGTCGAGGCTGTGACTTGCATCCGGCGTAATCGGCAGACTGAAGCGGAGAAAACCGTAACCGCCGATCTTCAGCATGATCGCGGCCAGGACGACAGAGCCGCCGGTAGGCGCTTCAACATGGGCGTCCGGCAACCAGGTGTGTACCGGCCACATGGGGACCTTCACGGCGAACGCCATCAGGAAAGCGATAAAGATCAGGATCTGTTCCGTCAGGGTTAACTTCAGCTCATGGAACCCGAGGATATCGAAACTCCCGGACTGGAAGAACATGTAGATCAGCGCGACCAGCATGAAGACCGATCCGAAGAAGGTATAGAGGAAGAACTTGATGGTCGCATAGACCCGGTTGGGACCACCCCAGACGCCGATGATGATAAACATCGGGATCAGCATCGCCTCCCAGAAGACATAGAAGAGCATCGCATCCAGGGCTGAAAATACGCCAACCATGACACCTTCCATAATTAGAAAGGCCGCCATGTATTGAGAGGGTCTGTATTTGATCACTTCCCAGCCGGCAATGATCACCAACGGCGTGATAAAGGTGGTCAAAATAATCAGCGGCATGGAGATGCCGTCAACACCCAGGTAGTACTCGATCTTGAACTGGGAGATCCAGGAGGCCCGTTCGACAAACTGCATCGCTGCAGTGCCGCTGTCAAAGCCAAACCAGAGCGGCAGACTCGAAACAAAGGTAAGGGCAGCAACAATGAGCGCTGTCCAGCGGGTCGCATTGGGCTCCCTGTCACCACTGGCGAGCACCATTATCCCGCCGACAATCGGAAGCCAAATGGTCAGGCTGAGGATGGGCCAATCGGCAATCATGCTATACGTCCTTCCTTCTTAGGCAACCACAAACCAGGTCAGCATCAAGAGCAGACCCAGAATCATCGCAATGGCGTAGTGATAGAGGTAACCGGTCTGCACATGGCGAACTATACCCGCCAGCCAACCGACAGTACGTGCGGAGCCGTTCACAGCCAATCCATCAATCAGGCCACGATCGCCCACCATCCAGAGTATCTTGCCCAGCCCACGGCTCCCGCCGGCAAATACCAGCTGGTAGGCTTCGTCGAACCAGTATTTCTTGTCAAGCATGTTGTAGACAGGGCTTGCCATCGATTTGATCCTGTCGGCAATCGACGGATTCTTCATGTAGATATACCAGGCCACGGCGAGACCACCCATAGCCAGGTAGAACGGCAGCCCCATCATGCCGTGCAGGATAAAACCTGCCGCACCATGAAAATGTTCACCCATCTGCGCCAACCCGGCATGTTCCGGCAGCACGAAGAGTACGCCGTCGAACCAGTCACCGAAGAGCATAGGCCCGATGGTCAGGTAACCCAAAAAGATCGAGGGAATCGCCAACAGAATCAGCGGGATGGTGACTACCTTGGGTGTTTCGTGAATATGCGCCTTGGCGTGTTCATCGCGTGGACCTTCACCGTGGAAAACCAGGAAGAACATTCGAAAACTGTAGAGAGCGGTAACAAAAACACCCGCGACAACCAGCACATAGGCGTAGGTAGAGCCCACAATATCGGAGTGGTGTACTGCCTCGATGATCGCATCCTTGGAGAAGAATCCGGAGAAACCCGGAAAACCGATCAGGGCCAGTGAACCGATCAGGGAGGTCCAGTAGGTAATGGGCATATACTTCCTGATGCCGCCCATTTTGCGAATATCCTGATTATGGTGCATGCCGATGATGACAGAACCTGCCGCCAGGAAGAGCAACGCCTTGAAAAAGGCGTGGGTCATCAGATGGAAGATGCCTGCTGCGTAGGCAGAAGCACCCAGTGCTACCATCATGTAGCCGAGCTGGGAGAGCGTGGAGTAGGCAACGACGCGTTTGATGTCGTTCTGCACGATACCGATAAGGCCGGTAAATAACGCGGTAGTGGCACCGATTATCAGTACGAAACTCAATGCGGTCTCGGAGAATTCGTAGAGCGGCGACATCCTCGCTACCATGAAGATACCGGCGGTGACCATGGTTGCAGCATGGATGAGTGCAGAGATCGGCGTCGGACCCTCCATCGAGTCGGGCAACCAGACATGCAGCGGCACCTGCGCCGATTTTCCCATCGCGCCGATGAACAGCAATATGCAGATGACCGTCATCAGTGACCAGCTGCTATCGCCCCAGATGGTGATCTGGGTATCAGCCAGCGCGGGGGCCTTGGCGAAAACCTCGGCGTAATCGATGCTGCCGAAATACATCGCTACAGCAGCAATACCCAGGATGAAACCGAAATCACCCACCCGGTTGACCAGAAAGGCCTTGAGGTTGGCGAACACCGCTGTGGGACGAACCGACCAGAAGCCGATCAGCAGGTAGGAGACCAGACCCACTGCCTCCCAACCGAAGAAGAGCTGCATGAAGTTGTTGGCCATCACCAGCATCAGCATGGAGAAGGTAAACAGGGAGATATAACTGAAGAAACGCTGGTAGCTGTTGACGCCGGCCAGACTGTTGTTCGGCCAGTTCTCTTCATCGTGCGCCATATACCCAATGGTATAGATGTGCACGCAGAAGGAGACGAAAGTCACCACGCTGATCATCACTGCCGTCAGCTGGTCAACCAGAAATCCGACTTCCATGGTCAGACCGTCGCTCACCATCCAGGTGTAGATGGAGCCATTAAAGACCTGCTCACCGTCGAACATAAAGCGCTTGAGCACAAACAGCGAGAGCAGCGCAGAGAGACCGACACCGCCGCTGGTCACCCAGTGCGCCCCCTTACGGCCTATGCGGCTGCCGAAGAAGCCGGCAACAATAGCGCCCAGGAGCGGAGCCAATACTATGACGAGGTAGAGTTTTTCCATGATCGTCGTTCTTTAATTTAATTCGCAGTAATGGACCTTAACAGCCAGACGGGACTTTAACCCTTCAGGCTATCCAGATCTTCAACATTGATCGAGCGGCGGCTGCGGAACAGCACCACCAGAATCGCCAGACCGATTGCCGCTTCTGCCGCTGCAACCGTCATGATAAAAAAGACAAAGACCTGCCCAGTCGTATCCCCGAGAAAATGTGAAAAGGCAATAAAATTCATATTGACCGCAAGCAACATCAACTCAACACACATCATAAGCACGATGAGGTTTTTGCGGTTGATAAAGATGCCGGCGATGCTCAACGAAAACAGGATCGCGCCGAGTATGAGGTAGTCTGAAAGTGCAATCATAATCCCGGCTCCTAACCCTTTTCCGTTTCCATTTTGACCATGCGTACCCGATCAGCACGTTTGACCGCCACCTGTTTTGTGGGATTCTGATATTTTGTTTCCGGACGTTTGCGCATGGTCAGACCAATAGCAGCGATAATCGCAACCAACAGGATCACCGCAGCGACCTCGAAGGGAAACATATAGACCGTGTAGAGCACACTGCCCAACTCTGCAGTATTGCTGTAATCAGCAGCATGTCTGGCCGGCGCAGCAAATTTTTCCAACCCGAAGTTCTGCGGCCCAACCACGAACACCAGTTCCGCCACCATGGCGAGCATCATCAACACACCCAGTGGCAGCACCTTCATAAAACCGGCCCGCAGTGTTGCCACGTCGATATCGAGCATCATCAGCACGAAGAGAAACAGCACCATCACCGCACCGACGTAGACCAGTACCAGTGTGATGGCCAGAAATTCCGCTTCCGCCAGTAGCCAGATTCCGCTGCTGGCGACAAAAGCCAGGATGAGGAACAGCGCAGAGTGCACGGGATTACGCCGTGTAATCACCATGCTTGCGGCGGCAATCAACACGAATGCCAACACATAAAAGATAAACTTTTCGAAAGTCATCAGTTTTTCCAGCCAGTTAGCCTGTTTTATCCAAATCAGCGATGCTTCGCCTGAGCCTCAAGGTCCGCGGCAATCTGGGATTCGTATTTATCCCCCATCGCCAGCAGTTTTGCCTTGGTCATCAGGCTGTCTTCACGATTTTCGAAGTGGTACTCGTAGAGTCGTGTCTCGACAATTGCATCCACGGGACAGGACTCCTGACAGTAGCCGCAGAAGATACACTTGAAAAGATCGATGTCATAGCGCGTAGTCCGACGGGAGCCGTCGTCGCGAGGCTCTGCCTCAATAGTGATTGCCAGCGCCGGGCAGGTTGCTTCGCACAGTTTACAGGCGATGCAGCGCTCTTCCCCATTCGGATAGCGGCGTTGTGCATGCAGACCACGGAAGCGCGGCGAAACCGGCGCCTTCTCTTCCGGATACATGACCGTGAACTTGCGCTTGAACAGGTATCTGCCAGTCACGCCAAGCCCGCGGAACAACTCCAGCAGGAACAGGCTCTTGAAATAGTTGGTCAGGGCGTTCATGCGTCAGAGCCTCTCAATCGAACCACCAGGGGAGCTGATAGACCACTGCCAGGCCCACTACGGCAATCCAAACAATGGTAATGGGTATGAACACCTTCCATCCGAGACGCATGATCTGATCATAACGATAGCGGGGGAATGTGGCGCGCAACCAGAGGAACATGAAACCGAACAGCGCCGTCTTCATCACCAACCAGACAAAACCCGGCACCCAGTCAAACAGGGGACCAAGGACTGGCCAGCCTTCGAAAGGAGACAGCCAGCCACCCAGGAACAGTACTGCGGTCAACGCTGAGATCAGAATAATGTTGGCATACTCCGCAAGGAAGAAGACCGCGAAGGTCATGCCTGAATAATCAACATGGAAACCTGCAACGATCTCAGACTCACCCTCCGCCACATCAAAAGGGGCGCGATTGGTCTCGGCCACACCGGAGATCACATAGACACCAAACAGCGGCAGTAACGGCAACCAGAACCAGGAGAAGAGCCCGCCCTGCTGGGCTCTGACGATGTCACCCAGATTCAGACTTCCCGCTGCGACCAACACGCCCACCAGGGCAAAACCCATGGCGATCTCATAGGCGACGATCTGCGCTGCAGAGCGCATGGCGCCGAGAAAAGCGTATTTCGAATTGGAGGCCCAACCGGCAATGATGACGCCATATACGCCCACCGAGGTCAGTGCCAGAATATAGAGCAGTCCGGCATTGATATCCGCCAGTATCAGCTCTTCATTGAATGGAAAGACTGCCCAAGCCGCCAGTGCCGGACCCAAAACCAGCGTTGGTGCAATCAGGAACAGCACTTTGTTTGCGCTGGTCGGGATCACGATCTCCTTGAACATCAGCTTGACTGCGTCTGCAATGGGTTGCAGCCAGCCCTTCGGACCGACGCGGTTGGGGCCGACGCGCACCTGCATGTAGCCGATAATCTTACGCTCGGCGTAGGTGAAATAGGCCACGCAAACCATCACCGGCGCCACGATGGCGATGATCTTGAGCAGGGTCCAGATCAGAGTCTGTAACCCAAGTGGCAGGGCTTCCCAGATGCTGATAAAAAAATCCATCGGTTTACGCCTTCTCCAGGGTCACTTCGCCAAACTGTGCACCGAGAGTCTCGGTGCCGGCCAGTCCGGCAGAGATTCGGACGCAACCGTCCGGAATATTCGCGTCGATCGAAACCGGCAGTGTTGCCTCTCTGCCATCCTGTGTCACAACTGCGGAGTCGCAATCGGCAAGGCCCGCTTTTTTGGCCTCTTCCGCATTGATGCAGATCGCAGCGGGAGCCGCATCCTTGGTCTGCTGCAGCGCACTTGCCCTGCGCACCAGACTATCCAGCGCGTAAGGCGGAACATCGCCAATCCTGATCAGGCCATCGACGGCACTCTGCAAATCCGCGCTCTCTGTCTTTCCAACACTGTTGTCCGGCATCACACCCTCACAGAGTGAAGCCAGTTCATCGCGAACCTGCTCAGATGAGGTGTATTCGCAATCCTCCTGATCCAGGAGGTTACCCAGTACCCGCAGGACTTTCCAGGCCGGCCTGGCTTCGCCCAGCGGTTTTACCGCGCCGCGGAAACTCTGCCACTCACCTGCGGTATTGACATAGGTGCCGGAGGTCTCCGCGAATGCGGCTATCGGCAGCATAATGTCGGCAGCAGCTTCCAAGGCAGGGGACGTATGGGTATTCAGCGCAACCACCAGATCCGCGCTCTCCAGGGCGTTCCTGGTCAGGCCCGCATCCCAGAAATCATAACCTGGTTCGGCCCCTAGCAGCAGATAACCTTTACGGGGCAGTTTCTGTAACTTCATGACATCCAGCCCTTTCTCAGCCGCCACCTTGGCACCGGGCAGCAGATGTGGCATTGCGCCGGCAAGACGGGCGCCAACACTGTTGGCCGCTTCTGCAAGAAAACCGAATGTCGCGCCACTCGCGTTTGCTACCACCGATGCCAAAACACAGAGTATTGAGTAGTCGGGATGGGCCGCCGCGATATTTCCCAGCATCACCGCTGCTTTATCCGCATCCTTCAGGGCGCTAGCAATGGCTTTCGCATCATCGTCAGCAACCGCTTTATCGATGACTTTGGCCGCAGCCCCCTCACCCGTCGCCCCCAATGCCTTGGCAACTGCGGCCAGGCTTTGCACCATGCCCGCAGGGGTGGTTAGCTGCTGGCCGGCAGTATAATTCAGCTCCAACTGCAGGGGATTGATGAAATGAACCTTGGCACCACTCACTGCTGCCTTGCGCAGATTGTGCGCCAGGATCGGCTGCTCCTTGCGGGTATTGGAGCCCACCAGCAGCGCCGCATTCAAATTCTCTATCTCAGATATCTTTAAACCGAGCCAGCTAAAGGCCGGTTCCGCGCCATCCAAACGGAAGTCGCCCTGACGAAGACGGTAGTCAATATTGTTGCTGCCCAGCCCCCGAGTCACCTTTTGTGCAAGGTAGAGTTCTTCGAGAGTCGACGAGGGAGATACCAAAGTGGCAATCTGCTCCCCTTCGCCGATCTCCTGCAGCCCTGCGGCTGCCATATCCAGCGCCACTTCCCAGGTCACATCCTGCCATTCACCGCTCTGCTTGATCTTCGGCACGGTCAGACGGTCATCGCTGTAGAGACCCTGATAGCTGAAACGGTCCCGGTCGGAGATCCAGCACTCATTGATCGACTCGTTGTCCTTGGGCGCTACCCGCATTACCTTGTTACTGCGCAGATGGAGATGCAGATTGGAACCGACGGAGTCGTGTGGCGCCACACCCTCGACCTGGGTCAACTCCCAGGCACGGGCACTGAAACGGAACGGCTTGGAGGTCAAAGCCCCCACCGGGCAGAGATCGATGATATTGCCTGAAAGTTCAGAGTCGATGCTCTTCTCAATATAGGTGCCGATAACCATGTGTTCACCACGACCAGTGGCACCCATCTCCCGGATACCGGCGATCTCCTCGCCGAATCGAACACAACGCGTGCAGTGGATGCAACGGGTCATCTCGGTGGCGATCAGCGGCCCGATGTTCTTTGCCGGCACCACGCGCTTACCTTCCACAAAACGGGAGGCATCGCTGCCACAAGCCACAGCCACATCCTGCAGCTCACACTCACCACCCTGATCACAGATAGGGCAGTCAAGCGGATGGTTGATGAGCAGGAACTCCATGGTGCCTTTCTGCGCAGCAAGCGCCAGAGGCGAGCGGGTGAACACCTTCATCCCCTCCATCACCGGCGTGGCGCAGGCAGGCAGCGGCTTGGGCGCATTTTTCACTTCGACGAGACACTGACGACAGCTGGCGGAGATGGAGAGTTTTTTGTGATAGCAGAAACGAGGGATATCGATGCCCGCCTCATCGGTCACTTCGATGAGCATGTCACCGGCCTTCGCTTTAAGCTCCCGGCCATTAACTTCGATGGTTACCATGGAATCCTGAGTCATCGTCGTATTTCGTCTCTACTGACCTTTAACCCGCACCGACCAGACACTTTTTGTGGTCGATGTGGTATTGGAATTCATCCCGGAAGTGCTTGAGCATACCCGCCACAGGTCCCGCGGCGGCATCACCCAGGGCACAGATGGTACGGCCGCTGATTCTGGCAGCCACGTCATTAAGCAGATCCAGATCCTCCTGGCGGCCCTGACCGTTTTCGATACGGCTGATCACACGATAGAGCCAGCCGGTACCCTCGCGGCAGGGGGTACACTGACCACAGGACTCTTCATGGTAGAAGTAGGACATGCGCTCAAGCACCTTGACCATACAGTTGGTATCGTCAAGCACGATTACCGCACCGGATCCCAGCATGGATCCCGCTTCGGCAATGGCATCGTAATCCATGGTCAGATCCATCATCTGCTCGCCGGGAATAACCGGCGCGGAGGAGCCACCCGGAATAACTGCCTTGAGCTTGCGCCCCCCTTTTACGCCACCAGCCATCTCCAGCAACTCAGAAAAAGGCGTACCCATGGGGATCTCAAACACGCCCGGATTATTCAGATTTCCGGAGATCGAGAAGAGCTTGGAACCCCCGCTGTTCTTGACACCGATATCGGCAAACCAAGGTCCGCCCTCTTTCAGGATCATCGGGATGGAGGCCAGGGATTCTGTGTTGTTGATGATTGTCGGACGGCCATAGAGACCGAAATGGGCTGGGAACGGCGGTTTGAAGCGAGGCTGCCCTTTCTTGCCTTCAATCGACTCCAGCAGGGCCGTCTCCTCACCACAGACATAGGCACCACCACCAAGATGGGCGTGCAACTCAAAATCGAAACCGGAATCCAGCAGGTTTTCACCCAGGAAACCAGCCTCGCGGGCCTCTTTCAGAGCCGCCTCGAAACGTTCGTAGGGTTCCCAGAACTCGCCGCGAATGTAGTTATACCCTTGGGTTGCACCAATTGCATAAGCGGCAATGATCATGCCTTCGACCAACTGGTGCGGATTGTAGCGCAGGATATCGCGATCCTTGAAGGTACCCGGTTCACCCTCGTCCGAGTTGCAGACCACGTACTTCTGTCCCGGGGCGTTACGGGAGATGAAACTCCACTTCAGACCAGTGGGAAAACCCGCGCCGCCGCGACCGCGCAGACCGGACTTTTTCACCTCTTCGATGATCTCTTCCGGTGGGGTCTTCTCTTTCAGAATCCTGGTCAGCATCTCATAGCCGCCCCGGCTCTGATACTGCTCGAGCAGCCAGGGACGATCCAGATCCAGAGTACGCAAACAGACTTCATTCACCATCCGTCTTACTCCAGTCCTTCCAGGATCGAATCGATGATCTCTGGTGTCAGGTTTTCGTAATATTGCTTGCCGATCTGCATCATCGGCGCGCCGCCACAGGCACCCAGACACTCGACCTCTTTGAGGGTAAAGCGACCATCTTCTGTGGTCTGGCCCAGCTTGATACCCAACCGATCCTCCAGGTGGTCAACAACCCGGTCGGAGTTGTTGATCATGCAGGAGACATTGGTACAGATGCAGATCTTGTGTTTACCGACCGGCTTCAACTCGTACATCGAGTAGAAGGTGGCCACTTCGTAGACCGCGATCGGCGCCATATCAAGATAGGCCGCCACATCGTTCATCAGCTCGGTAGTCAGCCAGCCGCCGTTGGCGTCCTGGACGATACGCAGTGCCGCCATCACCGCCGACTGCTTCCAGTCCGCAGGATATTTGGCAACCCACTGGTCGATCTCCCCCCGAATCTCGGTGGAGAAAATGTCCGCTTTGTTATTCACTTCTATCGTGTTCATCTCAGTGCTCTAGCGGTCGATCTCACCAAATACCACATCCATGGTGCCGATTACGGCCACCACATCGGCAAGCATATGACCCTTGACCATCTCATCCATCGCAGCCATGTGGGGAAAACCGGGAGCACGGATCTTCAATCGGTAAGGCTTGTTGGCCCCATCGGAGACGATGTAGCAACCGAACTCACCCTTGGGTGCTTCCACTGCAGCATAAACTTCGCCGGGCGGTGGGCAGTAACCTTCCGTAAAGAGCTTGAAATGGTGAATCAGACTCTCCATATCGCCCTTCATGTCGGCCCGCAGCGGCGGAGCGACCTTGTGGTCATTCACCATCACCGGGCCAGAATTGTTGCGCAGCCACTCGACACACTGTTTGATGATCCGGTTGGACTGCCGCAGCTCCTCGATACGCACCAGGTAGCGATCATAAGAGTCGCCTTCGACGCCCACCGGGATATCAAAATCGACCCTGTCATAAGCGGCGTAGGACTGTTTTTTGCGCAGATCCCATTCGATACCTGAGCCACGCAGCATCGGACCGGTAAAACCCATCTGCAAAGCGCGTTCGGGGGAGACAACACCGATTCCGACGGTGCGCTGCTTCCAGATCCGGTTATCGGTCAGCAGCGTCTCATACTCATCGACACAGGCTGGGAAACGATTGGCGAAATCCTCGATAAAGTCGAGCAGGGAACCGTGACGGGCATCGTTGCGCCGCTCGGCATCACGACCCGTCACCCACTGGCTCTGTTGATACTGAGGCATCTGCTCCGGCAGATCACGATAGACCCCGCCGGGCCGATAGTAAGCTGCGTGCATACGCGCACCTGAAACCGCCTCGTAGCAGTCCATCAGGTCCTCACGTTCACGAAAGGCGTAGAGAAAAACCGTCATCGCACCGACATCGAGTGCATGGGTTCCCAGCCACATCAGGTGGTTCAGGATACGGGTGATCTCGTCGAATAGTGTGCGGATATATTGGGCGCGCTCCGGCACCTCCACATCCAACAGCTTTTCGATTGCTCGTACATAGCCGTGTTCACTGCACATCATGGAGACGTAATCGAGACGATCCATGTAGGGAATACTTTGGTTGTAAGGCTTGGTCTCAGCCAGCTTCTCTGTCGCCCTGTGCAACAGACCGACATGGGGGTCGGCACGCACTATGACCTCGCCGTCCATCTCCAGTACCAAGCGCAAAACGCCGTGCGCGGCGGGATGCTGCGGTCCGAAGTTCAGGGTGTAGTTACGAATCTCAGGCATCGCTGGAATCCTGCTGTTCTGACGCTTCCGGGAGGTCTCGATCGTTGCCGCGGATTACACGGGGAACCAGCGTGCGCCCCTCCATACTTACCGGCTCATAGATGACACGCGCCTGCTCCGGATCGTAGCGCATCTCCACCTGGCCGATAAGCGGGAAATCCTTGCGGAAGGGGTGGCCGATAAAACCGTAATCGGTGAGTATGCGGCGCAGATCAGGATGTCCTTCAAACAGGATACCGTAGAGATCGAAGGCTTCTCGCTCGAACCAGTTGGCGGCATTCCATATACTTACTACTGAGGCGACAATCGGGTGTGCCGTATCCACGAATACACGCAGCCGCAAGCGTACGTTGTTCTTCACGGAGAGCAGATGATAGACCGCTGCAAAGCGCTTCTCCGCATCGAGATCGAATATCCGGTCAGACTCCACGCCACGTCCGAAGCCGGTCGACGAAGCCGTGGTCACATCCCACTCCGCCACGCCATAGGCAGAGTAATCGACGCCACAAACATCAATCACCTCTTCAAAGGAAAAAGTCTCATCATCCCGAAGGGTCTCTGCAATCTGCAGGAGATGATCACGGGGCACGATCAGAGTGACCTCGCCGAAACCCTGCTCAACCTCGCAACCCTGCTCGGCAAATCGTCCGGCCAGGCCGTCTGCCAGGGATGCCATTCTTGCTTCCAGAGGAGTCTGCGCGCTATCGCTCATTCGGTTCACCTATCGCGCAATCGTGCTGGTGCGGCGAATCTTGTCCTGCAACTGCAGAACACCATACAGCAGCGCCTCCGCAGTGGGCGGGCATCCCGGCACATAGATGTCGACCGGCACCACGCGATCACAACCCCGCACCACCGCATAGGAGTAGTGGTAGTAACCGCCGCCGTTGGCGCAGGAACCCATGGAGATCACCCAGCGAGGCTCTGCCATCTGGTCGTAGACCTTACGCAAGGCGGGGGCCATCTTATTGACGAGGGTACCGGCCACAATCATCACATCCGACTGCCGTGGACTGGGACGAAAGATGATACCGAAGCGATCCATATCATAGCGAGCCGCAGCAGCGTGCATCATCTCCACGGCACAGCAGGCCAGACCAAAAGTCATGGGCCAGAGAGACCCGGTACGCGCCCAGTTGATCAGCTTGTCGGCGGAAGTGGTGATGACACCCTTCTCGAGAAGACCTTCTACTCCCATTCAAGCGCCCCTTTCTTCCACTCGTAGATAAAGCCGATAACCAAAATACCGAGAAAGACCATCATTGCGACGAAACCCACCATTCCAAGTTCGCCCAAAACGACAGCCCAGGGAAAGAGGAAGGCAATCTCAAGATCAAAGATAATAAAGAGGATGGCAACGAGGTAGTAACGAACGTCAAACTTCATGCGGGCATCTTCGAAGGCCTCAAATCCGCACTCGTAGGGCGAGAGCTTCTCCGCATCAGGCTTACGGGTTCCAAGCAGAAACCCCATGCCGATGACCACGACCCCCAGAACAAAGGCCACAGCCAGAAAAATCAGGATAGGCAGATAATTTTCGAGCATTGTTATGTCGCCCCCCTCAGAACGATCATAATTATCGCAAAGCAGCGAACTCTCTTATTTATTAACGCAAAAGTTTAGAGCAGCACCCAATTCATGTCAAGTCGCACGCTGCCAGATAAAGTGATATTTATCAATAAGTTATTCTGATTTTTTTTCAGGCATGAAAAAACGGCATCACCCGCTTATGGGTGATGCCGTTCATGAATGGTGCCGATGGCCGGACTTGAACCGGCACGGCTTACGCCACTACCCCCTCAAGATAGCGTGTCTACCAATTCCACCACATCGGCAATTAAATCGTTGGATATTACTCTTTCACCTCTGGCTCAGGCACTGCTGCCGGAACTTCCTGCTCAGGCGCAGGGACCACAGGTATGTCAGAATTGATCGTTTCTGCAGCGGGAACCGCCGTCTCCACCTGCTCAGGCTGCATTGACTCCATAAGCCCTTGCGGCTCTCGGCCCTGAGTGGAGAAGTAAGCCAGCACCATACTGGTTATGAAAAAGAGCGCCGCCAGTGCTGCGGTGGCCCGCGACAGGAATGAGGCTGAACCCTGCGCACCAAACACGGTCGCAGAGGCGCCACTGCCAAATGCCGCACCGGCATCCGCACCCTTACCGTGCTGAATCAGAATCAGTCCAACCAGGCCCAGTGCCAGAAAGAGGTGAAATACAACAAGAATCGTCTGCATGAAACTTTTCGCTGCCTGTCAGAATTTAGTTTGCGGCGGTACAGATACCAAGAAAATCCGCCGCCTTGAGTGAAGCACCGCCAATCAGGCCGCCATCAATATCGGGCTTGCCGATCAACTCCTTGGCGTTATCCGGCTTCATGGAACCGCCATAGAGGATGCGTAGCCCTTCTGCCACTTCCCCGCTCTTTTCAGCCACGCGGCCACGGATAAAAGCATGTACATCCTGGGCCTGTTCCGGGCTCGCCGTCTTACCGGTGCCGATCGCCCAGACCGGTTCGTATGCGACAACACCATCGGCCAGCGCCTCGACGCCTTCAAGTTCGATCACCGCATTCAGCTGACGCGCGCAGACATCCTCGGTAATACCCTGCTCACGCTCTTCGAGGGTCTCCCCGATGCATAGAATGGGAACCAGACCAGCTGCACGCGCGGCGGCGTACTTCTTTGCCACCAACTCGTCGCTCTCCCCATGATAGGTACGGCGCTCAGAGTGCCCGACAATGACATACTTGCAGGCAAAGTCGTTCAACATGGAAGCTGCAATCTCACCCGTGAAGGCCCCGGAGGCCTCGACAGAGAGATCCTGACCGCCCCAGGCAATCACAGAACCGGTGAGTTGTTCCTGAACCTGCGGAATGAACACAGCAGGGGGACAAACTGCCATTTCAGCATTTTTGACTTCACCCGCACCGGCCTTGAGACCTTCGAGCAGTTCGCGAACGCTCTCGATGGAACCATTCATCTTCCAGTTTCCGGCTACCAGCGGCCTACGCATGTCAAAACTCCTGCTGAACGAACAAAGCGGGCTAGCTTAACGGGCAACGCGCCTGAAATCAATGGTGGGCAGACTATTTAATTCCCATCCATCAACGCAGAGACACAAAGATCGCACTCAATCCGCTCTGACCAGTCCCCGCACCACATCCGCGAGTTTTTCCGTCAGCCGGTCAACCTGCTCCATATCATTGCCCTCAAGCATGACCCGGATCAATGGCTCAGTGCCGGACGGCCGCAACAGCACCCGGCCACTACGTCCCAGTTCCGTCTCTACATCATGCACGGCATTGGCCACCTCGGCCGAGGCCATTACATCGGCAGGCGTCATATCCCCGAGCTTTATGTTGACCAGTTTCTGGGGATATTTCGTCATGCCGGCCGCCAGTTCCCGTAGAGGCTGACCGGAGAGCTGAACCTCCGCCAGTACTTGCAGCGCTGAGATAATGCCATCTCCAGTGGTAGTCCGGTCGAGGCAGATGATGTGACCGGACTGCTCACCACCGAGATTCCAGCCTTTTTCGGTCAGGCGCTCCATGATGTAGCGATCCCCCACCTGGGTTCGCTCCAGCACCACGCCCTGCTCGCGTAATGCAACCTCCAGTCCCAGATTACTCATCAAAGTGCCGATCACCGCCCCTTTCAAGGCTCCCTTCCGCATGCGGGAACTGGCGATAATGAAGAGAATCTCATCACCATCGACCTCTTCCCCCCGGTCATCCACCATAATCAACCGATCACCGTCGCCATCGAAGGCGACACCAAGATCAGCCTTGTGTTCCAACACAGCCGCCTTGAGGTGCTCAGGATGGGTGGAGCCCACGCCGTCATTGATATTCAATCCGTCAGGCTGCACACCGATTGCCACCACGTCTGCGCCCAACTCGTCGAACACATAGGGGGCGATGTTGTAGGTGGCTCCGTGGGCACAGTCGACCACGATCTTCATGCCCCTGAAGCTCAGGCTCATGGGGATAGTGCTCTTGCAGAATTCGATGTAACGGCCTTCGCCGTCACCCAAGCGGTAGGCTTTACCGAGACTGGCGGAATCAACGGTCGTGATCTCTTTATCCAGCTCTTGTTCGATGGCAGTTTCAACATCATCAGGCAGCTTGGTACCCTGGGCGGAAAAAAACTTGATGCCGTTGTCGTGAAAGGGATTGTGGGAGGCGCTGATCACGATTCCCGCCTGGGCATGCAAGGTTCGGGTGAGATAGGCGATACCTGGGGTCGGCATGGGTCCCAGCAGCTTGATGTTGACTCCGGCAGCCGACAAGCCTGCCTCAAGCGCTGACTCTAAAAGATAACCGGAGATGCGGGTATCCTTACCGATCAGCACACTGCTATTACCCCCACCACCCAGAACACGACCGGCAGCCCAACCGAGCTTGAGCACAAACTCCGGGGTTATCGCACCCTGACCGACCAAGCCGCGAATGCCGTCTGTGCCAAAATATTTGCGTTCCACCCTACTCTCCTTTTTCGGTTATTCCATCACTGCAGCAGCAACCCGCAGCGCATCAACCGTTGCTTTTACATCGTGTGCGCGAATGATCGACGCCCCCTGAGTGGCAGCCAAAACGGCTGCTGCAACGCTGCCGTACAATCGCTGATCCACCGGCGCATCGCCAAGCAACGCTCCAATCATCGATTTGCGCGAGATGCCTACCAGCAGCGGCACCGACAACGCAGAAAATTCCGACAGATTCTTCAAGATGGCAAGATTATGCGCCAGGGTCTTGCCGAAACCAAACCCAGGATCCACCAATAGTCGCTCAAAGGAGATACCTGCACTGAGGCAGGCTTTGATGCGTTCAGAGAGAAAATCACGCACATCGGCCACCACATCAGCATACTCCGGCGCCGCCTGCATGGTGCGTGGCTCACCCCGCATATGCATCAGGCAGACCGGCACCGCCAACTCTGCGGCCGCTTCAAGCGCACCCTCCGCCTGTAAAGCCTGCACGTCATTGATCAGTCCGGCGCCGGCCGCAACCGCTTCACGCATCACCGCCGGCTTGCTGGTATCGATGGAAATGGGAACGTCGAGCTCCCGACCGAGCCGCTCTATCAGCGGCACAACCCGATCGATCTCCTGCGCCTCGGATACGGGACTGGCACCCGGCCGGGTGGATTCGCCGCCGATATCGACGAGCGCTGCCCCCGCCTCCACCATGCCGAGAGCATGTCGTAGTGCCGGGTCGGTTCGAGTGAAACGACCACCGTCAGAGAAAGAGTCCGGAGTGACGTTAAGGATGCCCATGACCTGGGGGCTCCCCAGGTCAACGGACTTACCTGCACAATCTAGAATCAACGGGAACGGCTGATGGATCAGTGCTGGTTGGCGGGGTTTCCGATAGTATCCGAGGAACCGTCTGAAGCAGGCGCCTCGCCAGAGGGTTTTTCCGAATCATCCGAATCGGACTCATCCCAATCTGCCGGGGGACGAGGCTTTTTACCCGTCATGATATCGTCGATCTGATCAGAATCGATGGTTTCATACTTGATCAGCGCCTCCGCCATGAGGTGCAGTTTATCGAGATTGTCCTTCAGAATCTGATCGGAACGCTGGTAGTTGCGATCGATGAAACCACGGATCTCCTCATCGATGATATGTGCGGTATCGTCGGAGACATTTTTGTGCTGAGTGACGGATCGGCCGAGAAAGACCTCCTCCTCCTCCTCTCCGTACAGCAATGGACCAAGGCGCTCGGAGAGCCCCCATTTGGTCACCATGTTGCGGGCGATTTCAGTTGCCCGCTTGATATCGTTGGAGGCGCCGGTGGTCACCTTGTCGATGCCGAAGACCAGCTCTTCCGCGATGCGACCGCCAAACAAGCTGGAGATCTGGCTCTCGAGAAGCTCCTTGCTGTAGCTGTAACGATCCTCTTCCGGCAGGAACATGGTCACGCCTAGCGCCCGTCCACGGGGGATGATACTGACCTTGTAGACAGGGTCATGAGAGGGCACCGAGCGCCCAACAATGGCGTGACCGGCCTCGTGATAGGCGGTGAGTTTCTTCTCCTCATCATTCATCACCATGGAGCGCCGCTCGGCACCCATCATGATCTTGTCCTTCGCCTTCTCCATGTCCATCATCTCCACCAAAGTCTTGTTGGTGCGGGCGGCAAAAAGCGCCGCCTCATTGACGAGATTGGCCAGATCGGCGCCGGAGAATCCAGGTGTGCCACGGGCAATGATGGAGGGTTTTACATCGTCATCGGCAGCCACCTTGCGCAAATGGACCTTGAGGATCTGCTCACGTCCCCGCACATCCGGCAGGGGCACGACAATCTGACGATCGAAGCGACCGGGGCGCAGCAGCGCCGGATCAAGCACATCGGGACGGTTGGTGGCAGCAATCACGATAACGCCTTCATTACCTTCAAAGCCGTCCATCTCCACCAACAGCTGGTTCAGTGTCTGCTCACGTTCGTCGTGACCACCACCGAGGCCCGCACCACGATGCCGACCCACTGCGTCGATCTCGTCGATGAAGATGATGCAGGGCGCATGTTTCTTCGCCTGCTCGAACATGTCGCGCACACGGGATGCGCCGACACCCACGAACATCTCCACGAAATCGGAACCGGAGATGGTAAAGAAAGGCACCTTGGCCTCACCGGCGATGGCGCGGGCCAGGAGCGTCTTGCCTGTACCCGGCGCCCCCACCATCAGTGCGCCACGGGGAATCTTACCGCCAAGTTTCTGGAATTTTGAGGGATCTCGCAGGAAGTCCACCATCTCGGAGACTTCTTCCTTCGCCTCTTCGACACCGGCCACATCGCTGAATGTCACCTTCACCTGGTCCTCGCTGAGCATACGCGCCTTGCTCTTACCAAAGGACATGGCACCGCGGCCTCCGCCGCCGCCCTGCATCTGGCGCATGAAGAAGATCCACAGGCCGATAAGCACGAACAGGGGGAACCAGTTGATGAGGATATTCATCAGCAACGAGGGTTTCTCAGGCGGCGTGGCCACAATCTCAACATTGTTGTTGAGCAGGTCGCTCACCAGGCCATCGTCGCCGGGACTGTAGGTGGAGAAATGCTGCCCGGAACTCAGGGTACCATCAATGGTGCGCCCATTGATGGTGACATCCTTCACTGCGCCGGACTTAACATCACCGATAAACTCAGAGTAGCTTTTCGGCTGGGCCTTGGTCTGGGTGGTGGTGAAATTGTTGAAAACCGTCATCAATACAACGGCGATCACCACCCAAAGAATCAGATTCTTTGCCATATCGTTCAAACTTCTTTCCTCTCAAATTAACCCGGCAGCTAAAAATAGTTTTTCACATCAACCAATTAGCAAGAAAACGATCACCGTCTTCCAACTATCTTTAGCGCCGCAACCAAAGGGATATCTGGAATTTTGGCAGTTTTGTACGGTACTACAACTTAAAGCCCGTCGCTACCAGATAGATTTCGCGGCTTTTAGACCTGGAAGACTTGGGCTTACGGCTTACCACCCTGGTGAACGCCTCACGCATGTCCCGTATATATTGTTCAAAACCCTCGCCCTGGAAGACCTTGACCACAAAACCGCCACCGGGGCGCAGCACCTCTTTGGCAAAATCCAGTGCCAATTCACACAGGTACATGGAACGGGGCTGATCCACGGTGGCCATACCCGTAACATTGGGGGCTATATCGGAAATTACAAGATCCACGGGCTTCTCTTGCAGAATTTCCCGTAACTCATCAAGTGGCTCCTGATCCCGGAAATCCCCCTGAATGAACGGCACCCCGGCTATAGGATCCATCTCCAGGATATCCAGGGCCACCACCATGCCTTTATCTCCGACCAACTGCCGGGAAAATTGCGACCAGCCTCCAGGTGCGGCGCCCAGGTCCACCACCCGCATTCCGGGTTTAATGAGCCGGTCCTTCTCCTGGATCTCCATGAGCTTGAAGACCGCACGGGAACGGTATCCCTCTCTCTGGGCACGTTTCACGTACTCATCCTTGAAGTGACGATCAAGCCACTGGCGGCTGCTCTTACTGCGTTTCATATTCAGTATCAGACCATTATTCCGGCAAAAAATCCCACAATGCGCCTTTCAGGGGAGGCGCCATCTAAGGTAGAATTCCGCCCAAATCTTTATACGGCACCCAATTATGACCCTCTCTCCCCAGCAAAAACGCGAACTGAAAAAATTGGCGCATCACCTCAAACCTGTGGTCATGGTAGGTCAACATGGGCTCCGGGAGAGCGTGCAGGATGAAATCGGCATAGCCCTCGACAGCCATGAACTGATCAAGGTAAAACTTGCCGGTGCCGATAAAGCCGACCGTGAGCAACTCAGCGAGGCGATTGCCTCCCGCCAAAATGCCGATCTGGTGCAGATTATCGGCCGCGTCGCCATCTTCTACCGGCCCAATCCGGATAAAAAGAAAAACCGAATCGTGGTTTAACTCCCGTCCGGAAACATCGTGTTGGGTTTCGTAGGCCTGATCAAGCATAGCGGATCGGGCAGACGATTCGGCACTACAAGCAATACCTGCCGGTTCCGCTGCGCTCGAAGCGGCCTGCAAAATGAGTGTTAGACGTAACGGACGTCCAGTATCTCAAACTCCCGCGCTCCACCCGGCGTCTCGAGAAAGACGTCATCGCCCTCGGACTTGCCGATCAGCGCCCGTGCAATAGGTGAACCGACCGATATCAGACCGTTTTTGATATCCGCCTCATCTTCGCCGACGATCTGGTAGGTCAACTCCGCATCATTGTCGAGTTCCAGCACATCGACGGTGGCGCCGAACACCACCTTGCCTCCGGCATTGAGGGTGGTGACATCTATGATCTGGGCGTGGGACAGCTTACCCTCCAGATCCTTGATACGGCCCTCAATAAAACCCTGTTGTTCACGCGCGGCGTGATACTCAGCATTTTCTTTCAGATCGCCATGTTCGCGGGCTTCGGCAATCGCCTTGATCACCTTGGGGCGGGCAACCCGCTTAAGCTCAACAAGTTCTTCCTGCAGACGCTCCGCGCCTCTGGCGGTCAGAGGTACCTTGCTCATATTCTGTCTCCTCGCCTCATTGCAATCAGCCGTGCAGATCCTGCAGGCGATTTACGCCGACTACGTCCAACTGTTTCAGCGCCAGACAGGTTGCCTCGGCGCCGGAGATGGTGGTTGTGTAATTGACTTTATACTGTAGCGCAGCTCGTCGAATCTCCGCAGAGTCCGCAATGGCTTTGGCATCTTCAGTCGTGTTGACAATAAAGGATATCTCTTCGTTCTTGATCATATCCACGATGTGCGGACGCCCTTCCTTAACCTTGTTGACTTTGGCACATTTAATTCCCGCATCCATTATTACTTTTGCTGTACCGCCAGTAGCACAGACCTCAAACCCAAGGTCGATCAGATCCTCCGCCACTCGTGCAGCACGTTTTTTGTCTGCGTCACGCACACTGAGTAGTGCCCTGCCGCCCTCAGGCAGACGAGAGCCGGCACCAAGAATCGCCTTATTGAAGGCCTCACCAAAGGTCTTGCCGACCCCCATCACCTCACCGGTGGATTTCATCTCCGGCCCCAGCACGGTATCGACGCCGGGAAACTTGACGAAGGGAAATACCGCCTCTTTGACGTAGTAGATCTCAGGCACCACCTCTTCCGTAAAACCCTGTTCCGCCAGACTCACACCCGCCATGCAGCGTGCAGCCACCTTGGCCAACTGGACGCCGGTAGCTTTGGAGACAAACGGCACGGTGCGGGAAGCTCGGGGGTTGACCTCCAGCAGGTAGATTTCGTCGTCCTTGATGGCAAACTGGGTATTCATCAGACCCACGACCCCAAGCTCCAGGGCCATCTTGCGGATCTGTTCGCGCATCCTGTCCTGCACGGAAGCCGACAGGGTATAGGGTGGCAGGGAGCAGGCGGAATCACCCGAGTGTACGCCAGCCTGCTCGATATGTTCCATGATACCGCCGATCACCACATCCTTACCATCGCAGATGGCGTCGACATCCACTTCGATGGCATCACTGAGAAAGTGGTCCAGCAACACCGGTGAGTCGTTGGAGACACTCACCGCCTCGCGCATGTAGCGGCGCAGATCACTCTCGTTGGTGACAACCTCCATCGCACGTCCGCCCAGCACATAAGAGGGTCGGACAACCAGCGGATAACCTATCTCTTCCGCCAGCTTAACCGCCTGTTCAGGGTCGGTGGCGGTGCGGTTCGGCGGCTGCTTCAGACCCAGTCGCTCCACGGCCATCTGAAAACGCTCGCGATCCTCCGCCAGATCGATGGCATCAGGACTGGTGCCGATGATCGGTGTACCGGCGGCTTCCAGATCTTCCGCCAGATTCAATGGTGTCTGACCACCGTACTGGACGATCACACCCTTGGGCTGCTCTTTATCGATAATCTCCAGCACATCTTCCAGGGTCAACGGCTCGAAATAGAGCCGGTCCGAGGTATCGTAGTCGGTGGAGACCGTCTCCGGGTTACAGTTGACCATGATGGTCTCGTAACCATCATCGCGCAAAGCGAAGGCGGCATGCACGCAGCAGTAGTCGAATTCGATGCCCTGACCGATCCGGTTGGGACCGCCGCCCAACACCATGATCTTGTCGCGGCTGCTGGGCTCTGCCTCGCACTCATCCTCATAGGTGGAGTACATGTAAGCGGTACTGGTGGCAAACTCCGCCGCACAGGTATCGACCCGCTTGAATACCGGCCTGATCCCGGCTGCCCGTCGCAACTCACGAACCTCCGCTTCGGTAGCACCAGTCAAAGTCGCGAGTCGCTTGTCGGCAAAACCCTTGCGTTTCAGGTAGCGCAACCGATGCTCATCCAGTGCCTCCAGTCCCTGCGCCCTGACTTGATCTTCGAGGGTTACCAACTCTTCGATCTGCACCAGGAACCAGGGGTCGATGCGGCTGTGCTCGTGAACCTCTTCCAGGCTCATGCCCCACCGGAGGGCGTCCGCCACATACCAGAGACGTTCCGGCCCCGGCAGACTCATCTCGCGTATCAGGGTGTATTTGACATCCTTCTCTTCCAGATCGACGACCTCACAGAGGCCAAACTTACCGGTCTCCAGTCCCCGCAAGGCCTTCTGCAGTGACTCCTGGAAGGTGCGACCGATGGCCATCACCTCGCCCACCGACTTCATCTGGGTGGTGAGCCGATCATCCGCCAACGGAAACTTTTCGAAGGCGAAGCGTGGCACCTTGGTGACCACATAGTCTATGGCCGGCTCGAAAGAGGCGGGCGTGGCGCCGCCGGTAATCTCATTCTGCAACTCATCGAGGGTGTAACCCACCGCCAGCTTGGCCGCCACCTTGGCGATGGGAAAACCGGTGGCCTTGGAAGCCAGCGCCGAGGAGCGGGAGACGCGGGGATTCATCTCGATGATGATCATGCGCCCGTCTTCCGGGTTGATGGCGAACTGCACGTTTGAACCACCGGTCTCCACCCCGATCTCACGCAGTACCGCCAGCGAGGCGTTACGCATGATCTGATACTCTTTGTCGGTGAGGGTCTGAGCCGGTGCAACAGTAATGGAATCACCGGTGTGCACCCCCATCGGATCCAGGTTTTCGATGGAACAGATGATGATGCAGTTGTCCTTGCGGTCCCGCACCACCTCCATCTCATACTCTTTCCAACCGAGGATCGACTCTTCGATCAGGAGTTCACTGGTGGGGGAGAGATCGAGCCCCCGCTCACAGATTTCGACGAACTCTTCCGCATTGTAGGCGATACCACCACCACTGCCGCCCATGGTAAAGGAGGGACGAATGATCGTCGGAAAACCGATGCCGACCTGTACCTGATTCGCCTCTTCCATGCTGTGCGCAATGGCCGAGCGAGGCATATCAAGACCGATCTTGCGCATCGCCTTACGGAACAGATCGCGATCTTCAGCCTTGTCGATCGCTTCCCTGGAGGCGCCGATCATCTCCACGCCAAACTTTTCAAGCACCCCTTCGCGCACCAGATCGAGGGCGCAGTTGAGGGCCGTCTGACCACCCATGGTGGGCAGCAGAACGTCGGGGCGCTCCTTTTCGATAATGCGCGCCACCGTCTCCCAGGTGATGGGTTCGATATAGACCGCATCCGCCGTATCGGGATCGGTCATAATGGTCGCCGGATTGGAGTTCACCAGGACAACCCGGAAACCCTCTTCCCGCAACGCTTTGCAGGCCTGGGCGCCAGAGTAGTCGAACTCACAGGCCTGACCGATCACAATGGGACCGGCGCCGATAATCAGGATGCTTTGTATGTCTGTACGTTTTGGCATTTACTCGAACCGTTGGATAATCAGCCGCGATTCCTGCGGCTAATTCAATTTTCCGTCTTCATCAACTCGATGAAGTGATCGAACACCGGCGCCACGTCGTGGGGACCGGGACTGGCTTCAGGATGACCCTGAAAGCCGAAAGCAGGTTTGTCGGTACGGTGGATACCCTGCAACGAACCGTCGAAAAGTGAGCGATGGGTTGCTCTCAAAGTCTCGGGCAGGCTCTCCCCATCCACAGCAAAGCCGTGGTTCTGGCTGCTGATCATGACCGTCTTTTCAGCCAGATCCTGCACTGGATGATTCGCGCCGTGGTGGCCGAATTTCATCTTGGCCGTCCTGGCGCCGCTGGCAAGTGACAACAGCTGATGTCCCAGACAGATACCGAACACCGGCGTACCTGTATCGACAATCTCCTGGATCGCGTCGATAGCATAGTCGCAGGGCTCCGGATCGCCTGGCCCATTGGAGAGGAAAACCCCATCCGGATTCATGGCAAGCACATCCTTCGCGGACATCTGGGCCGGTACCACCGTCAGGCGGCAGCCCCGATCCACCAGCATGCGCAGAATATTGCGTTTGACCCCATAGTCATAGGCCACCACATGCAGCGGTAATTTCTCTTCGATAGGATGTTCGGCCTCAGGCATTCCACCCTCAAGGGACCAACTGCCCTGAGCCCATTCGTATGGGGTATCGGTGGTAACCTCTTTCGCCAGATCCATGCCCTTAAGACCAGGAAAACTCTTTGCCGCCTCCAGTGCCGCCTGTTCGTCAACATCGTCACCCGCCAGGATGCAACCGCTCTGTGCCCCTTTCTCCCGCAGGATCCGGGTCAGCTTGCGGGTGTCGATACCGGCAATAGCGACGATATTGTTGCGCCGCAGGTAGACATCCAACGCCTCCTGGCTCCGCCAGTTGCTGCTCAAAAGGGGAAGATCGCGAATCACCAGGCCGGCAGCATGGATATGCCCCGACTCTTCATCATCCTCATTGGCGCCGGTATTTCCTATGTGGGGATAGGTCAGGGTCACGATCTGACGGCTGTAGGAGGGATCGGTAAGGATCTCCTGATAGCCGGTCATGGCCGTGTTGAAGACCACCTCACCGACAGACTGCCCATCTGCACCAATGGCTTCGCCCCGAAAAGTGGTACCGTCTTCCAGGACCAGAACTGCTGGCTTGTTCAAAAATTCCTCCGCTGCGGGCGCACGAAACGGGATAAGCCCTGCGGCTTACCCCGTTCCAATTGAATCGTTTGGGATCAGTGGCCGAAAGTGCCACGTCAAACCAGGGCGATTCTACTTGAAAGAGAGCAATTCTGTCTATGTGGATAAGCCACCGCCGAATAAACCGCCTAAAGATCCGAAAGATGTTGCCTGGTCCAGTTAATGATGCCTCCGGCATCCATGGCTCCAGGCTGCCGGGCAACCTCCCTGCCCCTATGCAGTAGCATCAATGTGGGAATACTGCGGATACCGAACTGCGCTGCCAACTGCTGCTGCTCTTCCGTATTCACCTTTGCCAGCCTCACCTGCGGTTCGAGTTGCGCCGCAGCCTGCTCGAAAGCCGGTGCCATCATTTTGCAGGGACCGCACCAAGAGGCCCAGAAATCGACCAGCAGCGGGATATCGCTCTTCTGACTGTGGCGTTGGAATTGCGTCCCATCCAATGCGATCGGCTGCTGCGTAAACAGAGGGTTATGGCACTTGCCGCAGTTGGCGCCATCTTTCAGCCGCGCCGCTGGAACCCGATTGACGCCGCCACAATGGGGGCAGACGATATGCATTGCTTCCGACATGAACTCAATCCCCGAAAAAGTTTATCAAATCCCGTCTATAAATGGGGGGCTATCTCTCGATTTCAAGGCGGTACCAATCAAGCACAAACCGGTATAATAATAGTGCTGGTCTCAACAGATGCCCCTATCATGACTATCGACGATCCTGCCAATAATAGAACCGATCCCGGCTTTGGCCTAGGCTTGCGGCGCGAACTGGTCAGACCGGTCATAGCACAGCGTCCGGCCGTAGACTGGTTCGAAATTCTCTCCGACAGCTATCTGGATGCCGATGAAGAAACGATGGATCAGCTGCTGCAGATCCGCGCTGCATATCCCCTGCTCATGCACGGCGCAGGGCTCTCAATTGGGGGGCCGGATCCGCTGGATGAGGCTTATATCAAGCAGCTCAAAAATCTAATGCAGCGCGTGGAACCCAGCGCAGTTTCCGACCACCTCTGCTGGACACTGCCGGGCCAGTCCCACAGCTATGATCTGCGTCCCCTGCCCAGAACGCTTGAGATGATCGATCACCTGAGCCCCCGTATTCGCGAGGTTCAGGAGAGACTGGGCAGACGTCTCATGCTGGAGAATATCTCGGCCTATCATCAGGAGAGTGGTGATCAGATGCCGGAGTGGGATTTCATGACGGCAGTTGCCGAAGCCTCCGACTCGCTGATCCTGCTGGATCTGAACAATGTCCTGTCGAACTGCAACAAACTGGGGCTGGAACCTATGGCATTTGTGCGCAACCTGCCGGCCCAGCGCATCCGGCAGATTCATCTCGCCCCGCCGGCCAGCAATGTGGAACGCAAGGTCGATCCCGCAGAAGCGGTAAAGTCAGATCCAATCTGGCAACTCTACCGCGACACGCTGAAATATACCGGCAGGGTCGCCACCATGATCGAACGCAATGATGATATTCCCCCGCTGGAAGTACTGGTCGAAGAGCTGGCGCAAGCCAGGGCTATTGCCAGCCAGACGTAGGCCGGTTCAAGCGTAGCGGAACCGGCAACCTCAAAGATCATGTCAATTCCAGCCCGCCCGATCCGCTACGCTTGATCGGGCCTACTTCACTCCAATACAGTTTGACCGCAGCACCACCTTCCGCAGACGCAAAGGGCTGGCAAACGGCAAACCCAGGGATAACCGCCAACTCACCATCCAGGAAGATCAAAGGGATACGATCCCGCATCCAAGGCGGTACACCCCAGGTCTGAAACAACTGCTTCAGGGAACGGTGAAAACCGTCACCCGCCGGGCGACAGCGCTCACCGCCCCGGCGGAATCTCACCTCGATACGACCGTTTTGCCACGCTTCCGCATCGACCCCATGTTCGGAGAGAGAGACCTCCAGCCTTCCCAGGCCGGACGGCAGTGTCAACGCCGCTTCACCATTCCAACTCAGGCATAATCCAGCATCATGGGGGAGCAGCCGGGGACCAAGAAAAAGGTCATCCCGATAACGGCGCACCTCCATCCCCCCCCAGCCCACCAGCGGGCTGGCGTCCGCACGTCCCAGTACACACTCATCCAACATGCGCTGCAGGTGCCGATAACCAGGCGCTGCGGCACCCTGCTCCAGAACCCAATGCCGCAGCAGACTGCGGATTCTCGGCTCAGAGAGTCGACTGAGGGACTTCACCGACAACCTTCCAGACGCAGAACCACGACACCGTTGCAGATCTTCCGCCGCCAACTCATCGATCAGCACCTGGGCATCGGCACAGAGCCCCGCACTTCGTGAAAGCGTCGCACTGGCAGCTGGCCAGTGCACCTGAATACGCGGCATGATTTCATGACGCAGATAGTTCCGGGAAAATCCGAGGTCGCGGTTGCTGGGATCCTCCACCCAAGTCAAACCTTCGCGCCGCGCATAGGTTTCGAGTGCCTGCCGGGTAAAACCGAGCAGGGGACGTTGCAGCCACCCCTTTCCAAGCCGGGACGTTTTCGCCATCGCCGCCAGACCAGCGGGCCCGCTGCCGCGCAGCAGTTGCAGCAGCAGGGTCTCTGCCTGGTCATCCTGGTGTTGGGCGGTAAGCAGCCAGTCATCGGACTGCAGCAGATCAGCCAAAACCCGGTAGCGCGCCTCACGCGCCAGCGCCTCGATACTCTCGCCTGCGGACGGAGTCAGCGCCAGATTGACTTGATGATAGGGAACGTCACAGGCTGCCGCGAAATCACGGCAGTGGTCACCCCAGGCATCCGCTTCAGACTGGAGTCCGTGGTGGATATGGATGGCTTTGAGTTCACCGGGAATCCGGTCGCGAATACAAACAAGCGCGTGTAGTAAAACTGTCGAATCGAGGCCACCACTAAAGGCGACATAGCAGCCACCGGAACGGGGCAGTTGCGGCATCCCTTCGAGCAGGCGGGCCGGAGAAAATTCCATACAGGATGGCGGAAAAGAGGAACTACTCTCCGCTGAACTGACCGTACTGCATCAGGCGCTGATAGCGGGTGTCCAGCAGTTTGTCGATGGCCATGCTACGCAGATTCTCCAGCCCTTCCAGCAGGGAGTGCTTGAGATTCTTTGACATCGTCTCCAAGTCCCTGTGGGCACTGCCCAGAGGTTCGGGAATGATCTCATCGATCAAATTCAACGCTTTCAGTCGATCGGAGGTGATACCCATTGCCTCTGCGGCAAGGGGGGCCTTTTCTGCACTCTTCCACAGAATGGAAGCACACCCCTCCGGCGAGATCACAGAATAGGTGCTGTATTCCAGCATCATCACCCGATCTCCAACACCGATGGCCAACGCGCCGCCGGATCCACCTTCACCGATCACGGTGCAGATGATCGGGGTACGCAGACCGGACATCACCTTCAGGTTTCTGGCAATCGCCTCGCTCTGTCCGCGCTCTTCGGCACCCACGCCGGGATAGGCGCCGGGTGTGTCGATAAAGGTGAGGATCGGCAGTTGAAACCGCTCCGCCATCTCCATCAGTCGCAGTGCCTTGCGATAACCTTCCGGACGGGGCATGCCGAAATTTCTATGCAGCTTATCCTTGGTATCACGGCCTTTCTGCTGGCCGATCACCATCACCGGCTGACCATCGATACGCGCGAGACCGCCAACAATGGCATGGTCATCGGCAAAGGTGCGGTCTCCGTGGAGTTCATGGAACTCGTCGAATATCCGGCCGACATAATCCAGCAGATAGGGACGTTGGGGATGCCGGGCGAGCTGGGATATCTGCCAGGGTTTAAGACCGGAAAAGATCGATTCCGTGAGCGTACGACTCTTGCTTTCAAGACGGGTTATCTCGTCCTGAATGTTGATCTCATTGTCGTCGCCCACCAGGCGAAGCTCTTCGATTTTCGCCTCAAGTTCGGCGATCGGCTGCTCAAATTCGAGAAAGTTCAGATCCATGCGCGGACTATACCGGAAATGTTTTTTTTAGGACAGTCTCAACTGGGGCCAGACCCCTAGCGTGACCGTTTGTTGTAGACCACGCTGACACTTCCCTTCCCCAGAAACCGTTCCAGGCGCCGCAGCAGCTCATCGACCGGATCGACCCGCCACTCCTGTCCCAGGACGATATCGCCTTCGGCTCTGGCTGAGCGGTAGTGCAATTTGATCCCGGTGGTCCCGCCGGTGAAGGGTGACAGCAACTGCTGCAGTTCGTGGCAGAAACTACCGGCATCACTGCCGTTGAGCTGGACATTCAGACCCAGATGGCCCGCATAGAGCGCCCGCGCCTGTTCAAACGCCAGCACATTATCCACCCGAATGCTCAGCCCTCCCCGGTATTCGTCATAGTTCAGGCTGCCGGAAACCACCAGAATACGGTCTGTGGCCAGCAGGTCACGATAGGACTCGTAGGTTTCATTGAACAGCGTGGCTTCGATGCGGCCACTGCGGTCATCCAGCAACAGTGTTCCCATATAACCCCGCTGGGTCTGCCGGTGGCTGGTCTGCACCACCAGTCCCGCCACTACGACGGGAACACCACGACGGCGCCCACCGCCACCATTTCCCGACCCGCTATCCAGCGAGAGATCGGCAATGCTGGTCCCGGCAATCTGCCGCAGCTCGGCCTCATAACGGTCAATGGGATGGCCGGTGAGATAGAGTCCCAGGGTCTCCTTTTCGCCCTGGAGACGCTGTTCGTCCTCCCACTCCTCCACATCGTCGGGCACCACCTGAGGCTCGTTTGCCGTAGCAGGCTGGGGATCGCCCATACCGAAGAGATCATTCTGCCCCCGCGCCAAGTCCTCATGGTGCTGCTCCGCCATCTTCAGCGCCAGGGGCAGCTGCATCATCAGCGTCGCCCGGTTGGCACCCAACCCATCCAGCGCACCCGCCCGAACCAGGGACTCCAGCACCCGCCGGTTGACCCGTTTCAAATCGATACGGCGGCAGTATTCGAAGATATCCTTAAAAGCGCCATTATCCTTGCGCTCCTGGATGATGCATTCGATGGCCGATTCACCCACGCCCTTGATCGCGCCTAAGCCATAGACCACCTTGTTTTCACCATCGATAGTGAACTTGTATTCGGAGATGTTGACCTGCGGCGGCTCCACCTTGAGCTTCATGCGCCGGCACTCCTCGATCAGAGGCACCACCTTGTCGGTATTGTCCATGTCGGCGGAGCAGACCGCCGCCATGAAAGCCGCCGGATAGTGCGCCTTGAGCCACATGGTCTGATACGAGACCAGCGCGTAGGCGGCTGAGTGGGACTTGTTGAAGCCATAACCCGCGAACTTCTCCACCAGGTCGAAGATCTTCATCGCCAGACCGGGATCGACGCCGTTTTTCTCGGCCCCCTCCTTGAAAACAGCCCGCTGCTTGGCCATCTCCTCCAGCTTCTTCTTACCCATCGCCCGGCGCAGCATGTCAGCGCCGCCGAGGGAGTAACCCGCCAACACCTGAGCAATCTGCATGACCTGCTCCTGGTAGAGGATGACGCCGTAGGTAGCATCAAGAATCGGTTTCAGCGATTCATGCTGATAGTTGGCATCAGGGTAGGAGATCTTCTCCTTGCCATGCTTGCGGGCGATGAAGTTATCCACCATGCCCGATTGCAGCGGACCTGGGCGGAACAGGGCAACCAGGGCAGTGATATCATCGAAACAGTCGGGCTTGAGCTTTTTGACCAGCTCCTTCATACCCCGGGACTCGAGCTGGAAAACGGCGGTGGTTTCAGCACTCAACAGCAGCTTGAAAGCCGCCTTGTCCGCCATGTCGATGGCGGTGATATCGATGGGTTCCTCTCCGATTTCAGCACGGCCGGCGTTCACCGTTTTCAACGCCCAGTCGACGATGGTAAGGGTGCGCAGTCCGAGAAAGTCGAACTTCACCAGTCCGACCTTCTCCACGTCATCCTTATCGAACTGAGTGACCAGACCTTCGCCGCCGGCCTCGCAATAGAGCGGAGTGAAGTCTGTGAGCAGGCCGGGAGAGATCACCACGCCACCGGCGTGCTTGCCGGCGTTGCGCGCGCACCCCTCCAGCTTTCGCGCCATTTTGATGAGTTCGGTGACCTCCTCGTCGGTTTCGTAGGCCTGCTTGAGATCCTCGCTCTCCTCCAGCGCCTTTTTCAGCGTCATGCCGATCTCGAAAGGCACCATCTTCGCCACCCGATCGGTGAAACCGTAGGGATGTCCCAGCACCCGCCCCACATCCCGCACCACCGCCTTCGCCGCCATGGAGCCATAGGTGATGATTTGGGAGACTGAATCACGGCCGTAAGTACGCGCCACGTAGTCGATCACCCGGTCACGCTTGTCCATGCAGAAGTCGACATCGAAGTCGGGCATGGAGACACGCTCAGGATTAAGGAATCGTTCGAACAGCAGTTCGTGCTCGATAGGATCGAGATCAGTAATCTTCAGTGCATAAGCGGCCAGGGAACCTGCGCCGGAGCCGCGCCCCGGTCCCACCGGGATGTCATTGTCCTTGGCCCACTGGATAAAGTCGGCCACGATCAAAAAGTAGCCCGGAAACCCCATATTGTTGATGACACCCAGCTCGATCTGCAGGCGCTCATCGTAGACTTTGCGCTGTTCGCTGAATTCAGCAACCGTCGTATCGAAGATCTGTTCAAGCCGCCACTCCAGCCCCTTTTGGGACTCTGCGGCAAAATACTCATCGATTGTCATCCCTTCCGGGATGGGAAAATCGGGCAGGTAGTTCTTGCCCAGGGTCAGCTCGATGTTACAGCGCCGGGCGATCTCAACCGAGTTTTCCAGCGCCTCCGGAATATCGGCAAAGAGGGTCTGCATCTCCTCTGAACTGCGCAGATATTGCTGTTCGTTGTAGAGCCTGGGACGGCGGGGGTCATCCAGGGTTCGTCCATCATGGATGCAGACCCGGACTTCATGAGCCTCAAAATCCTCCGGGGAGAGAAAGCGGACATCGTTGGTCGCCACCACCGGCACATCAAACTTCTCCGCCAGCGCCACACTGGCGTGCAGACAGGCTTCTTCCTCCGGCCTGCCGGTTCGAGTCAGCTCCAGATAGTATCGATCCCCGAACAGCCCCAGCCATCCGGCCAGCAGGCGCTGTGCATTCTCCTCATTCCCAGCGAGCAGCGCCCGGCCCAGATCCCCCTCACGTCCGCCGGAGAGGGCAATCAGGCCATCTGCATTGCCATCATCCAGCCACTCACGTTCCAGCATCGGGCGGCCAAGGTGTTGACCCTCTCGGTAACTGCGGGAGACAAGGCGGGTGAGATTGTTATAACCGACCTGATTCTGCACCAACAGGAGCAGCCGGAAGGGTGTATTGGCATCCTCTGGATTGCGGATCCATACATCCACTCCGGTTATAGGTTTCACCCCGGCACCCAGCGCCGCCTGATAGAAGCGCACCAGGGCAAACATGTTGCATTGGTCGGTGAGCGCCACGGCGGGCATACCCATCTCCGCCAGTTTGGCGACCAGCGGTTTTACCCGCACCAGTCCATCGACCAGGGAGTATTCGGAGTGAACGCGGAGATGGATGAAAGCGGGTTCCATGGGGCTGGAATTCTAGCAAAGCGCGACACATCGGGTTGGCCGATTTTTGACCAAAGGGCAGAGAAACAGGTGATCACATGGGCCGGGGCATTTCCGAAATGCCCAAGCGAAATGATCCACGCTACGAATAAGTGATATGCGTTAGAATCGTAAACCAGCCCCACCATCCCATGGAACAGCGATTGGTTATAAGGAGACCGGCTTGTCAAAAGAGAAGATCTTTCTCTCTGCCGTGACGGCACAGTTCAAGGCGTGCCGCGATACCCTGCGCAGCGATCTGGCAGCAGTGGGCGCGGATGTGGTGGTGCAGGAGGATTTCCAGCAGCACGGCGGCACGCTGCTGGAAAAGCTCGAAGCGGCAATCGACGGCTGCGACCGCGTCATAACACTGGTCGGCAGCGCCCACGGCTGGGAACCGGAACCCGCCGCCCGTCCCAACCAGACACCTCCCCGCTCCTATACCCAGTGGGAGTACTATTTCGCCAGGGGTGAACGCCTCGACGGCAGCCGTGCCCCGGTCAAGCCGGTCTACCTCTATTTCGCCGACCCCGGCTACCTGGCAACAAACCCGGTCCGGCAATCGGCCGACGATGCGTTGCGGCAACAGCGGTTTATCGAAGAGATCATCGACAGCGGCAAAGACCGCAACAGCTTCGACTCCATCGACAACCTGGCCCGCCTGGTGCTGCGCGACGGCTTCCGCCTGTCGAGCGCCGGCAGGCTGGTGGTGCAGAACCTCCCCTACGACTCCCTGGCCTCCCTCTTCAAGGGTCGTGACCATGTCGTCGACCAGATCCACAACCAACTCACTACCGGGGGTGGACGGGCCACCGCCATCGTCGCCAAGCAGGCGATACACGGCCTCGGCGGTGTCGGCAAGACCCGCCTCGCGGTGGAGTACGCCTGACAACACATCGGTGACTACTCTGCCTGTCTCTTCGTCGGCGCAGACTCGCCGGAAAATCTCGACCGTAATCTTGCCGTGCTCTGTAGCGCGCGCCTGCTCAATCTGCCGGAACAGGCCGCAAGGGAACAGGAGTTACAAGTAGCCGCCGCATTGCGCTGGCTGAACCAACACCCCGGCTGGCTGCTGATACTGGACAATGTCGACACCCCAAATGCCGCCGAAGCCGTCGACAGATTGGCTCCCGGCCTGCAAAACGGCCACCTGCTCATCACCTCCCGGCGCACCGAGTGGGACGACTCGGTCCGCACACTGCCCCTCGACACTCTGAAAGAAACGGATGCGGTCGCCTTTCTGCTCGACAAGACCGAAAAACTGAGAAGCAAAACCGATGCCGACGAAAAAACCGCCCTCACCCTGGCACAGACACTGGGAGGACTGGCCCTGGCGCTGGAGCAGGCCGGCGCCTTCATCAACCGCAAACGCATCAGCATCCCGGCCTACCTGGAGCGCTGGCAGCAACAGGAGGCCAAGCTGCGGGAATGGCACGACGCCCGCACCATGCACTATCCGAAAAGCCTGGCGGTCACTTGGGAGACCAGCTTCGAACAGATCAGTCCGGCGGCCCGGGCACTGCTCAACCTGTTTTGCTGGTTTGCACCCGACCCCATGCCTCGGGAACCCATTGAGGCTGCATTCGATGCCGAGACCCTGGCGCCCTTGCTGAATGAGGCAGAACCGGCAGCAGATCTGGAGGATCTGCTCGACGAATTGGAGGGACTATCGCTGCTCAAGTGGGAGCCTGACAACAGCGGTTTCAGCATCCACCGGCTGGTGCAGGAGATCACCTAGGCAAGGCTTGAAGATGGCGACCCCAGCCGATCCTTGCAGGAGGCAATGAAGCTCGCCAACCAAGCCATTCCTTCCGACCCACCCCCGGACGACATCCAGGCCTGGCCTCTCTGAGAGTCTTTACGCCCTCACATCGAACAACTGCTGCAGGCGGCTGATGAAAACGGCATCACTGACCCCACCACGCGGCTGATGAACGACCTCGGTACGTATTTGCAAGCCAAGGCGTTGTACAGTGAAGCAGACCCCCTCATGCGCCACGCCCTTGCCATCGATGAGGAGAGCTTCGGCAGCGAACATCCCCGTGTTGCCATTGAACTCAACAACCTCGCGCAACTGCTTCAAGCCACCAACCGGCTGGAGGAGGCTGAACCCCTCATGCGCCGCGCCCTTGCCATCGATGAGGAGAGTTTCGGCAGCGAACATCCCATGGTTGCCATTCGGCTCAACAACCTCGCGAGGTTATTGCAAGCAACCAACAGGCTTGCAGAAGCAAAACCCCTGATGCGCCGAATGGTGGAGATTTTTCTGCTGTTTACGATACGTACCGGCCACAAACATCCCAACGTGGATGCAGGGCTTGGAAACTACATGCACCTATCTGGCAGAGATGGGGCATGATGAAGCAGAGTCAAAGGCCATTTTCGAATCGTTGATAGAATCGGTGAAACAGCGTGTCGATACATAGTGCATCTGGTTGGTGATGCTCTCCGGTTTTGTATTTACCTTTTCCTTAAACTCACTCCGGTAGCTGGAGATCCCTCCCACTGGTCGGGATGACGCGGAAACGTAGGCCGGTTCAAGCGCAGCGGAACCGGCAATCCAGCAGGTTAAACCAGCTCCGAAATGCCCGATCCGCTTCGCTTGATCGGGCCTACAATCTGAACATAACGTAGGAGCGGCGCCTCACCGCGAAGGGACATGGCACCGGTTTTTCGCCGCGAGGGCGCGGCTCCTACAAGGCAGAACCGATCCGGGCGCGCAGGCACAAAAAAGCCGCCTGCGTCTCCACAGGCGGCTTTTTCTTTCGCTGTTACCGGATCAGTTCTTGGACTTGTCCACGATCTTTTTGATCCAGGGCATCATGGCGCGCAACTGCTCGCCGGTCTGCTCGATGGGATGGGCGGCATTCAGACGACGATAGGCGGTCATGGAGGGGTAGTTGAGCTGCCCTTCCATGACGAACTGCTTGGCGTACTCGCCGGTCTGGATGTTTTTCAGCGCATCGCGCATCGCCTGCTTGCTCTCCTCGTTGATGACCTTGGGGCCGGTGACGTACTCGCCATACTCCGCATTGTTGGATATGGAGTAGTTCATGTTGGCGATACCACCTTCGTACATCAGGTCGACGATCAGCTTCAGCTCGTGCAGGCACTCGAAATAGGCCATCTCGGGGGCGTAACCGGCTTCGGTCAGGGTCTCGAAACCCGCTTTGACCAGCTCCACCGCACCGCCGCAGAGAACAGCCTGCTCGCCGAAGAGATCGGTCTCTGTCTCATCTTTGAAAGTGGTCTCGATGATACCGGTGCGACCACCGCCGATGGCGGAGGCGTAGGAGAGCGCGGTCTCTTTCGCGGTGCCGGTGGCGTCCTGGTAGACAGCGATCAGGTCGGGAATGCCGCCGCCCTTCTCATATTCACTGCGCACAGTGTGGCCCGGCGCCTTGGGGGCGATCATGATCACGTCCAGATCTTCGCGGGGTACGATCTGGTTGTAGTGAATGGCGAAGCCGTGGGCAAAGGCCAGGGCCGCACCATTCTTGATGTGGGGTGCGATCTGGTCGCGATAGAGTGACGACTGAAACTCATCCGGCGTCAGGATCATGACAACGTCTGCAGCGGCAACCGCCTCTTCAACAGGCTTTACAGTCAGGCCGGCGTTCTCCGCCTTGATAACAGAAGGTGAACTGCTGCGCAGACCGACAATGACGTTTATCCCTGAGTCCTTCAGGTTGTTGGCATGGGCGTGGCCCTGGGAGCCGTAGCCGATAATGGAGACCGTCTTACCCTTGATCAGGGAGAGATCGCAGTCTTTGTCGTAGTAAACGTTGATAGCCATGTTGTTTTCCTTCGGGAATTTTTTGAATGTTCATTTGTTGAAGGGGGATCGGAATCAAATTTAACTCCGATCCCTCCTGGTATATCTATTTGGTCTCTTCTCCCTGTGGGAGAGGAATCAAATGTATTCGCTCCTCATTAGATCCCAAGCCCCTTTGGACCACGGGCAATGCCCGATGGGCCGGTGCGCACCATCTCGACAATCAGGTCGCCGCTCACCGCTTCGACAAAGGCATCAAGCTTACAGGACACGCCTGTCAGCTCGACAATATAGCTGGTATCGGTGACATCGATGATCTTGCCGCGGAATATCTCCACCAGTCGCTTGATCTCCTCCCGCTGGGTGCGCTCGGCACGCAGCTTGATCATCATCATCTCCCGCTCGATGTGGATACCTTCGGAGAGATCCGCCAGCTTCACCACATCGATCAGTTTGTTGAGCTGCTTGGTGATCTGCTCGATGATCTCCTCGCTGCCACTAGTCACCAGGGTAAGCCGGGAGAGGCTGGGGTCCTGGGTCGGCGCCACGGTAAGTGACTCGATATTGTAACCACGGGCGGTAAACAGGCCGGATACCCGAGAGAGAGCGCCGGATTCGTTTTCCATCAGAATAGAAATGATATGTCGCATCAGACCAGCTCGCTCTCAGGTGACAGGTACATCTCGTGGTGACCCTTGCCCGCCGCGATCATCGGAAAGACGTTCTCTTCCGGATCGACCACAACATCCATAAATACCAGCCGATCCTTCATGGCAAAGGCCTCCGTCATCGCCCCCTCCAGCTTTGCAGGGTCCTCGATACGCATGCCGACATGACCGTAAGACTCTGCCAGCTTGACGAAATCAGGCGTCACGTCCATGGTCGATTGAGCGTAGCGGCTGTCATAGAAGAACTCCTGCCACTGCCGTACCATGCCCATATAACCGTTGTTCAGCAGCAGTATCTTGATCGGCAGATTGTACTGCAGACAGGTTGCCAGCTCCTGGATACACATCTGAATGCTCGACTCGCCGGTGACCAGTGCAACCTCCGCCTTGGGGTGGGCGAGCTGAATGCCTATCGATGCAGGAAGACCAAATCCCATGGTGCCGAGACCGCCGGAGTTGACCCAGCGACGGGGTTTATCGAAGCCGTAAAACTGAGCCGCAAACATCTGGTGCTGTCCCACATCCGAGGCAACGAAGGCATCGCCCTTGGTCACCTTGTGCAGAGTCTCCACTGCAAACTGCGGTTTGATGCGGCCACCTTTTTTCTGATCGTATTTGAGGCAGTCCATACTGCGCCACTTTTCGATCTGTACCCACCATTTTGCCAACACATCCTTATCGGGTTTCTTTTTATGCTCCTTCACGACCCTGAGCATGTCACGCAGTACCTGCTTGACCGGACCCACGATCGGCACATCCACCCGCACGGTCTTGGAGATGGAAGCAGGATCGATATCGATATGGATAACCTTTGCGTTCGGACAAAACTGCTGGATATGGCCGGTGACACGGTCATCAAACCTTGCGCCCACAGCGATCAGCACATCAGTCTCATGCATCGACATATTGGATTCATAGGTGCCGTGCATGCCGAGCATACCGAGAAAGTGGCGGTCACTGCTCGGATAGGCGCCAAGGCCCATCAGAGTGCTGGTGATCGGAAAGTCGAGTTCATCCACCAGTTCAGTCAGTACCTTGGAGGCATCTCCCAGTATGACACCGCCACCGGTATAGAAGACCGGCTTCTCGGCAGCAAGCATGATATTGACCGCCTTTTTGATCTGCCCCAGGTGACCCCTGGCCACCGGGTTGTAGGATCGCATTTTGATCTTTTTCGGGTAGTCGTAGGGGATCTTGATGCCTGGATCCGTCACATCTTTGGGAATATCGACCACCACTGGACCGGGACGGCCCGTGGTGGCGATATAGAATGCCTTTTTTATGGTTGTCGCGATATCCTTGACATCCTTGATCAGGAAGTTGTGTTTCACGCAGGGACGGGTGATGCCAACGGTATCGACCTCCTGAAAGGCGTCGCTGCCGATTACCGGGGTCGGAACCTGCCCGGTCAACACCACCATCGGAATAGAGTCCATATAAGCGGTGGCAATACCGGTTACAGCATTGGTCGCACCGGGACCGGAGGTGACCAACACCACGCCGGGTTTTCCGGTGGAACGGGCATAGCCGTCCGCCGCATGGGTGGCACCCTGTTCGTGCCGTACCAGGATATGCTTGACCGCATCCTGCCGATAGATCGCATCGTAGACGTGCAGGACGGATCCACCCGGATAACCGAACAAATGTTCAACGCCCTCATCCTTCAGGCATTGAACGACGATCTCGGCACCACTCAATTCCACTTCAGCAACCTCCAAATGATGCCCTGAGTCACGGGCAGCGGACAATATCAAAACCGTACAAACTACTAATACTCGCACGGGAGGTCAAGCAATAACCGGTATTCCACAATACCCTCCAGGTTTTCTTTTCAAATTGGGCGGCGTCACTTGCCATTCCACGCCCTTGCTCCATAATTAGAGTGGCTGGTTGATGGATGGAAATAACGATAAAAAATGAAGCGATATAGACTTTTTTCAGGCTTTTTCCTGGCTGCAATCTCTCTCGCAGCTGGCGCTCAAACCTATCGATGGGTGGGGGAAGACGGTGTCACCGTATACTCACAGACACCACCGCCTTCAGGTTCGGATTCTGCGGAGGTGATAAAACATCGCCCGGCACCAAAGAACGACCCTGCTGATACCGAAGCGGCAAAAAAAAGTCTGAACAAGATGCGCCAGGATCTGGAAGATCGCCGGGAAGATCGCAAACTGGCCAAGCAGGCGCAGGATGAGCAGCAGCAAGCCGCCGCCACTCGTCTGCAGAATTGCGAGGTTGGGCGCTCCAACCTGCGCAATCTGACAGCCCTCGGTAACCGCAAATTGCGTACCCAGGACGGAGAGTACCTGCGGCTGACTGAAGAAGAGCGCCAAACCAGAATGGAGCAGGCCCGCAAGGATATCGAGGACAACTGCAAAAAGTGACTTGGAGGTATCCATGCCTGTACTCAAGATCCAGACCAACGCCGAAATCCCGGAAGACATCGAGACCCGGCTGCTCCAAAAAGCCTCTTCTCAGGTCGCGGAGATGCTCGGCAAACCAGAACGCTATGTCATGGTGTTCATCGAAACCAATCCCTATATGCTGTTCGCGGGCGATAACGCTCCAATGGCCTACCTTGAACTGAAAAGCATCGGCCTTCCGGGAGACCAGACCTGCGAGTTCTCCGACCAGCTCTGCAACCTGATCTCGGAGCAGCTACTCATCCCGACGGATCGAATCTATATCGAATTCGCCATGGCGGAGCGCCACATGTGGGGTTGGAGCGGAGGGACTTTCTAGTAGATTTTGCCTGATCCGCTACGCTTGATCCGGCCTACGTTTATTCAACCAATCCTGCCCTGATCTGCTGTTTATAGGCCTGAAAAAATGACCAGACACGGCGCCACACCGGACCGGCAACCCCTTCACCAACCGGCCGCTCATTCAAGCGGATTACCGGCACGATCTCTTTCGTGGAGCTGGTGATCCAGAGCTCATCCGCCTCAAACAGGCGGCTTTCCGCAATCGGCTCCTGGATCAATGGCAGATTGTGCAATCCGGCCAGCTCCACCACGAGATCCCTGGTAATACCCGGCAGCAGCTGCGGTCCGTCGGGGGGCGTGGTAATCACTCCATCCTCCACCACAAAAAGATTGGAGGCGGTCCCCTCATGGGCCACACCGTCCCGGATGAGAATGGCCTCCGCCGCACCCTCGTCCACCGCCTGCTGACGTAACAGCACATTCGCAAGCAGGGTGATTGCCTTGATGTTACAGCGTAGCCAACGGGTGTCCGGCAGTGTGATGGCGGCGACACCCTGCTCCGCTTGCCCCGGTTCCGGTGGCGCAACCGGGAAGGCCATGGCAAAGATCGTCGGCGTGGCTACCACAGGAAAGCCGTGATCCCGCTTCGGCGCAACTCCACGGGTAACCTGAAGATAGACCGCCTGGTCGCCCATCTCCCCCGTTGGCAGCAGACGCTTGAGGATCTCTCGCCAATCGTCATGGGATTCCGACACCGCCAGGCGGATACCCTGCAGGCTCTGGTCGAGCCGATGCAGATGCTGCTCCAGACGAAACAGCCGCCCACCATAGACAGGAATGACCTCATAGACCCCGTCGCCAAAGAGAAATCCACGATCCAGTACAGAGATCCGAGCCTCCTCCAGAGGGAGAAACTCACCATTGAGGTAAACCTTGGTCATGCCTGAGATTTCCAATACCGAGAGCATTCTCAAAGTATGCCCCTGCCCACCCGGCGTCAAGCCGTTCCTGCAGAGTGGATGACCCACCACAGTTTGCAGGCTAGAATGACGCGTTTTCACCACAGGATCTTCTACCGCAATGCGTACTTCCGACTTTCCACTGCAGACCGTCAAGGAAACCCCCGCCGATGCGGAGACCGCCAGCCACAAGCTGATGCTGCGCGCCGGCATGATCCGCAAACTGGCAGCGGGTCTCTACACCTGGCTACCGCTGGGACTGCGGGTACTGCGCAGAGTAGAACACATCGTGCGGGATGAGATGGATCGCGCCGGGGCACTGGAGGTGCTGATGCCGACCGTGCAACCCGCCGAGCTCTGGCAGGAGTCGGGCCGCTGGGAGAAGTACGGTCCGGAGCTGCTGCGTTTCCACGACCGCCACAACCGGGAGTTCTGCTTCGGTCCCACCCACGAGGAGATCATCACCGATCTGGCGCGTAACGAGCTGCGAAGCTATAAGCAACTGCCGATCAATTTCTACCAGATCCAGACCAAGTTCCGCGACGAGATCCGCCCCCGTTTCGGCATCATGCGCGCCCGCGAGTTCCTTATGAAGGACGCCTACTCCTTCCATCAGAATCAGGAATCACTACAGGGAACTTACGACCGGATGTATGAGACCTACACGCGCATCTTCAGCCGTTGCGGCCTCAATTTCCGTCCTGTGGCGGCGGATACCGGTAGCATCGGCGGCAGCACCTCCCACGAATTCCATGTACTGGCTGAATCGGGTGAGGACGCCATCGCCTTCTCCACGGAAAGCGACTACGCCGCCAATATCGAACTGGCTGAAGCGGTGGCGCCCGCAGGTGACCGCCCCGCCCCTGGCCGTGAGATGGAGCTGGTGGACACCCCGAACGCAAAGACCATCCAGGAGCTGGTGGAACAGTTCAACCAACCGGTCGAACAGACGGTCAAGACCCTGATCGTAATGGCGGACGAAGAGAGCGGGGCCGATCTCGTCGCCCTGCTGGTGCGCGGTGATCACGAACTGAACGAGATCAAGGCGGAGAAACTGCCCCAGGTGGCGATACCTCTGACCTTTGCCGATGAAGAGCAGATCCGTGCTGCGGTCGGCGCAGGCACCGGCTCACTGGGGCCGGTCAATCTGAACATCCCGCTTTTCGTCGATCGCGCCGTGGCACAGATGGCCGATTTCAGCGCGGGCGCCAACCAGGACGGCAAGCACCACTTCGGCATCAACTGGGGGCGGGATCTGCCGGAACCGGAGAACATCGCCGATCTGCGCAACGTCGTGGAGGGTGATCCCAGTCCCGATGGCAGCGGCACACTCACCATTGCACGGGGCATCGAGGTGGGTCACATCTTCCAGCTCGGCCAGAAATACAGTGAGGCGATGAACGCCAAGGTACTGGATGAAAACGGAAAATCCGTCACCATGACCATGGGTTGTTACGGTATCGGCGTCTCCCGGGTGGTGGCCGCCACCATCGAGCAGCACCACGATGACAAAGGCATCTGCTGGCCTGCCGGGCTCGCGCCTTTTCAGGTCGCCATCTGTCCGATGAAGATGAACAAATCCCATCGGGTACGGGAGGCCGTTGAACAACTGTACGAAGCCTTCGAAACTGCGGGTATCGAGGTGCTGCTGGATGACCGGAATGTGCGCCCCGGCTTCATGTTTGCCGACATGGAACTGATCGGCATTCCCCATCGCATCGTGGTAGGGGAGCGCTCTCTCGATGAGGGCAATGTGGAGTACCGTGCCCGCACAGCTTCGGAGAACAGCTTCATCCCGCTGGATGAGATTCTCGACCATATCAAAGGGCAGTTGTAGGAGCGGCGCCCCGCCGCGATGACTCCGTAGGTAGATATATCGCGGCGGGGACGCCGCTCCTACCGGCTCGTCATAAAAACAAAACCCACCACCGGGTACGCATCCGATGGTGGGTTCTGCACCTGCCAACCAGCCAGGTTTTTCCTGATTATCGTAAGAAAACTACTTCTCTTTTGTCAACGCTTCCAGCAGCATCATCAACTCACCCGCCGTATGACGGATAGTCCGCACCCCTTCCTGCATATCGTTGCATTCAGCCCCGGTGCGCATCGCTGCCGCCGCATTGGCTACATCGAGAATACGTCCCAAAGGCGCACGAATCTCCTGTAGCAGCAACTCCACGGCATCCTGCTCCGCGTGGCTGGCCAACGACAGGTCTTCTTTCGACACCCGGAGTTCATCGCTGAGATCCTTCACCAGGTTCTCCAGATTATCCCTGTAGGCCCCCACCTCCTGTAGCGCATGCTTCTGCCGGGTAATATCCTGAAAGATGCAGAGCGCAGAGTGATAGTCGTGCTCCGCCGGAGATTTTCCTCTACCCGACAGAGAGACAGTCACTGTCAACTTCCGCTTTTCACCCGCTGCGTTGCTGACTTCAACCGGATGTTGAAACAGGTCGGCTTTGGAGGCGCAGATATCCGCCAAGTAACGAGGCACATCTTCACCAAACGCAGGAGGACAGGGAATCCAACCATCCAGCGAGCGGCTGAGCACATCAGCCTCTTCACAGCTGAAGAGCTGCTCCGCACCACGACTGAACAGCTGCACCAGGCCGTCGGCATCGAACATCACGATGGCATCCATCGATTCCCGCAGCATCTCCTACAGGCGCACCTGCTCCTGCAATACCTCAAAACCTGTCTGCCTGACATGGTGCCGCGCCCTGTGCAGGCGGGTTACCTCTTCGATCAACTCATTTCTACTCTTCCCTACATCATCCATAGGTTCGCTTCCTCACGAATCAAACTGAGTACCGGCGTTTGCAAGACCGGTTGCTTGATCAATGAGTCGGCGTGAAATTCTGGATATTGAGGAAGCTGAGAATAAGATTCACAGACTGGGAATTAATGGGTTTCTCCTGTGATTTGACTCCCAGAATCGCAGTCGATTGGTTCCTGAAACAAAAAACCCCGGCAATGCCGGGGTTCTGTCTCCTATCGCGTCAAGCGTTAAGGTGCGGCGACCGAGCGCGTGATGTAGATGCCTTTGGTATCACCCTGCATGGTCCTGGCAGGATCCATGGTACGCAGCTGTAACCGCGCAAAATCACCCTCGTCCATGGTGAAATCGTGCTCTGCCGGGGCAGTCCAGGTCCAGGTATTGGTTACCGCATTATAAGCCAAGTCAGCAGAAGTCGCCTGGTCCATCGGCTCTGAACGGAACTCTCCATACTTGAATGCTTCATCAAAGACAGGATCCCATCCCCGTGCGCGGACGAGCCAGAGGGTGTCCGCCGGCAGTGCGCTGGTCCAGGTGACCGACGCTATCGCTGCTGCGCCGATGTCGTGGGCAGAGGCCAAAGACGTCGCAGTACTCGGAACTGTTGACCCGTCACTCAGAGTGACCGTGATATCCGCCCGGGGCGGCGGCTCCACGTCTCTGGCATCCGGGGCCGTGAAGTCCAGCGAAAAGGTCATTGGCTGGAGACCCGCACCGAATCGGTCGTTGGCGAAGGTTGCGGTGACGGTATCCGGCGTCGACAGCGTGTACGCTTTGGTGCTGACATAACTGCCTATCCGCTGTGCCTTATCATCGTTGAACGGAAACTGGAAGTAAGCATCGACAGCGCCACCGTAGTCATTTTGATCCCCCAGGACATGGTCGTCCCAAAGAATAAAGTCGCTTCCACCCTGGTCGAAGGTGCCACTCTCCAGTGACACATCCGCATCGAGGAAACTGGCCGGGGCGTTACCGAAGGAGATCACAGTCTTCGGTTGACCACCTTCAGCGGTCAACTGGGATCTAACCATCAGCTCGGGATTCACTGCCCGCACGACACCCGTGGATGTGAGCCCAGAAGCGACCACAGTAATATCGGCGTTGCCGCTGTCGCTGAAGTCAATGGTTGTGGTCAGCGGCGCGCCCGGAACGCCAGTAATCACTCCTTGAGGATCGTACAGCGTCAGGCTCACCTGGTTGTTGGTCCAGTCGATGGCATCTGGCGTAGTCCACGGGAATCCAGCTGCGGCTGGATGACAGGAAACCCCATAGGTGCCAGTCGGCACGAAACAGGTGATATCACGTCCACTACTTCTCACATGCAGAGCAAACTTACCCAGGGTGGGATCCGGATAATCCATCTCAACGGTGAAGAAACCGTTCATGCCCGCCGGCACACCCAAAGAGCGACTCCAGGAGACTGCCCTGCCGGTGGCATCATCGTGAACCGACCAGACACGCAATTCCGAAGGACCATCCCACTCGTCGATCACGCCCGCTGGGATAGTGACCGTCGGACTGTTACTGGAGACCCGCCTCCGTTCCGGACTTTCGGTGATCTCGAAATCGAAGTGATAGCCATCAGCACCAGGTACGCCAGGGAAGGTGGCGGTCATGGCCTGGTAGGGATTGAAGAACCCGTAGAGACCAATCACCCGGCCCCGTTCCGTCTCCGAGGAGACGACACCATTCAGGTCCACATCTCTGCGAGTGATACGGTCAGCCACCGGAAGGGCGAGTTGAGCGACGGCATCATTTTGAGAGACAACCACTTGGTCGTCACCACCATCAGCCGTACCCATGTCGTCCATGATCTTAACGACATAGCTCACACCATCGATCAGCGGAGTACCCGCGCCATTCCGGTTGGTATCGCAGCTGGCGAAGCTGTAGAAACCGTCCTGGAACGCTTCGGTGTCGAAGTCCGCATGGGGCAGTCTGCTCACCACTCTGAATCCACCCTGATCGTACGCCCGGGAGCAGAGCAACACAGTGCCTGTCGCGTCGTAGACCTCCGCCCGCAGGATGCTGCCAGCGGTCGCTGTGCGCATCGGCGGGTTATGCAGCCCCATGATGTGGAGATCCTCGGTAGCGCCATCGGAGACAGCGCTGGTGACTCTGAGGGTATAGTCTTCAGTCGTCAGACGCTTGCCATACATTTCGGTCCATGAGTCGTCGCTCCAATCCGGAATGGCTCCCGGATCTGAACATACCGCTGGATCCACCCGGTCATAGAACTCCTTGTCAGTACCTTCTGCTCTCAAAGAGACAATCGGCAGTCCGCCTGCATCATCCGGAGCACGTACAAAGATGCCTCCAATCATGGTGCTGTAGCACTGAATATCATCCAAATTGCTGTCACCACCCAGGTCATCCACATTATAAGAGCTCTCAGTAAAGGCAAAGAGTCCAGTATTCGGATCAAAGCTCACATCGCTATAGACGGTGTTCGGATTGCCGGGAATAAAAGGCGTGATGTTATTCCCGTTGATTACGATCTCAACTGGAATGGTGCCCCGGTCCTGGTCACCCGCCTGAATATTGTCGCTACCGCGATACTCAATACCGTAGACACCACTGTAGCCCTCGGTGCCGTCATGGCGGTAAACGAATTCGGCAGTCAAATTCGTGGTACGTGAACAATCGTAATTGTTGACGCCATTATTGGTATCCACACCCGTTTCGGTCTCTGTCACAGTGCCGGTAAAGGTTCCATTAACCAGGTTATAACTACCCGCGAAACTCATGGCTTCAGTGAAATCCCAGCCGTTTTCGGAGAAGTTTTCATTCAAAGCCAATGTAAATGTGTCGTTGGCCGAGTCAACTGTACCGGTAGGCTGACCGCCAAACGGATCAGCGCTCATTGCGGTCAGATTGACTCCCGCCTGGCTCACTGTGATATACATCCGCTCAACATCGCCAACCAGTTCATTGTCGTAGCAGGTGGCGGTGCCGGATTCAAGCCGTTGGATATCGGTAGTGGTTTCCGTCAGTTTGTAGACACCACTCACATCATCCACCGCTGTTGCCGGGTTGATCATGATGGAAAACGGACCCAGATCGGCAGATTCCGACGGGACACCATCGTCGGTGACAGTGATGGTGATATCGGCCTGTTCACCCTCCGCATCCGGCGTTCCGCTGATCTCACCGGTCGCGCCATTGATGCTGGCCCAGCTGGGCAGATTGGTGGCTGTGAAGGTCAGAGTGTCGCCTTCAGTATCATCGGAGGTCGGGGTGAAGGAGTAGGCAACTCCCACCATACCATCCGGTGCCGTACCGCCGATGGTCGGCGCGTCGTTGACCGGCGCGATGTTCACCGTCACGTCGATGGTATCGGTATTGCCGGTGCCGTCATCCACCTGCACCGTGAAGGTATCGGTGCCGTTGGCATCCGCATTCGGCGCATAGCCGATGACCTTGGAGGCGCCGGTGCCGGAGGCAGTCGCCAAACCGTTCGTCGCTGCGGTTGAGATACTCCAGGTCAGAACATCGCCATCAGCATCGGTGGCGTTGAGGGTCAGGGCGAACGCCGTCGGCACACCATCCTCATCCATGTTCACCGTAGTGGTTGCACCCTCGGTGATTTCCGGCGCATCAGGTTGGGCCGTGACGGTCACGTTGACGATGATAGTGTCGGTGTTGATGCCGTCTGTAACCGCGACGACAAAGCTGTCCGCGCCGTTGAAGTCGGCAACCGGCACATAGGTGACAGCCATGGAATTGCCGGTACCACTGGCGCTGGCCACGCCATTGGTGGCTTGAGTGTCGATACTCCAGGTCAGAACATCACCTTCCACATCAGTGGCGTTGAGGGTCAGACTGAACGGCGTGGGAGTGCCGTCCTCATCCATGGTCACTGTAGTGGAGACCCCTTCGGTGATCACAGGTGCCTGGTTGTCACTGACTATCACGGTCACAGTGGCGTCCGCCGAGTTGGCGGTACCGTCGCTCATGCTATAGGTGAAGGTCTCAGGACCATCGAAACCGTCGGCAGGGGTGTAGGTAATAGTGCTGCCGTCGGTGCTGACCGTGCCACCATGTGAAGTAGCACCCAGTGGTGTATTGATGGTCAACGCCGAACCTTCGGCATCGGTGTCGTTGAGCAGCACATCCAGCGAATTATTGCTGCTGTTGAAGCCGACGCTGAAGCTGTCGTCGTTGGCCACCGGTGCATCATTCACCGGGTTGATGGTAAGGGTTACCGTGGTGACGGCAGAGGCATCCGTACCGTCAAACGCGGTATAGGTGAAACTGTCGCTGGTGGATTCGCCGCCATCGTGGTTGTAGGTGATGGTGCCGTCGCCATTGTCCAGCAACTGGCCGTGGGCAGGCAGTGTCATGCCGGTCACGCTGAGCGGGTCGTTCTCCCCGTCGCTGTCATTGGCGAGCAGGTCAATGGTGACGCTTCCACCTTCATCCAGCGTTCCGCTGTCCGCGCCCGCCACCGGCACATCGTTGACCGGGGTGATGGTGATATTGACTGTAGCTACTGCAGAGTCAGCAGTACCGTCGTTGGCGGTATAGGTGAAGCTGTCACTGATAGTCTCACTACCGTCGTGGGTGTAGGTCACGGTGCCGTCGGCATTGAGCGCCGCCGTACCATTGGTGGGAACACTCAGATTGGTGACGGTCAGTGCGCTGCCCTCGGCATCGGTATCGCCATCAAGCACGTTGACCGTGACTGAGCCGCCCTCAGCCGTAGTACCCGCATCGTCATCTGCAGTGGGCGGATCGTTCACCGGCGTGATGGTGATAGTGACGGTGGTGAGTTCGGAGGTGAGATTGCCGTCATTGGCACGATAGGTAAAGCTGTCGCTGACCGTTTCGCCACCATTGTGGATGTAGGTTACCGTTCCATCACCATTGTCCAATAACTGACCATTGACCGGCAGCGTCATGCCGCTGATAGTGAGCGGATCACTCTCCGCGTCGCTGTCGTTGGCCAGCAGATCGATGGTGACCGTACCGCCCTCAAGGGTGGCACCGCTATCGGCAACGCCGACCGGCGCGTCGTTCACCGGGGTGACGGTGATGTTTACCGTGGCGGGAGTGGAGTCGTCGGTGCCATCGTTGGCAGTGTAGGTGAAGCTGTCACTGATAGTCTCTCCACCGTCGTGGGTATAGGTCACGGTGCCGTCGGCGTTAAGAGTTGCCGTGCCGTTGGCCGGAACACTCAGGTTGGTGACGCTCAGGGCATCGCCTTCCACGTCGGCATCGCCATCGAGCACGTTGACGCTGACTGAGCCGCCCTCATCCGTGGCACCCGCATCATCATCCGCCGTGGGCGCATCGTTCACCGGGGTGACGGTGACCGCAACGGTGGCCACGTTGGAACTGGCGGTGCCGTCGCTCACCCGGAAGGTGAAGGCGTCGGTGCCGTTGAAGTCGTTGTCTGTTGGGGTATAACTCAAGTTTCGGAGTTCAAAATAGCAATAATCAGTTCCAACTGCACCATCACTCGTACTCCAATTGCATAGTAAATGTATCGAGCTGAAGGCTCAGGATAAAAAACTCATGGACGCGTTTATCAATTGCCAGCATAACAGTGCTAACTGAACAGCCGAGAGATTTCCGTAGTTCATTGAGCGTACCGGATATAATGGCACGAAATATCTGCCAT
>JAESPE010000109.1 GCA_016756835.1 gamma proteobacterium endosymbiont of Lamellibrachia anaximandri | reverse complement strand
TTCCCCTCTGGCGCAAGGCACGCCGGGTAAGCAGTGCGGCCTCGCGGCTACCGGGGACTACCAGCCTTCGCTTCGCTCTCCATGGCTGGCAGCGGGGGAATCCGCTCAATACGAAAATAGGTGACGTTTTCGGCCAGGTCAGAGGTAATAAAGTCAGCACCTGTCACCTGGCTATCACCATTAGCGTCCCAGGGAACAGGGTTTCGTTCCTTCAGCACACCATTATCTAAATAGAAGACCAGCGAGTCGTACCAGTCCTCATCGACCTGGCCATCTTCGTCATCATCATTTTTATCATCATCATCGACGGAGCCACTCAAGTCATCATCAACACCAATCTCACCGGACACACCATCTCCGTTTACATCCGCTGAGAGATCTTCGTCGACGCTGCCATCACCATCGTCATCCTGACCGTTCAGGGTCTCCTCAGTCGCCGCACCATCTTCATCATTGTCTGACGGCGGGTCGGCATCAGCCGAATCATCCAGTTCGCCGTTTCCATTATCGTCGATCAGATAGATGCCGGGGGCTGCATCGAAATTGTTATCCGCGCCAATATCTTCGTCGAGCTGCCCATCACCATCATTATCAGCATCGGGGATGCCGTTGTTATCCAGGTCCTGATAGGCGGGCAGGGTAACGGCAAGCACAGCGGTAGCCAGGGTGCTGTCACCGACCGGCGGTGAAGCCGGCACCGTCTGCTCACGAATATTCTCCGGCCAGTTGCTGTTGGGATTGTCATTCAAAGGCAGCAGCAACAATCGTGTGTGACTCACCACCCGCACCATACGCTGCATGGCGAGACGCGCCTGGCGGGTCAGGTCGTTCTTTTCATGCACCAGATCCCCTGTCTGCAACGCATTTCCAACCACGCCGGACAAGCCGAGTACCAGCATGCCGGCCAGGACGACGGCCAGCATCAGTTCGACATAGGTGTAACCCTGATTGTGGTTGGTAACAGCAGTCATCCGGGCACATCGTAGGGTGCGCTGTGCGCACCTCAATTATTTCCGGTGCGCACAGCGCACCCTACTTATTGGATTAGCGGCAGGCGTGTTGATTTATTGACTGATCAGGCTTTCCAGTGCCTGATTTTCTCCCTCGATCTGCACATTTACCCATAGCAGGCCCGCGTCAACATCGGTGAAGGGGTTGTTATCGGCATCTATATTGTCGCCGTCGTAGCGCGCCAGATAGACCAGCCGACGGCTTGCAGTGCCTGCCGTATCGGAATAGGCATCAACCACAACCGCAGGACCTCCGGCCGCATCGGCTTCCTGTTCGAGTGAGGAGAAGGATTTGGCCAGGATCTCTTCCATTTTTCCTGTGAGCCGATGATGGTGGTTCGCGTGAGCACTGTGGATGCCGCTGCCCAATACACCGCTGTGCAGGGATTCAAGTGCGGGTATCAGGAGGATGGAGATCAGGGTAATGGCGACAAGTACCTCCGTGTAGCTGAAGCCGGTTGCTTGGTGCGCAGGTTGCACCCTACGGCTTGGGAAGGTGGATCTAACATGGTGCGCATGGCGCACCATAAAGCGTCTCCAGATCACTGCACCATCACCCGGCCGGTAATAGGTTGAATGGTTATAGTTTTGACTTGACCACCGTAGGTTAATTGGATGTCACCACCCGTGAACCGGCTGAGTACGCTATCCTCCACCCAGACCGGCACACCCTGCGCGGTGAAGAGGAGGCGATTTTGGTTCCCGGAAACACCTTCGAAGGAGAAGGGCTTTGCACTGCTCACAAATTTCACACCGCGGGTCGTTGAGGATTTTTCCAGCAAGAAATCGTAGGGTTGTTTACTGACCGGGTGATAGAGCTTGGCAAGTACACCGAAGGGACTGGCGCTGAGGTCCGGTTCAAAGACCATAATGTCTTTCCCGAGAACGTCCCCATCGTCAGTATCGACCAGCACCCCCCGAATCCCACCCGTGCGTTTCGCCTCACTCCTGGCATACCGGAGCGCCTCGGCCACCCTGTTCGCGGCCTGTTCGAGCTTTTGCGGATCAGTGGAAGAAAAACTGGGGATCACCACAAGTGCGGTGATCCCCAGTATCGCGACGATGACAGTCAATTCAATCAGGCTAAAACCGGCATGCTGCCTCATGCTTACAACCCGGTCTCCCATGTCTGCTGAAGACCATCAATGTTTATCGTATAAGACACCACTTGCGTCGGCATTCGTGTCGTTTGCAATGAACTTGCCGACATTAATATCGTATTTCCAGCCACCCGCAGCTCCAGTCCCCCCCATGAGGATGTCACCCGCATCCACCACTTCAAAGGTGGAGACATTGGTAATGGGATTGCTGGGCAGGGTATTTTTCTTCAGATAGGGACCGTACTTGAAGACAGTCGCATCCCTGACACTGCAGGTGCCGCCGTCCTCATCCGTGAACATGCTGAGCTGATCCAGAAATGCCTGGGCGCCCTGCGCACCAGCACCGCCGGTACCTGTGCCATCGGTTGCGGTACAAGCCACATCGACTGCAGTATTCTTGCCGGGGTATTCCCCATGCTGCTGATAGTAGAGGTCAATCGACGCACGCATATTGGATAGCGTGGTATCGAGTGACGAGAGCTTGGCATCGTCAGTGGAAGAGGCAAACTGCGGCACCACAATGGCAGCCAACAGGGCCAGGATAATTACCACAATCAGGAGCTCAACCAAGGTAAAACCTTTTTGCCCTGTTCTTATCACACGTTTCATTTAGTCATACCTCAAAATCAATAAGCTTTTTCAGTTGCCGTCTCCTTAGCATGTTATTGCTATCGGCTGTGGCTCTGGTTTCTTTAGTCCTGGTTGGGATTAATTCATCCAACCGCCCTCGACAACTTGAATATGGGCAGAATCAGCGAGCTGACCAACACTCCGACCACCACCCCCATGACCAACAGCATCACCGGCTCGGCAAGGCGGGAGACGGTTTCCAGACGCGCCGACAGCTCACCTTCATAGAAATCAGCAAGCCTGGACATGACCTTGGGCAGGCTGCCGGTCTCCTCACCGGTTTTAATCATCTGCTGCACCATCGGGGGGATAAAACCGGTACCCTTGAAACCTGCCGCAATGCCGTCACCGCCCTCGACTCGCTGCTCCACACCATCGATAAATTGGTGAAACAGCCGGTTGCGCACCACATCACGGCTGGCGTGCAGCGCATCCAAAATGCCCACACCATTGCTTAGCGACAGGCTGAGAACGCGCATCGACTGCATCAGGTAGAGTCTGACAAAGATTCCACGCAGTCCCGGCAGATGCAGTTTCGACCAGTCGAGCCACTGACGTCCGTTATTGCTGGCAGCCCAGTATCTGAGCCCGATCAATAACAGGGCCAAACCGGTCAGCAGGTAGGCCCACTGCTCACGGAACAGGTGACTTGCCGCCATCAGGAACAGGGTGGTTCCAGGCAGCTGATCCTGAATACTGCTGAACATATCTGCAAACTTGGGAAAGACCACGACCAGCACGAACACCACCACCCCCAGGGCAAACAACAGCAGAAAAACGGGATATGAGAGGGCAGAGAACATGGTGCGCTGCAGCTTCTCGCGCTTTTCCTCCATCTCCAGCAACTGCTCCAGTACCTCGTGCATGAAACCGCCCTCTTCACTGGCGCCGATCAGGTTGATATAGGTTTGGGAAAAAACATCCGGGTGCTTCGCAAGGGCTTGCGAAAACTGCTTGCCTTCGCCAACATCCTCGATCAACTGTTCGACCAGCGCCTGCATGCTCGGGTTTTCCAGCTGCCCCTCCAGTGCCTGCAGGCTGATGTGCAGACTGGTCCCGGTTGACAGCATCAAAGCCATTCGCTCAGTAAAGAAACGCCGATCCTTGTCACTGATGCGACGCTTGGGTGCCAGCCCGGAGAAAAACTCACCCATGCTGATCTCTTTTGTGTTCGCTTTCCCGGCAGGTCTGTTATGTTCAATAGCCATGGCAGTTACATTCACTCAAGCTCAGATTATGCTTGGTGCGCACGGCACACCCTACGCTTGTTAGTAGGGTGTGCCGTGCGCACCAGAATAATCGGCATTTGTCGTGTTTAGAGAAGCCACGGCTCTGCATTCAAATGTTGACCACGCGTGAGATCTCTTCAATGGTGGTCTTGCCTTCGAGCACGCGCCCCAGCCCATCGTCGAACAGCGTCCTGATCTTGTGCTCATGCATAAATTCCGTAAGCTGGTCACGCGATGGATTGGTGATAATCATGCGCTGCAACTCACTGTCTGTTTCGATAATCTCATGCACACCCATGCGGCCCTTATAACCTGAGTCATAACATTCAGGACAACCCCGTCCCCTGGAGAGCCGCACCTTGCCGTGTTCCTGCCAGTCGTAACGCTCGATCATTTCAGGAGAGGCGAGGAAGTCAGTTTTGCATGAGGGACAGATAACCCTTACCAGACGCTGTGCAACCACACCGATAAGCGCGGACGACAATAGATAGGGTTCAACACCCATGTCGATCATGCGTGTTACCGCACCCACGCTGTCATTGGTATGCAGTGTGGACAGCACCAAATGACCGGTGAGTGCTGCCTGCACCGCAATCTCTGCGGTTTCACGCTCACGAATTTCTCCCACCATTACCACGTCCGGATCCTGCCGCAAAACATGCTTGAGCATCTTTGCGAAAGTCAGACCTATCTGTTCCTTGACAGGATTTTGATTGACGATATCCAGTTGATACTCCACCGGATCTTCAATGGTGACAATGTTCTTTTCAATGCTGTTGAGATAGTTGATTGCCGAATAGAGAGTCGTTGTCTTTCCGCTTCCGGTTGGGCCGGTAACAAGCACCAGCCCAAAGCTGCGATCCAACAGACGCTTGAAACCATCGAGATTGGTGTCGACCATGCCCAGCTTGGAGACATTGAGAATCGCCTGGTTCTTGTCAAGCACCCGCAACACGACCTTCTCGCCATACAGGCCAGGCAGTGAACTGAAACGCAGATCGATCGGGCGTCCCTGTGTATGCACCTGAATGCGCCCATCCTGTGGCAGACGCCGTTCGGCGATATCCAGATTGGCCATGACCTTGAGGCGAGAGACGATGGCGGGATGCAGTTCCTGGCGCGGCGTCATGACTTCATAAAGCAAACCATCGATACGGAAGCGCACACGGGATATTTTCTGTGATGGCTCGATATGAATATCGCTGGCGCCATCATGCACCGCACGTTGAATAATTGAGTTGACCATGTTGATGACCGGACTGCCCGCAGCCAGATCATCGATTGTCGAGTAGTCGTCAGATAACTTGTTTTCAACAAGTTCGAAGTCCTCCTCCAACGCCTCCATCATTTCGGCACCGTAACTGTTGTCGGAGTGGGCCTCGCTGATGGCCTTGATGATATCTTCCTTGCGCGCCAATACAGGTTGAACCCGCAAGCCGGTGCGCTCCTCCACCTCACCAAAACTCGGCACCGCCTGAGGATCCGGTGTGGCAAGATAGAGTACGCCGCGCAAGCGGAATAACGGCAACATTTTCAAACGCCGCGCCACTTCGACATCCAGCAGATCTACAATCTCTGGATCGTAAAGCCCAACACGCAGATTGGAGAAGGGTATCCCGAGCTGCTGACTCAAAACCTCCAGCAGGGCCTTCTCAGTCACCCAACCCTTGTCGACAATAATCTGTCCCAGCCGCTGACCGGTTTTCTTCTGCTGGACAAGCGCCTCATTCACACGCTCACCAGTGAGCAGCCCCATCTCCACCAGGAGATCTCCGAAACGGATCTTTTCTGCCGCCGGAGCAGGTGCAGTCACAACCGTTTTTTCCTGACCCGCCTCAATCACTGCAATAGCTTTGCACAAGCCGGTGATGGTAAATATTTCCCGAATCAGTGCACCTGCATTGGACACCTTTAACCAACCACCTGTCTTGGCCAGTTTATCCTGTGCATCCAGCAGGGTTTCCAATGCCCTGCTGTGAACCAATGGCACCAAAGACAGATCTATAACGACTTGGGTTTCCCACTGTTGCAGGCAGGTCTCTATTGCTTCACGCAACGGCTGCAACTCTTCATCACTGGAAAGAATGCCTTTTGGCGCCAAGTAGGTCATAACGCCCATTCGGGTACGCATCACGGCATTTGCCACCGGAGCATCTTCAATTTCGATAGCTGTCACCGATGCAGTAGACATTTCACCCTCACCCGTTAGCCACTTTTTTTTCACGCACTATATCTTCAAAGCATGCTTGCAGTGGTTTCGGTTTTTCCAGTGCGTAACCCTGGCCGAAATCCACTCCGATATCGCACAGTTTCAGGCTTATCGTATCATTCTCGACATACTCAGCTATCGTGAGCAATCCCATGGCGTGACCTACCTGATTGATTGCGGACACCATGATTTCAGACACCGGGTCTACATCTATCTTGCTTACAAAAGAGCCATCGATCTTGAGGTAGTCAACATCCAAATTCCGCAAATAGGCAAAGGAGCTGAGACCGGTACCAAAGTCATCCAGGGAAAACATGCAACCCAGGGATTTAACCTTGGCCATAAAATGCTTTGCCTCATCCAGGTTTGCTATGGCTGCTGACTCTGTCACTTCGAAACAGATGAGATTTGTATATGAACCCAACCGTTTAAGCTGTTCGCAGACAAAGTCTGCAAAGTCTTCATCACTCATCGACTGGCCGGACAGATTTACCGACAGATGGCAGGGGAACGCCTGCAAACCGCCTGCCATCGACAGTAGCTGATCAAAAGCCTGTTGGACAACCCAACGATCGATATTTGTCATCAGATGATAGTGTTCTGCTGCAGGCAGAAATTCCCTAGGCGGAACCAACTCACCCTGCTCATCAATCATGCGCAGCAACACTTCGTAATGCCGCTCGTCATTGTGACAATCCAGACCCTGGATCAGCTGACCATACAACTGGAAGCGGTTTTCACGCAGCGCCGTCTGGATACGGCCAACCCACTGCATCTCATCCCGGCGCCGCTGAAGATCTGTATCTCCCTGCTCGTAGACCTGGATGCGGTTTTTGCCTCGCTCCTTTGCCGCATTGCGCGCAACCTCTGCAGAACTCAATATCGCAGCAATCGACTCGCTCTGTACTGTAATTGCAGCGACCCCAATACAGGCGCTGAGTTCGTGTGTGCATTCTCCCCAGGAAAAATCGATCAATGCAATCTCCTGGCTGATGCGTCCCGCCAACCTCTCAGCTGTCTCCAGGGGACAGTTTTCCAGCAGCACACCAAACTCATCACCACTTAAACGTGCTACTGAATCTTCTGTGCGCACCGTTTTTTCAATACTTTCCGCCACCAGGCAAATCGCAGCATCACCTGCTTCACGACCCCCGGTATCATTAATCACCCCGATACGATCAATATCAATATTCAGGATGGCATGTTTCACGCCATGGCTCCTGGATTTGGCGAGTAACCCCGTGACACTGGATTCAAAACTATGTGCATTTTCCAGACCGGTCAAACTATCGTAGTTGACCTGAATGATCTTGGTCACCTTTTTCGACATGACGCCAAGCAGATTACGGTCGCTGTTACTGAAGTCACGTCTGCGTTCAGGATTAATGATCGCCAGCATGCCAATCACGCTCCCGTTTCCACCCTCTACCGGACTGAGCAGAAACTTACAGGGTAAACCACTGGTTAGCCGATGCTGAACAGCATCCTGGGAACTATTGATCACGATCGAAGCCCCCAGTGTCTTCACCCTCTCGTAACACTCATCTTTTAGAGTGGCATGCACTCTTGGGGTACCAATGGCGGCATTACCTTCGTCATATTCATAAATACTGATGTTCTTGCCTGGAAGTAACAGAGCAGACATGCCCACAGCAAGCGCCCCGGCACACTCAGCCACCAAAAGACGCAAGGATTCCTTGGCATGGTAGAGCCCGATAGAATGTCTATCCGACTGATAAACGAGATTCAACTCTTCATAGCGGATGCTGAGCTCATCCGCCATGGATTCGAGTTCCATGTTAAGATCACGCTCATTACATATACACTCACCCAACGCAGCCAACCTTTTGCGAATAGTATTGACTGCTGCGCCGCCCCAGGCTTCATCAGCCCGCGTCAGCACAATCAGGTTCAGCGGATAATCATCCACCTCATCTTTCAGACAAAGTGAGAAAACCGTTTCGCCACCTTCGAGTTGCTGCCAGCTGAAATCATCGGAACTCTTTTCGCGCAATTCATCAGAATGACTCATTGCATGACTCGCAAGCTTCAAGCCATCTTCACTCTGCACATCACCACTGGACCAGATGCATTGCCCTTCACGTTCAAACAAGCTCAGCACAATAATTTCCGGAGACAAGCTCTGAAGCAACCGGAAATAATTTTCAAACTTGATCAGGCTGAGTGAATGATTCATCAGGCCAGACCGCTCCCGCCTGCTTTCTCATAACTGAAGTACTCATCCAAATTTGCAATCAGTTTGCGGACGCTTATGGGCTTCTCAAGAAATCTCAGATTATTGATACCGGCCGACCATACCCGGTGCTCGATCTCCGTTCTGGAAGTCAACACAAAGATAAGAAAGTCCCTTTGCGGCATCTCTTCCACTATCTGTGCACACAGCTCTTGTCCCGTCATACGCGGCATCTGGATATCGGTAATCAACACATCAGGCATCTGTTCACGCAGCTTTTCGAGAGCCTCCAGGCCATTTCGAGCCCCTTCGACCTGATAGCCTGCACGCTCGAGAGACTGTCTAAGTATTCGAATAGCATGAGGCTCGTCATCAGCAATCAGAATTTTTTTCATACAGCATCTGCCTGCAGTCGTGTTGCCATATCCTTTTCCAACCGTATTGTGAAGGTACTGCCCTTTCCGTGTTCACTCTCCACACTCAGTTTTCCATGATGGAAGTGCACAATCTGCTGCACCAGAGACAACCCTAAACCATGTCCAGTCTGCTCTCTGACTTTATCGTCATCGGCGCGGTAGAATTTATCGAATATCTTCTGCTGGTCGTCTGGACTGATACCCACGCCGGTATCGCTCACGCTGATTTCAATGGCATCATCAAACTCTTGTGCAGTTAGAGTAACGGTGCCGTTTGACTTGTTATATTTGATCGCATTGGTAAGCAGATTGTTGACCGCAATGCGTAACAACTCCTTGTCAACATTAAGTGCATTCATCTCACGTGGCAGGTCGATTTCATATTCAAGATCCCTGCCACGCCCACTCTGGGTGGTATTATTGAAAGCATCCTCAAGAAACTCTCCGAGGCGCACACGCTGCCGATTCATCTGGATACCGCCAAGTTCGAACCGGCTGATGGCAAGCATATTGTTGATCAGCGTAGAGAGTCGTTCGACCTCATCATGGATGACATTCAGTCCTTCAATACGGAAGGACTCAGAGTCACCGTCCTCTCCAAGCAACGCCTCGCTGTACATAGCCAGCACATTGAGTGGAGTCTTCAGTTCATGAGATATCTGGGCTATAAATTCACCACGATTTTGATTGGCGATCTGTTCCTCAGTACAATCCCGGATCACTACCATATTGCCTAACAGATGAGAGCCGTCTTTTGGCGAGAATAGTGGATAGGCTTTTACTTCGAGTAGTTTTTCCGGATCATGCGGCGGTGCGATACGAATCGAATCAGAGATATAGCCAACCTGCCCGCCATTGGCATTGTGGCCCGACAAATAGGTAATGAGACTAGGATCTTTACACCACTCCTGTGGCTTTTTGCCAATAATTGATTCCTGAGTTTTTCCGAGAAGGCCAGCCGTCTTGTCATTGGCATAATTGACGCAACCGCCTTCATCGATAACCAGAATTGCATCCGGCAATGCCTTTAAAATCGATTCAATCCTGGCATGCCGGTAGGATAGCAACTTACTCGATGTCAGCATCCCGCTCTGCTCACTTTCCAGCGTCTGGATTCGATTCTGGGCGGAGTTGATAAATTCGTTAAAACTCTGAATGAAATCTCCCAGTTCGCCGCTGGGGTGTAATTCCACGCGTTTTTCCACCCCCCCTTCAATCAGGCCTTCAAGGTTTTCGTTCATCTGACGCAGGGGTCGGATTTCACGCCGCAGCAGGAAGTAAAATAGTGGCGTCAGCAGGAATACCGGCAGGGTAAACATCGCAAAGAACGGCAGATCTTCATACTGCAAACCTGCTTCAGGCTGAAAATAGCCGAGGCGAACGTAACCGCGTATATCACCCTCATCGAAGACCGGCGCGTGAAATTCGAGGAAGTTGCGACCGTCCGCCGCTGAATGAATTTTCCGCTCACCCAACCAGGCGAGAGGGTCATTGGGGATCGGCTGGTTGGGAATGATAATCCCCGGCACGGAACTCTCATTGGCGGCTTTTCCCAGAATATCGACAACCGCAGCATAGGCAAAATCCGGGTTGCTCTGTCCCTGACGCAGAGCCTGTAGTACACCCTGTCTGCCACGCTCAGGCACCAATGCGTCCCAAGCCATCCCGCTCAACACCCTGGCAAGCCCCACACCTTGGCTTCTGGCCTGTTTCAGGCGTGCATCCAGTTGATAGTCGAATAAGAGGAAAACAATCAGGCCCATTACAACCAATGAGGCCACGATCATTATTAATCCCAGGCGCTGATTACGCCACATTTTGAGATCCAGACAATTCCACTGCGATATCCCCAAGCAATAAGGAAGACTATTTGTCTCCGAGCCTTATGGCGGCCGGGGGGGGGGATATCTTTAATTCACAGGCTGGAGGCACACTCTCTGAGAGCACTCATGGTGCCCGCGGCGCACCCTACGTTCATCCTGCAAACCATCTACAATGAACAGTGAAAATTAAGGCGAGAAACAACTCAACACAATGATTTACAAGATTTTTTTGCATTTCCTAATTTATATGGCTGCCTTATACAGGTCCTAGAAAAAATATCTCACCCGTAACTCAATGCGAGTTTCAACCAGCTTTTCTCCAAATTCAAAGTGAGGAACACCCTGATTCAGGGCTGCACTGAGGCGTAATTCGATGTTATTAAATCCCGTATAATTCACTCCCGGGACGAGGGAGTAGCTGTGATCCTGAAGGTTTATAATCGAGGTAATATCTGCACTGAGATAGACGATCCCCTAGCAGATAGCTGACCACCGGCCGGCCGACGGCGATACTGCCGGTGCCTGCGCCGAGCAACGCATCTGATGCAGGGTTTTGTCCGAACCAACCGGTTTCAAATAATTTGGGAATGTAGTTGGCTAAGTATCGTAATGGGAATTGCATTTGGGGCGCAAAGAGGATTAGTCACATGGGAGTTTTTAAATCCTGTTGAACTTTGCTTTCATTTGGAAGGATTGAAAATCTGAGGATCCTAACGGGTGTTTTCGGATACATGCGAAAATAGTAGTCTCCCGGCTCTTCAATACGAACCGGAATATTCACCCTTCGATCAGTTGATAGAAAGCAATCCTCCAGCGCCATTTCAAACTCCGCGGATATGAGATGTGTGATTACCTTTGCATCTCTCTCAAGCTCCAGTTCAATACGATAACGCCCCGGAGCAAAGTGACCGACAGGGATAAAGTAGTTCCTCTCCATCAAAGTCGTAAATTTATCCAAAATAGCTCTATTCCAGACTCTCTTTGAAGGTATAAGAGTCTGTGTCGGGTAATAAGCGCATTTTCCTTTCATGTAGTTGAGAATATCGAACAGCTCTTTTTGTAGCCATTGCTTCCCGGATGCCTGCCCGTAGTGCCTCAGGACATGACTGGTTGATTTCTCAAAGGCCTCGTCGAAACTCAATCGACCGCTACATTGAGCTTCATGGCATTTTGCGCAGATGGTGTTGAATATAACCACGGATTCTGTGAATGCCTCACCCTCTGCAGAGAATGCAGGTGGTAAAAACAGAAGAAGGCCCAGAAATCCAAAAGACCTGATGACAGATTGCCATTTCATAAACACCACTCCATCAGCCTGTTACAAGATTCAAAATATCCAACCCCGCCCATCAGGCTTACTGTTAGTATCTACAAATACCACAGTAAAATACTATGACGGTTATCAATCCAAACAAGATTTATTCTTATCTTGATGTAGACGGGTCCATCAGGAAACCCCAGGATTTTGGGGGAAACCTGTTTCCACTATTGACCGTATTCGTCCCCGTCATTAGCTTCACAGGCAAGCCGCTGGATCTAACAAAAAATTGCCTCCTCAGAAAAATTCGTGGGTAGTTTCCGGTACGGGTAACGCCCCAAGCGCGTGATATAAAGCAATTTCAGCAGCATGGTAGGTCCGAA
>JAESPE010000108.1 GCA_016756835.1 gamma proteobacterium endosymbiont of Lamellibrachia anaximandri | reverse complement strand
CCGGGTAAGCAGTGCGGCCTCGCGGCTACCGGGGACTACCAGCCTTCGCTTCGCTCTCCATGGCTGGCAGCGTCTGCAAAATGTAAAAACCCCTTCACGGACTGTAAAAAATCCCGACAAGCCTGAAGTTGTCGGGGATGTCCTGCGAGCCCCCCCCTTGTGAGCCCAACTCCTATTTTTCCGGTTCAGGCCCCAGGAAATCGGCAATGACCCTTGTCTCATCGCTGCTATCAAGGATGATCTTCACGATCATGGTCAGGGGCACCGACAGGAACATGCCCACCGGACCCAGGATCCAGCCCCAGAACACCAGAGAGAGGAATACGATCAGCGGGGAGAGTCCCAGACCACGCCCCATAAAACGGGGCTCGATCACATTGCCAACCAGATTGTTAACCACCAGGTAGCCAACTGCGACCCAGAGTGCAGCCCCTACACCCAGCTGGATCAAGGCAAGCAACACCACAGGTATCGCTGCAATGATGGAGCCGATATTGGGTATATAGTTAAAGAGGAAAGCCACGGTTCCCCAAAGGATCGGATAATCCACGCCCAACACCTGCAGCCATACCGCAATGATCACGCCGGTCAGCAGGCTGGTTGAGGTCTTGATCGACATGTAGCGCTTGATGTCCGAGGTAATCTTTTCGATATGGCTCAGCGCGGCTTCCGGGTCTTTAATAAATAGATGTAATTTGCGGCGGAACCCTGCAGCCTCGACCAGGATAAATATGACTGTGATAAGGATGAACAGCGCTTCGGTCAGTACATTTCCCAGACTGCTCAGGACTTTTCCGGCCATTGCCATGGCCTTTCCTGTATCGAAATAGGTGGTCAGTGTACGCTCATCAACCTCCACACCCTGTTCACCCAGCCAGACCAGAAAGCTCTGGCTTTGCGCCGCCAGCCGCTCCTGGTATTTCGGCAGGTTATTGATGAAGTCGTTCAGCGAACCACCCACAAGCCAGCCCAGCAGCAGGCCTGTGCCGACAATGCCCAAGATCACGATCAGCAACGCCAGCGCAGTTGGAATGCCTCTCTGCTTGAGAAGAAACAGGGGTGGTGCGGCTATCACTGAGATAAATAGCGCCAACAGAAAGGGTACCAGCAGCGAGACTGCGGCTTTCATTCCCGCTACCAGCACCACAAAGGCGGCAGCCAGCAGCAGAAAGCGTGAGGTTGGTGATAATTGCGAATTTCCTTGCATTGGTGTTCCTCTTCTCAGCCACTCCAATCACATATTGCGCGCAGATTTGCACCCTATGGTCGTCACATTGTCTTGAGCCACTCAGTGTCCGTCCGAAAACCCATATTTAACCGCGAAGAACACGAAGTGCGCGAAGGTAAAAGATTGATTAACAATAAAATATCTTCGTGCGCTTCGTGGTAAAAACGGTATTTCCGGTCAAACACTATTTAAAGAGGGGCACAGGGGTCTGCAGCTGCCAGAGTTTTTTCGTTTCGTCGTACTTCCAAACCTGCTGATCGACGATCGATCTGAGTACCGGACGCTCATCAAAGGTGTATTGAATATCGGCAATCTGTACCGCCGTCGTCTCATCGAGCATTGTCGGTCCCTGAACCACCTCGTAACTCGTAACCCTCAGATCAGCTCTGACCGGTGGGGGGGGGTCACCTGTGGCATCGAGGGTGCGAAAACCCTGGGCATTGTCCACACTGCCCCAACGAATGGTGCCTTCATACCGGCGTAGCGTATCTTCCAGCGCCGAGACCTGCTTGTGTTCATCCATGGTCTTGCATCCGCCCAACACCAGCAGCAATATTAAGCTCAGCAGAATCACTCTCGCTAACATTCCAACCTCCCGCTTCTCTCTGATTCCAGCGATGTCAGATAAGACTACCCGATTCATCTCATAGCAACTACAGATTCATCAGGCTATTTAACCTATGACCCAGCGATACCCTGTGTATTCTCCTTATCACTGGTATGATGCCGCTTTCAGAAATCACCTGGCCAACAGAGATGACTGCAGGGCAACAGGAACCACAAATTGATATCGAGCTTGATGGCAGCCGGATTACCCTGCTGGGCACCGCGCACGTGTCCCGCGCCAGTGCAGAGAAGGTAACGGAGCTGCTCGAAAGCGGAGAGTTCAATGCCGTCGCGGTGGAACTCTGCCCAAGTCGCTATAACGCCCTGCTGAACCCCGACGCCCTGGCGAAGATGGATCTCTTCAAAGTCGTGCGTGAGGGACGGGTACCCCTGGTGATGGCGAGCCTGGCGCTTGGCGCCTATCAACAGCGTCTGGCTGACCAGTTCGGCATAGAACCCGGCGCAGAACAGCGTGAAGCGATCCGCATTGCCCGCGAGGCAAATCTGCCACTACTGCTCATCGATCGGGAGATCGGCGTCACCCTGAAGCGGGTCTCCCGTAATCTGGCCTGGTGGAAACGCTTCGGCCTCTTCGCTGGACTGCTCGCCAGTATCGTCTCCAAAGAGGAGGTGGACGAAGCCGAGATCGAGCGCCTCAAAGAGGGCGACATGCTGGAGACCACCTTCGCGGAGTTTGCTGAAGACCGGCAGGACCTCTACCTCCCACTCATCGACGAACGTGATCGCTATATGTCGGCCCGGCTACGTGAGGAGATCGAACAGGCAGGACATGAAAACCTGCTGGTGGTCATCGGCGCGGGACACATGCAAGGCATCGCCGGATATCTGGAGACAGAGCAGGATCCCCCAAAAAAGATCATCGAAAACCTCGAACGGATTCCCAAACCAAGCCGCTGGCCAAAACTGATCCCCTGGGCAATCGTCGCCCTGGTGATGGTGGGTTTTTTCATCGGTTTCATGCGCAGTCCGGAACTCGGCTGGCAGCTGGTGATGGATTGGGTACTCATCAACGGCGGCCTCTCAGCCCTTGGCGCACTATTGGCCGCTGCCCACCCCATAACAGTGATCACCGCATTTCTGGCAGCCCCGATCACCTCTCTCAATCCCACCATCGGCGCAGGCATGGTTACCGCCGGCATGGAGATCTTTCTGCGCAAACCCACGGTCGCCGATTTTGGAGCGCTGCGCAACGATACCACCTCTCTCAAAGGCTGGTGGCGCAACCGGGTCTCCCGCATTCTGCTGGTCTTTTTTCTGAGCACACTGGGCTCGGCGGTCGGCACCTATCTGGCGGGGTTTCGAATCTTCGAACGGTTGGCTGGTTAGTTCTCTGAGAACTGATCCCAATGTAGGCCCGATCAAGCGTAGCGGATCGGGCACTGCCGGGTCGACTGAATGTATGGTTTGGCAGTTCCGCTACGCTTGAACCAGCCTAGATCACAGCCTTAATCGCCTCCAGCCGCAGCACCCGGATCGCCTCACCCACTGCCTTACCCGGTTTCATTCGCTTCAATTCCCCTTTATCAATCTGTGTCGCTGCGTGAAACAGATCGTTGAAACGCGACGCTTGGGGATAGGGCCGCTCCTCAAACCCCCCTCGTCCACGATAATCCGCCTCGCAGACCAGCAGAAAACGCGCAACGTTCTCCGGCTGGCGAAAGGCGTCCAGCCCCTCCAGCACCTTCAATACCGTACCCGGTCTCAAATCATCCAGACGGTGGATGTGGCCATGGTAGGCTGCACAACGCTCAGCAAGAAGACGGTAGTGAGTCGGCACCCTGAGCCGCTCACACAATAACCGGATGATGCGCGCGCCGCGCCCTTCATGCCCGTGATGGCTGGGCAGTATCTCCGCCGATGTGTTCCCTTTCCCCAGATCGTGGGTCAGCGCGGCAAAACGCACCAGGGGATCATCGGACAGACGGGCCGCCATCGCCAGGGCCATCAGCGTATGCAGACCGGTATCGATCTCAGGATGCCATTTGGGCGGCTGCGGCACACCCCAGAGGCAATCGAGCTCAGGGAATAACGCGGCAAGGGCGCCACACTGCCGCAGGGTTTCAATAAATGGGTTGGGATTCGGCAGCAGCAGAGCTTTCTCCAGCTCCTGCCAAACCCGTTCCGGCGCCACAGTTTCAAGGGAGCCGGCTGCGCTGATCTCCCGCATCAGAGACAACGTCTCGGGTGCGATCTGAAATCCGAGATCACAGTATTTCGCCATGAAACGGGCGACCCGCAAGACCCGGACCGGGTCTTCACTGAAAGCAGGGGAGACGTGCCGCAGGCACTTTGCCTGCAGATCACGGCGCCCCTGAAAAGGGTCGAAAATATCTCCCGTTTCACTCTCGGCTATCGCATTGATGGTGAGATCACGACGCGCCAGATCCTCTTTCAAGGTGACATCCGGGTCAGCGTGGGCTTCAGGAAAACGGCTACCTGAAACAGGGTTTCGCAGGGTACGGGCCAGCGCATACTCTTCACTGGTCTGAGGATGGAGAAAAACGGGGAAATCCTTCCCCACCTGTTTGAAGCCCCGTTCCAGCATCATCTGCGGGGTGGCACCCACTACCACATAGTCCCGCTCAACCACCGGCAGTCCGAGCAGTCTGTCACGCAGGGCACCGCCGACAAGGTAGACCTCCATCAACGTCCGTTGCGTGTCTGTTGCAGTTTTTTCCGTGCCGCCTTCACGGCTGCCTCTTCCTGCTTGATGCGTTCGAAATACTCGGGGCGGATACGACGACCCCCACCAGCCGTGGATTGGCGATCCTCATCCCGCAGGACCTTAGCATCGTCCAACCTGGCCTCGGCCGCCTGCAAATTCCGTTCGGCTTCACTGATATTGACGGCACGCTGCTGATCACCTGACTGTCGTTGACGCCCGGCCTTATTGGCTGCATCTCTGATCTCTTTCTCCCGAGCCTGGGTCTCCCGCATTGCTTCCTGGGATGGCCCGGACGGCATCTTTACCACATCCGACCGGCCCTTTCCCGGCGTGTCGGAATAGGTCACCTGCCCTGACTCATCCACCGAGCGATAGACAGTTTCCGCATTTGCCACCGATAAAACCGGCAATAACAGCAAACAAAACAGTAGGCATTTCATCATGACCAGGGTCCTTGCAAAATTCTGCGCGAAACGGTTAGCTGATTGCCCGATCCGCAAGCTTGATCGGACCTACGTCTGTTTTGGGGACAGACGTCTTAAGTTTACCCCGTTCAGACCGGTTCCGCTTGAAGACGCTGGAAGCAGAAATAGACTCTGTGACAAAAATCCAGGAACAAAAAGCCTCTCTGGGCAGAAAAAGCACTTTCGTTATCTGTAAAGACTGCTACATTTATTCTCAATCGGAAATGTCGGAAAATTGTCGAATTGCAATTTTCCCAAATCGGTCGTCACAGACATTAAGGAGTAGAGCGGATGAATAACTATGCCGAAAAGCGTGACTTTTTGCGCATGAACATCGAATGCCCGGCCCGTTTCCGCATCGTTGGAGACAAAAATGTCTCCGCTGCAGTGGTCAAGAATCTGAGCAGCACCGGCATACTGCTGGAGTCTGAGCAATCACTCGAGCCAGGCACCCAGCTTGCAGTGGAGATCATGCCGGGAAAGACTATCACGCCGCCGCTATCCGCCGAAGCATGCGTCATAAGAAGCTATCCGTCGGATGAGGGCAACTTCAATATCGCCTGCAACATTGAACGCATTCTCGAGGATCATGAGGTCCATGCCGACTTCCCCTAATCGGTAACGGCAAATCCTCCCCCCAAAGAGTTGTCATCCAGGGGCAATGCTCTCTGCCCCTTAAGGGAGCCTCTGAATCTGCTTGAGAACCCTCAAAGCCTCCCCCTTTTGAATTGGGCTACAATAGGCCACTCCCTCGAAGAGATTGATGCTTTCGAGAACTGTTTTTATCCCAATCGGCAGCCTGATGAACGAACAGCCAGTTCAGCGTATTCGCGAGATCCCCTACAACTACACCTCCTTTTCGGATCGTGAGATCGTTATCCGTTTTCTCGGCGAGGAGATGTGGCACACCATCGAGGCACTGCGAGGCTCTCGCCGCACCGGTCGCTCCGCCCGGATGCTGTTCGAGGTGCTTGGGGATATGTGGGTTATCACTCGCAACCCCTATCTGCAGGACGACCTGCTGCAAAACCCGGAACGCCGCCAGGCACTGATAGACGCCTTGACTCACCGGCTCGATCAGTTCGAATCGCGGGCCAATGACAATGCTCAGGCTCTTGTGCTGCTAGAGGCCGCACGCCGAGCCGTCAGCTCCTTCGCCAGTCTGTTCGAGCAGCAAATCGAACTGCGCCGCAGGACCCAACGCAACCTGATCGGCCTGACCCGCAAGGACAATATCGATTTCAGCGGCCTGGCACGGGTGGCTCACGCCACCGACGCCACCGACTGGCGCGTCGAGATCCCCTTTGTGGTCATCACCCCCGATACGGAGGAGGAGGTCGCCCCCATCGTGCGCGCCTGCATAAACTCAGGCCTCACCCTCATTCCCCGTGGCGGCGGCACCGGTTACACCGGCAGCGCAGTGCCCCTCGACCCTCACTGCGCGGTGATCAATACCGAAAAACTTGAGCAACTGGGCGTCATAGAGACCCTCTCACTGCCAGATGTAAACGGCAAGGTACCCACCATCGCCACCGGTGCCGGAGTTGTCACGCGCCGGGTCTCGGAGCTGGCGGAGGCGGACGGCCTCGCCTTCGCCGTCGATCCCACCTCCCAGGACGCCTCCACCATCGGCGGCAATATCGCCATGAATGCCGGCGGCAAAAAGGCGGTGCTCTGGGGCACCACCCTCGACAATCTGGCTAGCTGGCGCATGGTCACACCTGACGGGGAGTGGCTGGAGGTCGAGCGCCTCGAGCACAATCTGGGCAAGATCCACGAGCAGGCACGGGTGCGCTTCCGTATCTCCCGTTTCGACGCCGATCACAACCCTCTCAGCGCCGCCCCGGAGATCCTGGAGATACCCGGCTCCGCGTTCCGCAAGGCGGGGCTCGGCAAGGATGTCACCGACAAGTTTCTCTCCGGTCTGCCGGGGGTGCAGAAAGAGGGCTGTGATGGCCTGATCACCTCCGCCCGTTTCATACTGCACCGCATGCCGGTGCAGGCGCGCACCCTCTGTCTCGAATTCTTCGGCAGCAACATCGGCCGGGCGGTGCCGGCCATCGTCGAGATCAAGGATTATCTCGACCAACAGCCCGATGTGCTGCTGGTTGGGCTGGAGCATCTCGACGAGCGTTACCTCAAGGCAGTCAAGTACTCCGCCAAGGCACCCCGCAGGGAACGTCCCAAGATGGTGCTGCTCGCAGACATCGCCAGTGACGACGAAACAGCGGTGGAAGAGGCTGCTTCGCAAGTGGTACGGCTCGCCAACGCCCGGGATGCGGAGGGCTTCATTGCCGTCAGCCCTGAGGCCCGCCGCAGTTTCTGGGTGGACCGGGCACGTACCGCTGCCATCTCCGCCCACACCAATGCGTTCAAGATAAACGAGGACGTGGTGATCCCCCTGGATCGGCTGGCGGACTACAGTCGGGGCGTGGAGCGGATCAATATCGAAGAGTCGGTGGGCAATAAGATTCGCATCGCCGACGCTGTGCTTGAGTGCCTGGCCGGGGATTGTGGTCAGCGGCTGCTGGCCAACGAAAACGAGCCGAGCGCAGAGAGCCACAAGATCCTGCAGGACAAGGTCGACCTTGCACAGCAGGCAGTGAAACAGGCACGGGGACGCTGGGAATTGATCCTGGCACAACTGGATGCTCCGGCAGCAGAACATGCCCAGCTGCTCAGCGGCGACGAGAAGGAGCATATCCGGGAAGATGACCGGATCATCGACCTGTTGTTACGCCGCGACCTGCCGATCTCCTATCGGCGGGACATCGCCAGCCGTCTCGATGAGATATTTACCGGCCAGGATATGAGGCCGTTGCGCCATGCACTGCGGGAGATCCATCAAGAGATTCGTGGTACCCGCCTATTCGTTGCCCTGCACATGCACGCCGGTGACGGAAACGTGCACACCAACATCCCCGTTCACTCCGACGACTATGAGATGCTGCACCAGGCCGACCGGATCGTCGACCGCATCATGGAACTCGCCACCTCACTGGGCGGTGCCATCTCCGGTGAACATGGCATCGGCCTTACCAAACTGCAGTATCTCGAAACAGACAAACTCGATGCCTTTGCGGCCTATAAAAAACAGGTCGACCCCCAAGGATGGTTCAACCGTGGCAAGCTCGCCGCAAACGCCAACCTGGATAATGCCTACACGCCATCCCTGCGCCTGCTGGAGCAGGAAGCGATTATCCTGGAGGCGAGTGAGCTCGGCGCCCTCAACGATGAGATCAAGCACTGCCTGCGCTGCGGCAAATGCAAACCAACCTGCATGACCCACATCCCCCGCGCCAACCTGCTCTACTCGCCCCGCAACAAGATTCTCGGCACAGGGATGATCATCGAGGCCTTCCTCTATGAGGAGCAGACCCGACGCGGCGTCTCCCTGCAGCATCTCGGCGAGATGAATGACATTGCAGACCACTGCACCGTCTGTCACAAGTGCGAGAAACCCTGCCCGGTCAACATCGATTTCGGTGATGTCACCACCCGGATTCGCAAGATACTGGTGGATAAGGGGCAGAAAAAACGCAATCTCGGTGCCCAGGCCGCGATGACCTTTCTCAATATTTCCGATCCCCGCACCATCCGCTGGATGCGCAAAGGCATGGCTGACTGGGGTTTCAAAGGGCTCAGTCTCGGACACCGGCTTGCAGGCAACTTTGGCCTGCTGGGCAAGCCCGACAGGCTGCCCGTCAGCTCCACCGGCAAACCCTCACCCCGCACCCTGGCGGTAGAACTTGTCAGCCGCCCCATCCGGGTGAAGCTGCAGGCACAAACCCTGCGTGCCGCCTTGAATCTGGAGGACAAGACCACTATCCCAATCTTAAGTGACCCCGCAAAAGTCACTGAGGATAGCGATGCTGTCTTCTACTTCCCCGGCTGCGGCTCAGAACGTCTCTACAGTGAGATCGGCATGGCCACTCTGGCGATGCTCTACGAACTCGGTACCCAAACAGTACTGCCGCCGGGTTATCTCTGCTGTGGCTATCCGCAGAATGCCGCTGGTCTGGCCGACAAAGGGCAGGCCATTACTACCGAAAACCGGGTGCTGTTCCATCGAATGGCCAACACCCTCAACTACATGGACATCAAGACGGTAATCGTCTCCTGCGGCACCTGCATGGACCAGCTGTTACAATATCAGTTTGAAAAGATCTTCCCCGGTTGCCGTCTGCTCGACATTCACGAATACCTTATGGAGAAAGGGGTTAAGCTGTCTGGAGATCAGCCGATGGATTATCTATATCACGACCCCTGCCACAGCCCGATGAAAACCTACAATCCGTTGACAGTGGCCTCGGCACTGACCGGCAAGGAGGTTCTGCTTTCAGACCGCTGTTGCGGCGAAGCCGGCACACTGGGGACCAGTCGGCCCGATATCGCGACCCAACTGCGCTTTCGCAAATCGACAGAGTTGCATAAAGGTAAAGCGCTGCTGTCGAAAGAGGGTGAAAACAACGTAAAAATGCTGACTGCCTGCCCCGCCTGCCAACAGGGACTCAGTCGCTACAGTGACGAAACAGGTCTCGACGTGGAATATATCGTGGTTGAGGCAGTGCGTCGTTTACAGGGTGATTCATGGTACGCCAATTTTCAGCAAGCAATGCGAAAGGATGGGATTGAACGCATCCTTCTTTAAACTCAGCCCGACACCCGCTGGAAAGCAGGTAAATAATGCGCAACTCAGATAACGACATGGTTTATCTCCAACAATGGCAGCCACTGTGGAGACTTATCTTTCTGCTCTCGATCTCCCTGCTGTCAATGTCGTCGGCATTCGCCATGGAACCGATTGAACCCATCCCTCTGCACGTTGAATATAACGAACAGAAGGCTGGGTTGGGTAAACAACTTTTTTTCGATCCTATTCTGTCAAAAGACCAAACAGTCACATGTGCCACCTGCCATGATCCTGATACCGGCGGAGCGGATTACCGTGCCGTCTCAGAAGGGATCTTCAACCGGCCGGGCAAGATGAATGCGCCTACGGTTTTCAACTCCTATTTCAATTTTCGCCAGTTCTGGGATGGCCGCGCCGATAATCTGGCCGAACAGGTTTCCGGTCCTCTGCACAATCCAATCGAAATGGGATTGACCCTGGAAGAGGTGGAGCGGCGCCTCAATCTACACCCCGACTATCCGCGCCTGTTCAAGTCAATTTACGGGAAACTCCCCATCAGGATAGACGATATGGCGGATGCCATCGCAGAGTTCGAAAAGGCGCTCTACACCCCCAACGCCAAATTCGACCGCTATCTGCGAGGAGAGCTTGAACTGGACAAAGCGGCGCAGGACGGTTACCGGCTCTTTAAGAAGATTGGCTGTGCCGCCTGCCACAATGGCATCAATGTCGGCGGCAACTCCTACCAATACCTAGGCGCCGTCATCCCGGTGGAGTGGCGGGAGGGAGGGGGTGACCTGCATCAACGCACCGGCGACCCTTTCGACAAAAACCGTTACAAGGTGCCCACCCTGCGAAATATAGCGCTAACAGGCCCCTATCTGCACGACGGCAGTGCGGCTTCCCTGGACATGGTGTTGGAAAAGATGGCCTTCCACAATCTCGGCTTTAAGTTGTCGGATGACCAAGTCACCCTGTTGATGGCCTTTCTTAACTCCCTGACTGGCGATAGGCCAGCCATCCTCGATTCGCCATGACCGTCACGGGAAAGATCTATGCCGCAGTCTTTGCTGCCTTTTTCGTCGGTACCCTCTTCTTTTATACCGATTCCCAGACCAGCCGTCTGCTGCAGCTCCACGCCAGCGTCTATGACACCATTGGTGACATCGAACGGCAGGAGGAGCAGTTAGACCTCCATCTGCTGAAGGCCTCTTTCTTCATCTATTACAATTTTGACCATACCCACAGGCAGATCATCAGTATCCGTAAACGCCTACGAATAATCCTGGAGAATGCCTATCTGCAAGATCCGGCATTCACTGAAACACTTGCCGGGTTCAGGTTATACGAAGCCAAACTGGCGGAGAAAGAGGAGTTGATCCTGCGTTTTTCCACCATCAATTCGCTGATACAAAACTCCACCTCCCATATCCCCTCCCTCACCAGCCGCTATATCGAGCTTTTTGAGCAGAAAGACCACCAATATTTCACGGAGCTTTCCCGCATCAACGCCGCAGTATTTCTTGCATCCCGCAGCCTGGATAAGGACTTCCTTGCCGAAATGCGCAGCAGTATGGAAAACCTGCAGAAGTTCCAGTTCGAGAAAGAAGCCGAGGCCCACTTCAATCAGGTATTCCTCTCCCACACTAATATCTTCCTGAAATACCTCGGGTTCTACAGCGACACTCTGCAGACGGCACTGGAGATCAATACCCGGGATGCCCTGCATCAGGCTAAACACCATTTCCTGGCGATGAGTCTCAACAAGGCAGACCAGATCAACCGTATTTCCACATTTCTGGCGGTCGGCTTCATCCTCTCCCTCTTCGTTATCATCTATCTCCTGATGGGTACTGACAGAGAGCACAATAAGCTCCTAGCCCTGCACCGAAAACTAGAGGCCGGCGCGGCCACAGACACACTGACGCTGCTGCCTAACCGTTTTGCATTTGAGACCGAACAGAAAACACTAACCGATCATCCAGCATTGGTCGTACTCAATATTGACGGTTTCAAACACATCAATGACTTCTATGGAACCAGGGGTGGTGACGAGATCCTTACCCAGCTTTCCAAACGGCTGAAAACACTGCTCCACAGTCGCCTCGACTGCTGCCTCTATCGACTCGGGGCCGACGACTTTGGCGTGCTTGTCAGCAATGCCGACACACCGGAGAGTCCGCTAAACCTTGCACAAACTCTGCTCAACGCCATCGAGCAAAACAGCTTTGACATCCACGGAAATGAGATTCAGATCAGCCTCCGGGCGGGTTTCTCAAATGAAGCTCCATTGCTTGAGAAAGCCATCATGGCGCTGCAGCAGACCAAGATACAGCGCAGCAAGATCCTCGGATATGACGAGTCACTCGGCATCGAAGAGAAGATTGCCACAAATCAGCGCATCACTCGTCTGCTGAAAAACGCACTCAGGCGAAACGCCGTCATCCCTTTTTTTCAGCCGCTCTACAATAATAAGAGTAAACGGATTGAACACTATGAATGCCTGATGCGCATCCAGGATGAGTCAGGACAACTGCTCACGCCCTTTGCTTTCATGCAGGTGGCCAAGGAGAGCCGCATGTACTCCGCGCTCAGCCGTATCATGTTGGAAAAATGTCTCGCGCGATTTCAAACCAGCCACTTCCATTTCTCGGTTAACCTCGCCGTGGAGGATATCCTGGATCCTGTGATTGGGGCGTTTCTCTTCGACCGCCTGAGCAGCAACCCTCGCTGCCAGCCATGGAGAGCGAAGCGAAGGCTGGTAGTCCCCGGTAGCCGCGAGGCCGCACTGCTTACCCGGCGTGCCTTGCGCCAGAGGGGAAGA